>JBGPIX010000205.1:0-9721 GCA_041485085.1 Candidatus Acidiferrum sp.
CATTTCCGGGTTCACGAAGGCGACGCAGGCATTTGTACAGCGTCATCGCGTTTTTCCCGTGCTGGTCGCCATGGAGCGGCTCGACGCCGTGGCCTGCCGGGAAATAGCCGCGCGGATTCCGGGCACGCCGGTTTTCACTTCGGATGATTACGACATGTTCCAACTGGTCTCGATCCTGCGCGCCTGCACGTACATGGTCTCTTCGCGCTACCACGGGATCGTGACTTGCATGCCCAGCCTGGTGGCCTCGGCTGGTGTGACCATGGACGAGCGCATCCGCAATCTCATGCGCGAGCGCGGGCATCAGCATCTGTTTCTTACGGTGGACGACCCTGATCTGGAGCCGAAACTGCTCCAGGTCATGGAGACTCTTGTGGCCGAGGCGGAGTCCGTCCGCGAGGGCATCGGGCAGACGGTGGTTCGCAATCTTAAAGTGATGGCGCGCATGGGCACGTTTCTAGAAGACGTTGTCCGGCGCACTTATCCGGAGTTTCCGCTGCGGTCCGGCGTTTTTTCTTGGGAAGAGTATTTGCCGCCGCTGAGCAAGAATTTGATTCAGCTCGCCGAGCGATACGACTCTTCGCCGGCGGCGCTCGCGGCAGTTCGCTGATTCTTCATGCCCAATTTTCTTGAGACAATTCTTGCTCAGTTGAAGCGTGCGGATGGCCGCGTGGTACTTCGCGAAGTTCGCGGGGACCAGTTTGTGAGCGTGACGGGCAGGGAATTGCTCGATCAGGTTCAGCTAGTCCGCACGTTCCTTCGAAGCTCCGGCATCCAGACCGGGGATCGCTGCGCTCTTCTTGCGGCCAATTCCATTCGATGGGCGGCGGTTCATTTGGGGCTCGTGGCTGAGGGCGCAATCGTTGTGCCGCTGTACTCGCGGCAGTCGCCTGCCGAACTCGCGGGCATGATGAAAGATTGCCAGCCGCGCTTGATTTTTGTGGGTGAGGCTGCGCTCGGCGAGGGCGTTGCCCAGGCTTGGCCGGAGGCGCCGCGCCGCGTGCTGTTCGATGAAGTCCTGCACCAGGCAGCGCTGCAAACTCGGCTTCCCGACGAGCCCAATCCTCGTCAAGACAGCGATATTGTCAGCATCATCTACACTTCGGGAACTTCGGGCGAGCCGAAGGGCGTTTGCTTGAACGCCGGAAATCTCACGCACATGCTTTCCTGCACTACGGAACGCCTCGATCAGTTGATGGGCGCGACGCACGAACCGGACCGCGTCTTCCATTACCTGCCGTTTAATTTTGCGGCGTCCACGATCTTGCTGCTGTCGTGCCTCACGCGGGAAAGTGTTCTTACGCTTTCGACGGATCTCAACAAGCTTTCGGACGAGATACTTCTGGCATCACCGAATTATTTTCTGAATGTTCCCACGCTGCTGGAGCGGGTGCGGCGCGCCGTCGAGGAGGCAATTGCGAAGCGGCCGGCCTTCATTCGTTCCCTGTTTGCGAAGGCGAGGTCCGCTTGGCAGAGGCAGCATGCGGGGCGTGGCCGCGCACTCGATGCGTTCTGGCTTGCGCTTGGCCGTGGGCTGATCTTTCGGAAGATTCGCGAGCGATTCGGCCCAAATCTGCGCGCGCTGATTTGCGGTTCCGCGCCGCTCGCGCCGGAAACGCAGCAGTTTTTTCTGATGCTTGGCATTCCCGTGCTGCAGGCGTACGGGCTCACGGAAACCACCGGCATTTGTACGCTGGACGATCCGCGCGTGCCCGCGGAGCCGGGCTACGTCGGGTCAGTGATCAGCGGTATCGAAATGAAGCTGGGCGAAAATGAAGAAATTGTCCTGCGCGGGCCGCACATTTTTCCGGGCTATTGGAACCAGCCCGAAGAAACGGCTCGAGTGCTGCGCGATGGATGGTTTCACACTGGGGATCAGGGTGAAGTCAACGTGCGCGGGAATTGGCGCATCAGTGGGCGGATCAAGAACCTGATTATTTTGAATTCCGGACATAACATTGCGCCCGAGCCGATCGAAGAAAAAATTGCGAGGATGCTTCCTGGGGCACAGCAGGTGGTCGTGGTAGGAAATCGGCGCGGTTATCTCTGCGCCCTGCTGACCGGCGCAGTTGAATCCGCGGCCGTTCAGGCGGCCCTTGATGCCGTGAATCCGGAACTTCCCCATTACCGGCAGGTCAGAAATTTTAAGGTCATCACCGATGAGTTTACGCCGGAGAGCGGGTTGCTCACGGCCATGGGCAAGATTCGACGCGATGCCATCAATGCGCGGTATGCTTCCGAAATCAATGCCATGTACGATTCGAAAGGCAGCCGCGAAGCTGCGGCGGCCAGCGGAGATCGCAAAGCGGTGAACAGGCAGCACGCATGAAAACTTTCGCCGGCAAGACGTTGCGTTGGGAGTGGCGCGAAGGCGTGATCGAGCTGACGCTCGATCATGAGCCTGCCAATGAAATCGGCACGGCTATGCTTGCGGAATTGGAAAAGTTCGTCGCTGCATTTGGTGCTCTCGCGCCGGAGACTTCTGTCTGCATTATTGCCAGCGCACGAAAATCTGTTTTTTCAGCCGGCGGGGATTTGCGCGAACTATATGCAACCGCGGCGGCAGTCCCTGCGAAAGACCGTTCCGCTGGCGTGCGCGCTTTTCTCGAGCGCATCCACGCTGTGCTGAATGCGCTTGATGGCGCACCTTTTGTCACCATTGCGGCCGTTCACGGCGCATGTCTTGGAGGAGGACTGGAGCTAGCTCTGGCCTGCGACATGATTATCGCCGACAAAATGGCGCGGTTCGCGTTTCCCGAGCTGCGACTGGGATTCATTCCCGGTTTCGGCGGTATCCCGCGCTTGAAGCGCGATCTTGGCAACGCGTTTGTAAGGGATTTGCTTTTCACCGGGCGAACGGTGAACGCCACCCGCGCACAGGCTGTGGGATTGGTCGCGCAACTTGCCGGCGAAGGGCAGTCGCTTCGAATTGCCCGCTCGACTGCCGCGCAAATTACCAAGTACGATGCGGTGACGCGAGCAGCCGCCAAGAAATTCATCAAACCCATTCCGTACGATGAACTACGGCGCGAGATCGATCTCTTTTGCGAACTTTTCACACGCCCGGCGGTCATGGCCGCGCTGAAGAAATTTGTCGAAGATTCCGGCCCCATGCCGTACCTGCCGTAGTCGCGGGAATTTTGACTTCGCGAATTGTCCTTCTTGGCGCGGGAATGATAAATTGAACTTTCTATGCGAACGCTAGAACAAACCACACAGGAAGTGCTGGACTTGGCGGCAAAACACTTTCAACTGCCCTCTGGAGCACTCGCGCCGGGAGATGATTTTTTCAAAAAACTCGGCATTGATAGCTTGCAGACGCTAGAGATGCTTTCGCGCCTCGAAAATCATTTTGGGATCGAGTTGCCCGATTACGAAGTGCAGGGCGTAAGCGACTTCAAGACTCTGGCTGAACGGATTCAGTCCCGCCTGTAATGCTGGACCTTTCCAAATATCAATCCATTGGCGAAGCGCTTCGGGATGCGCTGGACCGATTTTCGAACGAAGTTTGCCTGATCGAAGCCGACCGCGAGCGCGAAAGAGAGCGCCTGACCTATCGCGAGTTTAAGGAACGCGCGCATCCGTTGGCCAAAGCTTTGCAGAGCGGCGGATTCTCCGCTGGCGATCGTGCCAGCATTATCATGACGAATCAGTCGAAGTGGCTGATTTCGGCGTACGCCATTTTTTTTGCAGGCGGCGTTCTCGTTCCGCTGGATTACAAACTCACGACGGAAGAGCAGTGGCAACTTCTCAAGCATTCGAATGCTTCCGTGCTCATCACGGAATATCCGATCTGGAGGCAACTCAGTGCGTCGACCGGCCGAGCGGCAGCGGCAAACGTTCGAACCGTACTGGTCACGGAGGCACCGGCAAACGCCGATCTGGCTGGAGCACAGCGCTGGGAAGAATTTCGCGGCACGGGCAAGCCAGAGTTTATTGCGCGCAAACGTGAAGACACGGCATGCATCGTCTATTCCTCGGGAACTGGCGGCCGCCCCAAGGGCTGCATGATGACGCACGGAAACTATTTGGAGCAGTGCGTGGCGCTCACGTCGATATATCCGTTCTGGCCTGGCGTGCGCTACCTCAGTATCTTGCCGACAAATCATGCCATCGATTTCATGGTTGGTTTTTTCGGGCCGTTCACCTGCGGCGCAACCGTCGTGCATTTGCGCACGTTGCGCCCCGAATACGTGCGCGAAGCTTTCCCGAAATACAAAATCACATACGTGAGTCTCGTTCCTCTCGTTTTGAAAAACCTGCAGAAAGGTTTGCAAGCGCGCTTTGATGCTTTGCCGCCAGGCAAACGGAAAATTTTTAATGCGCTCGTTGGGGTCAACAAAGCGCTCACGAAAAGCCAGCCGCGCCTTGGCATCAGCCGCCGCCTGCTGATACAAGTCCACGAAGCGTTTGGAGGAGAGCTGCGCGCCATTATTGTTGGCGGTGCTTTTACCGAGCCGCAGACGCTGCAATTTTTCTACGATCTCGGCATTCCCGTCGCCAATGGGTATGGGCTCACGGAAGCGGGCACGGCCATCACGGTCAACGATTTAAGACCATTTCGTGCGGACACCGTTGGCAAGCCGCTGCCCGGAATGGAAGTGCGAATCGTGAATGCGGCTGCCGATGGCGTGGGCGAAGTTTCTGTTCGAAGCAAAACTGTGATGGCGGGCTACTTGAACGAGCCTGAACTCACCGCGGAGGCGATCGTCGACGGGTGGCTGATGACCGGCGACCTCGGGCGCTTCGACGGTGCGGGCCATTTACAGCTTACGGGCCGCAAGAAGAACATGATCGTCACCGAAGAAGGGAAAAATATTTATCCCGAGGACATCGAAACCGTTTTCGAAAGCCTGCCCGTCAAGGAATTTTGCGTGTTCGCCGCCAACTATATTTGGCCCAAACGCTCGATGGTTGGCGAAAGACTGGTGCTGGTGCTGCATCTCGAGCCGGGACAACAGTACGGCGAAGAACTCCGGCAAGAGATCAACGCGCGCAACAATCGCCTGCTAAACTACAAGCGTATCCACGGGGTCGTTCTGCTGGATGAGGACTTTCCCCGTACGGCTTCTCTCAAGATCAAACGCAACGTTCTGGCAGAGCGCCTCGCGAAGCTGGATAGCGGTTCTGCGATCCTGCCATTGTGAAAAGCGTTTGGAGGTAGAAGTTCGCAGGAGGAGCTGGCGTTTTCTCGTTCGTCCGCGCTGCAAATGGATCGATTCTTCGCCATCGTCAACCCCGCCGCCGGTGGCGGCCGCTCCGCGAAACTCGCGGGGCCTGCTCTCGCGCGTTTGCGCGAAAAAGGGTTGAAGGTCGACGTCATCGCTTCGACATCCCCGGGCCACGCGGTGCAGCTTGCGCGCGAGGCCTACGATCAGGGCTACCGCCGCTTTCTTGCAGTTGGCGGTGACGGCACCGCTCACGAAATCCTCAACGGCGTTTTTGTGGGACGCAGCGACGTGCAACGCATCGCGCTGGGTTTCCTGCCACTGGGCACGGGCAATTCCTTCTTGCGCGATTTTACGAAAGAGGGAGCGGCAGCTTCGATGCAGGCGCTGTTGGAGCGCCGCACGCGAACTGTGGACCTGTTACGGTTGACGCATGCGGCCGGGAAAATCTACTCCTTCAATCTTCTCAGCGTGGGCTTCACGGCGGATGTGGCGGCGCTAACGAATCGCATGTTCAAGCCGTTTGGCGATCTCGGGTATTTGCTCGGTGTATTTGTTCGCGTGGTGCAGTTGCGACGGCGGTCGATGGCGCTGCGCTGCGATGACGATGCGGAATGGGATGAAGGGCGGTCGCTTTTTCTTACTTTCAACAACAGCAAATACACGGGCGGCACGATGCTCATCGCGCCGGATGCCGATCCCACGGATGGGCTCATTGAATTTGTGCGCTGGGGCCCAATCGGCCGGTTGGGTTTGCTGCGCACCTTGCCGCGTCTCTACGATGGCTCTCATATCAAACACCCTCTGGCTTCGCGGCGCGCGGTGAGGCACGTGGAATTCAAAGAAGCCGCACCCGTGGATGTGATGATTGATGGAGAAGTCGTAACCGTGGAATGCCGGGCAATCGACATTCTTCCCGCTGCAGTGGACGTGTATATATGAAGCGCGTCTGGTTGATGTTCCGCAGCGCGATCCTGTGGATCATCAGCGGAGTGCATTTTTTTCTTGTTGTGCCAGTGCTCATCTTTCTGGCGATCTTCCTGGATCCGCGCAAGCACGACTGGTTGCAGCGCGGTTTCTGCCGGCGCATCGCGTTTCTTTCCGGCGCGCAGGTCGAGGTTCGCCGCTCTGCTGGTTTCGACGCTTCCCGCACTTCTTTCTTCATGAGCAACCACGTCAATCTTTTCGATCCGTTCATGCTGTACTGCGCGATTCCGCAACTGGTGCGCGGGTGGGAGCTGGAATCGCACTTCAAGATTCCGGCGTACGGCTGGCTGATGAAACGTTTTGGAAACGTTCCGGTTCCCGATGTGCGGCGGCCTTCGGATTTGAAGCGCATGTGGCGCATGACGCAAGACGCCATCAACAGCGGGACAAGTTTGATTATTTTTCCGGAAGCCAAGCGGACGCGCGACGGTCATGTGGACCAATTTCAGGACGGCGGTTTCCGCGTCGCACAGCAACTGGGGATTCCCATTGTCCCGGTCAGTCTGGTGGGATCGTTTCAGCATCACCGGACGGGCCATTGGATGCTCTGGCCCGAGAAAATCACGGTCCATCTGCATGACACGATCGAGACCAAAGGTCTTACGAAAGAAGACGTGCCCGCGCTGCGCGAACGCGTTCGGGAAATTATTACGGCGTCGGTGGAAGAAGCGCTGAAATGCGCTGACTAGAGCGAGAGCCTGATGCCGGGGAGGACGCGGCCGGCGCGGGTTTCCTGCCAGGTGTAATAGATGCGGTGGATGACGGTGATGGTGGAAACGACGGCGATGACCCAAAGGATCGGCCCCATACGATTGAAGACGCCACCGATGATGAGCAGCACGATGCGCTCGGGGCGCTCCATGAAGCCGACTTTACATAAGGGAATGAGAGACTCGGCGCGGGCACGGGCATAACTGACCATGACGGAGCCGGCGGTGGCTACGGCGGCGAGCACGACATAGGGAGTGCGGCCGCTGACGGAATAGTAGACGAGGAGACCCATGTACAGGGCCATGTCGGCGTAGCGGTCGAGCGTGGAGTCGTAGAAGGCGCCGAAGGCGGTGACGCGGTTCTGCCTGCGTGCTACCTGTCCATCGAGCATATCCAGGAAGCCCGCGAAGAAAATGATCAGCGCGCCGGTAAAAAAACTGCCAACGGCAAAGAAAGCGGCGGCGGCAAAATTCACGATCAACCCGAGAAAGGTGAGGAGATTGGGATTGATGCCGGTGGCGGCGATCGCGCCAACAATTTTGTCGAGCAGCCATTTGCTGCCGGTTCCAATTGCCCCGGTTAATGTAGCCATATGCGCCTAATAGTGTCTCAGAATTGTGGCAGATTCGCGAAATCCAGCAATACTCGCGGATGGCGCGGCATCGTAACCCAGCACCGCCTAACGATGCAATCGCATAGGACTCCGATGATATAGTCATGGGCTCTCGCAAAGGATACGACTCACGCATGATGGTGGATCAGCCCAAGTACAAGACTTCGGACGAAGTCGATTTTGTCATCATCGGTTCTGGCGCGGCCGGAGGGGTGCTCGCCAAAGAACTATCCACGAATGGATTTCGCGTAGTCGTGCTTGAGCAGGGGCCCTATCTCACCGAGGCGGATTTCACGCACAACGAAGTCGAGGTCGTGAAAGGGAACCAGCTCACGAATCACCCGGAACTTCAACCCACGACGTTCCGCAAGACGCCGCAGGATAAAGCCAAGCGCCATCGCGCGTACGTCTACGGCCGAATGGTCGGGGGCTCCAGCGTGCATTTCACCGGGAACTACTGGCGCTTCCATGAAATTGACTTCGTCGAGCGCAGCAAGGTTGGACCGGTCGCAGGGGCAGCTCTCGCTGACTGGCCGATCACCTATGCCGACCTGGAGCCGTACTACACGAAAGTGGAGTGGGAAATTGGAGTCTCCGGCCTTGCCGGTGCGAGCCCGTTTGATCCGCCGCGTTCGAAGCCGTATCCGATGCCGCCACTGCCGGTGAAATCTGGCGGGGTAATTTTCGAACATGCCGCCCGGAAGCTCGGATGGCATCCGTTCCCGTCACCAATGGCGATTCTTTCGCAACCGCGGCCCGGGCGGAGCGCTTGCGTGCAATGCGGATTCTGCGAAAGTTTCGGATGCGAAGTTGGCGCCAAGTCCAGCACGCTGGCGACCGTGATTCGAATGGCGGAGAAAACCGGCCGCTGCGAGATTCGTCCCAACTGCTACGTGCACCGGATCGAGACGAGCGCGAACGGCCGGGTGACTGGCGCGGCATACTTTGACGGGAAGCGGAACGTCCATCTGCAAAAAGCCAAAGCCGTGGTTGTTTGTGCCAATGGAGCGGAGACTCCTCGCTTGCTGCTTCTCTCAGCGAATAAAGAATTCCCAAACGGCTTGGCGAATTCGAGCGGCCTCGTCGGCAAATACCTGATGATGAACTCCGGCCCCTCCGCGATGGCCGTGTTTGAACACCCGCTCAATGATTACAAAGGATTTGCCGTCAGCCGGATCTTGCATGACTTCTACGAACTCGATCCGCAAAAAGTGGGGTTCTGCGGAGGCGGTGGACTCGACGCGCGTTTCGATCTCACGCCAATCGGCTTTGCCCTGAACGGCTACGGCAACGGCGGCTTGCCGCCCGAGACTCCGCTGTGGGGAAAAGAATTCAAGGCTGCCTTGGCGCACAATTACACGCGAACGGTGGAGATTGTGTCGCACGGCACTTCAATGCCGGTCGAAAGCAACAGCTTTTCGCTGGATTTGGAGCTGAAAGATGCCTGGGGCCTGCCGGCTCTGCGCATGACCTACAAGGATCATCCCGACGACCTAAAACTTGGTGTTTTCCTGAAAGCACGCATCATGGAACTGCTCGACGCCACGGATGCGAAACAGAAATGGGCGTCTCCCGTCGAGGAGCAGGACTTTGCTTACCACCTCCTGGGGACTTGCCGGATGGGGAACGACCCGAAATCATCGGTGATCGATGCCGATCACCGCACCCATGACGTGAAGAACTTATTCCTCTGCGATGGCAGCAGCCTGGTCACTTCCGGCCGCGGGCAGCCAACGCTAACCATCAGTGCCCTGGCGTATCGCGCCGCTGACCGCATCACGGCTCTGGCGCGCCGAGGCGAGATTTAGAACAGGTCAATTTGGCTTGCCGATTGGCTTGATGGAAAATTTGATTGCTCAAGAATTGCTTGACGCTCCTTGCCGCGCAGCTTACAGTCCAAAAGTTATACTAAGGAACTGCCGAAATGAACGAATCCGTCAGCCGCCGCAATTTTTTGTCGCGAGGCATCACTGGCCTCTCGGCCGTTTGGGTCTCCACGCATTTGCCCGCTCTGGTGGCGGCTGCCGATCATGCGCACCGGGCCGCGAATTCCGCCACGCCGCCGAAATTCGAGTTCTTCACGCCGGAGCAAGCCGCTGACGTCGAGGCCATAACGGCACGCATCATTCCGACGGACGATACACCGGGGGCGCGCGAAGCCGGTGTCGTCTATTTCATCGATCGCGGACTGTCCACTTTTGCCGCCGATGACCAGAAGACTTACCGCGAGGGGCTGCCGGAA
>JBGPIX010000206.1:0-9695 GCA_041485085.1 Candidatus Acidiferrum sp.
AGGAGGGGCGGAGTTTATTGTTACGCTCCCCCTGCCGCGCGGGGTGCCAGAAGCAGTAGAATTAAAGCAGGCAAGCATCTAAGAGAGTGTCGGGGTCTTCCATCCGCTCCGGGAGGTAGGACAATATGCGAATGAGAATCTGGATGAAGGGTTTCGTACTTGTGCCGGCCTTGTGTCTGGCCGGGCTTCCGGCATTCGCGCGCCCTCAGGATGCCTCTCAGCAGCAGACGGGCGATCCAGTGGCCGATGCCGCACGGAAGGCACGACAGTCGAAGAAGGACACGACGAAGCCCAAGAAGGTCTATACAGACGACGATTTGAAGAAGGGCACGCCTGAGTCAGAGGCTGCGACTGGCTCGACTCCAGGAACGGCAACCGCTTCGACGGGGCAAGGTACCAAGGGAGACGAACCGAACGGGGAAGCAGCCTGGAGAGCGAGATTTAAGGACCAGCACGACCGCATTGCGAAGGCCGAGAAGGAACTCGATATTCTGCAACGCGAACTACAAAAGGCACAGTTGGAATACTACCCCGACCCGCAGAAAGCGATGACCCAGCAGAACTCCCGCGCGGAGGTCAATGACAAGACGGCGAAAATCGAGGCTAAGAGGAAAGAAATTGAGCAACTGAAGCAAGGGCTGGATGACCTCGAAGACCAATTGAGGAAAGCGAACGGTAATCCGGGTTGGGCGCGGTAGAAAAGCTAAGTTGTAAGTTATTAGTTGTAAGTTATAAGAAGAAACCTTCTCTTCCGAAATAAAAAACTGAACTACGGGTGTGTTAGTGCATAAGTTGGGAACGGCCTGCTTCCCTTCTCTGCACATGTGTCTCTGGTTGTTCCCTGACGGCAACAGGATTCGTGGTAGAAACGAAAGAGATGGAACCTCTGCTCCTGGTTGAAGACAAGCAGGAATTGCGCACCATGCTGCGGAAGGCACTGGAGCGCGCGGGCTACACCGTGGACGAAGCGCCGGACGGCGCGGCGGCGATTCAAAAGGTGCGGGCGCGAAGGTACCTGCTGGTGATCACGGATTTGAAGATGCCGGGGGCTTCGGGGCTGGACGTTTTGCGCGAGACCAAGCAGGCAGATGCGACGGTCCCGGTGCTGCTGCTGACGGCGTATGGATCGGTGGAAGAAGCCGTTTCCGCGATGAAGGATGGCGCGTTTGATTTTCTGCAGAAGCCGGTAGACCTGGAACATTTGAAGCTGCTGATAAAGCGCGCGGCGCAGCAGCAAGAATTATTGCGGGAAAATCTGTTGCTGCGCGAAGAGTACTCGACGCGTTATGGATTTCCGCGAATCGTGGGGGAGCATGCCTCGATCCGTGAAGTGAGCCAGCAGATTCAGAAAGTGGCGGCGACGGATTCGACTTGCCTGCTGCTGGGCGAAAGCGGGACGGGGAAAGAGTTGTTCGCGCTGGCGATCCATCACCTGTCGCCGCGGCGGGATCAGCCGTTTGTGGCGCTGAATTGCGCCGCCATTCCGGAAGGACTGGTGGAGAACGAACTTTTCGGGCACGAGCGGGGAGCGTTTACCGGAGCGGGGGCGCGCAAAGTTGGAAAGATGGACCTGGCGCATCGGGGAACGCTTTTTCTGGATGAAATTGGGGAGTTGCCGCTGGCGATCCAGGCAAAACTGCTGCGCGTGCTGGAAGAGCGGCGGTTTGAGAGAGTGGGCGGGACGCAATCGATCGACGTAGACGTTCGAATTGTGGTGGCTACCAATCGCGATTTGCAAAGACTGGCGGAAGAAAAACTGTTTCGCGAAGACCTATACTTCCGGATTTCGGCGGTTCCGATGACGATTCCGCCTTTGCGCGAGCGTGGAAACGACGTGCTGCTGCTCGCGAATCACTTTCTGGAAAAATTTAGCCGCGAATTTGGAAAACCTGGATTGGAATTATCGGCCGAGGCGCGGGACCGACTGCTGCACTATCGCTGGAGGGGAAATGTGCGGGAGCTGCAGAATACTCTGGAGCGTGCGGTAATTCTGGCGGATGGATTAAGCATTCGCGCCGAAGGTTTACAGTTGCCTGCGTCGAAGCCGGATGTTGAGAAACTGCCGGTGGGCATGCTTCCGGAAAAGTTTAACTGGGAAGGCTCGCTGGACGAAGTGACCGGCCGGGCTGTGAGCCATGTGGAAAAAGCTTTGCTCGAAAATACCATGAGCGAGTGCAAGTGGAACAAGACGCGGGCGGCGGAAAAGCTGGGGGTTTCACCGAAGACGCTGCTGGCGAAATTGCGGAGTGCTGGACTGGAAGAGTGATTGGTGACTCGTGACTGGCGGGAAGAGGTCGAAAGTTCAAAGTTTAAGGTTGAAAGTAAGAGAGAATTTTAGCGCGGTGGCTAATCCGCTTGCGCTTCGGCTTTTGGCGACCTCCCCTTAGGAAGATTCGGACAATCAACCTACGCGGATGGCGGTGTGGAGGGCCACGGTGCCGAGGGTCCAGACGCGATAGTCCACTGATTGATAGCCGACGGCGTCTAGGAGCGCGGCTAGTTCAGGCGGGCGGAAGAAACGGGCGACGGACTTCGGGAGATATTTGTAAGCCGCCTGATCGCCGGAGATGAGGCCGCCAATCTTCGGCAACACTTTGCAAAAATACCAGCGATAGAGGTCGCCCATTAATCCCTCGGGCGGCTCGGCAAATTCCAGAATAGCGACGGTGCCGCCGGGCTTGAGCACGCGCTGAATTTCGCGCAGGCCGGCTTCGTAGTTGGCGAGATTGCGAAAACCGAAGGCGCTGGTAACCAAGTCAAATGAAGAGCTTGCGAAGGGCAGCCGAAGAGCGTCGGCTTCGAAGAACGGCATAGGCGAAGCGGCACTTTGATTCGACGATGGCGGCAGGGCGGAGCTTTTCGCTCGGGCGCGGACGAGCATGGCATGAGCGAAATCTGCTCCGAGGATGCGGGCCTTCCCGGCACGCGCAAGAGCGAAAGCGAGATCGCCGGTTCCGCAGCAGAGGTCGAGGACCAGCGCATCGGATCGGTCAAGGATGGAATGCAGGCGTTTGGCGGTGCGAGCGCGCCAGAGGCGATCGAGTTGCAGAGACAAGAGATGGTTCAGAAGATCGTAGCGCGGCGCGATCTCGGTGAACATCTCGCGGACTTTTTGGGAAGCGTCGGCTTCGGTAACGGCGCCTTCGGGACGCGTTCCCTTGACCGGCGCCGACGCTTCAGCCACGGCGGCCTCGCAAACGCTTTTCACTGGCGGTGATGAGGCGGGGCGTGAAATGGAGAACACGCTCTACTACGTGAAGAGGAACGGTGTCGTAGGAACGCGCTTTGCCAATGCGAGGCGTGAGGACGAAGCGAAGAACTCCACTGCGCGTTTTTTTGTCGGATCGCATGGCGTTGAGTAATGACGCGGGCGGAATGTTCGGCCAAGGCGGCAGAGGCCCAAGGCGGCGAATCAGCGCGACGATGCGGCTGACGTCGTCGGCACGCGTCAAGCCGAGTTCGTGTCCCAGGAAAGCGGCTGCGATCATGCCCCAGGCCACGGCTTCGCCGTGCTGATAGCGGCGGTATTTCGTAACGCTTTCGAGTGCGTGAGCGAAGGTGTGGCCGTAGTTGAGGATTTCTCGGAGGCCGGCCTCGCGTTCATCGCGGCTGACCACGCGGGCTTTGATTTGCACGTTGCGGGGAATTAGAAAGCCGAGAGTTTGACGATCTCTCCGCAGCACTTTCTCCATGTCATTCTCGAGAAGCGTGAACATTTTCGCGTCCGCAATGACGGCATGCTTGATGACCTCGGCAAGGCCGCCGCGGAATTCGCGATTAGAAAGCGTGCGCAACAGGTCCGGATCAGTGAGCACCAATTGGGGGGGATAGAACGATCCGACAAGATTCTTCCCCTCCGGGAGATTGACGCCGGTCTTCCCGCCGATGGAGCTGTCCACTTGGGCGACGAGCGTTGTAGGGATGTGCACGAGTTTCACTCCGCGCAGGTAGGCGGCAGCAGCGAAGCCAGCTACATCGCCAACAACGCCGCCACCCACTGCGACAACGAGTGATTGGCGATCGGCGCCGGCGCGGCAAAGAGAACGAGCGAGGTGTTCCACGCTGCGGAGATTCTTGGCGGATTCGGCGTCATCAAAGAGGTGAACGGCACTTCCTTTCGAAAGCCGTAAACCGCGCTGGACGGACTGCCCTACCGCGCGCCAGACTTTGGGTGATGAGACAACGTGGACACTTGAGAAGCGTCCGAGCGCGGAAATTTCCTGTGCGGCGCGGCGAATCACCCCTGCGCCAGCAACAACCGAGTAGGGACCAGCCGAAGACTTCACGCGAATGCGTATCGTTTTCATGAGCGAGACATTTTCAATGTAACACACGCGCTGGATGCATCGCATGCCGGGCGCGCACCACTCATCGGAGCAATTTCTTCGTGCTACCATACGGAGGCGGCACCCTCCCACTCCCATGACGAACTCTCACAAAATCCATCGCGCCGATTATGCCGTGGTAGGCAGCGGAATTGCGGGTTTGCGCGCGGCCATCGAGCTGAGCGCGGCGGGAAGCGTGCTGGTTCTGGCGAAATCCAATTTGAGCGATTCGGCGACGGCCTGGGCACAGGGAGGGATCGCCGTGGCCCTCTCCGACGAAGATGAAATTGGGCTTCACGAACAGGACACCATCAATGCCGGTGACGGCTTGTGCCGCCCCGAGGCTGTGGCTCTGTTGGTCGAAGAGGGGCCGAAGTACATCACGCAGCTTATCGAGTGGGGGACGGAATTCGACAGGGCGGGAACGAAGCTGGCGTTTACACGGGAGGCCGCGCACAGCCGCTCACGCATCTTGCATGCGCACGGTGACTCAACGGGCAGAGAGATCAGCCGGGCGCTGCTGGCGCGGGCGCACAAGATTCCGCACCTGCACCTGCGCGCGCATGCATTCACGACGGAATTGATTGTGGAGCGAGGGCGAGTCGCGGGGCTGCGTTTTATCGACGAGACTGACGGTTTGCAGCATGAATTGCGGGCCGGTGCGGTGCTGCTGGCGACGGGCGGGCTAGGGCAAATTTATCGAGAGACGACGAATCCTGAAGTGGCGACCGGCGACGGGATGGCCATCGCTTACGAGGCAGGCGCGATTCTATCTGACATGGAGTTTGTGCAATTCCATCCGACGGCGCTGGCGGTGAAGGGCGCGCCGCGGTTTTTGCTGTCCGAGGCGCTGCGCGGGGAAGGCGGAGTGCTGCGCAACATCGGGCTTGAACGATTCATGAAGCGCTACCACGAAGCGCAAGAACTGGCGCCGCGGGACATCGTGGCGCGCGCGATCGTCAGCGAGATGCACCGTACGCAAAGCGCGTATGTGTATCTGGACATGACGAAGAAGAGCGAAGAATTTCTGAAGAAACGGTTCCCGCGAATTTACGAGACGTGCGCGGGCTATGGACTGGACCTGGCAACCGATATGGCTCCGGTTTGTCCTGCGGCCCATTACATGATGGGCGGAGTGAAGACCGACTTGTGGGGACGGACTTCGCTGCCGGGGTTGTACGCCGCAGGCGAGACGGCAGCGACGGGCGTGCATGGCGCCAACCGGTTGGCCAGCAATTCCCTACTCGAAGGATTGGTTTTTGGCGCGCGCGCGGGGCAAGCGATGATTGAAGACGCGCCGGTCGGAAAACGGAGTGGCGCGGCGTTGCCTGGCAGTCCGGCGCCACTTCCGGGAAATTTTTCGGCGGCGCAAAAGGAGCCGCCAAAAGCGACAGCAAAGCCATCGACGGCTTGTCCGACGCTGACGAAGATTCGCGACGTGATGTGGCGCGAAGTGGGGATTCTACGAAGCGGGAAAGAATTGGCGGATGCCATCAAGCAGCTGGAATCCTTGGAGCTGGATAAATCCCAGAAGCCGGGGCGCGCTGCACACGAGCTACGAAACTTGCATGCGCTGGCATTGCTGATTGCGCGGTCGGGGTTGGCACGCGAAGAGAGCCGGGGAAGCCACTATCGCTTGGATTTTCCGTACCGCAATGACGAGGATTTTGGCAAGCACTCGGCGGTACAAAAGGGTAAGGACGTTAAATTCGAGGGGTAGAAAAAAGGCGCCCGCCTCAGAAGGCGGCCGCTACATCACTTGGCTTGGAGCTGCTTCGCACTTTCCAAAAAAACGTGGCCAGTGATGGCTAGCATCTTGGGGCTGATTTTATCGAGAGTATCCTGCGGAGTATGCCAGTAACCGTTGTTTAGAAAATCCCCGATAACATCCACCGAGGGAACGCCTCGCTTCAAGAAAGAATCGTGGTCATCTTCGGCGGAGGTACTCTCATTTAGAAAAATGGACGAATAGCCCAGCTTGGCTGAAGTGTTCCAGATGACATCGACCAAAGCCGGCGTGGAATTGGCTTCGCGCAGAAAGCGTGCGGTGCGGCCGCCGACAATGTCCGCCAGCAGAAATGCTCTGATCTTCTTCAGGTCGCCGCTTACGGCGAGCTTGGCGGCCATCTGGCGGCTGCCGTAGCGGCTGTCAGAATCGCTCCAAGTTTTGACGGCTTCTTCGCCATCGAAAAAGGCAATCCACACCGCGTACTTGCCTTGTTGCGGACAGAGTAAGCGCGCCAGCTCCAGCATGAGGCCGGTGGAGGAACCGGCGTCGTCGGCGCCGACGAAATTGTCGAGTATTTTCGTGTCGTAGTGCGTGCCGAGGAGAATCACGCCGGGCTTTTCACCGGGAATTTTCACGAGAATGTTTTTCATGGGCAGGCGCCCGATGGGAGTATCGGAACTGAAAGCGTCCGTCTCAACGGTGCAGCCGTAGCTCTTCAATTCGGAGAGCAGATAGTCCTGCACTTGGGCAATCGCAGGTGAGCCCGAGGGGTGAGGTCCGAAGCTGACTTGCTTGGCGACATGGGCAAAGGCGCGCTTGCCATCGAAGCCACCGGTCTTTTCAGGTGCTGGCGCTTCATCTGCCGTTTGCGGTGGAATAGATGCGACGGTGCTCATGAACGGCGGTTGGCTCGCTGCAGCGGGCGCTTCCTTGCCGCTGGCCTTGCAACCGGCAAGGCCGATCGCACAGATGCAAAGGATTCCAGCCGTGCGCGGAATCGTTTTAGAAAGTGAAGCCATCTAGTGAGCCTCCGCGCCCGCGAGACGCCGCTCGCGCCGCCGCACCACAACCCAGGACACGCCAACACCGACGAGATACAAAGCTACCAGGACGGCCATGAAGACCAACATGGTGGTCGCGTCGGGCGTGGGGGTAAGGACGGCCGCTAGTATCGCGATCACCAGAATGGCGTAACGAAAATTCTTGAGCATGAACTTGGGCGTGATGATCCCAAAAAGTGAGAGGAAGAAAATGAGGACTGGTAATTCGAAAACAAGACCCAGGCCGAGAAGGATCATGAGGATCAGATCGAAGTATTCGTTAATGCTGATCAGCGGCACGACCGGGCCTTGAAAACTGATCAGAAAGCGCAGGACGTAAGGAAGCGAAATGAAGTAGCCAAAAGCGATTCCCGCCAGAAACAGGAAGACAGTGGAAAACAAGAAGCCCGTGATCGCGCTGCGTTCGTGCTTGTAGAGGGCGGGCGCAACAAAGAGCCAAACCTGATAGAGGATCCAAGGGGAGGCAATCACCAGCCCAAGATAAATGCTCAGCGATATCAATAAATTGAGATATCCCGCGGGATGCGTGTAGACCAGTTGTTTGCCCAGGTTTGCATCACTCAAGGCTTTGATCATTGGCTTGGTGATCCAAATGACAAAGTGCGGCGCCAAAAACCACCCGATACCGGCGCCGATGACGACCGAGATCAATGAGTTTACGATGCGCTTGCGGAGCTCGCTGAGGTGCTCGAAAAAGGTCATCGCACCGGAGGGCTCTTCCGGCGGTGGCGTGATTTGCGAGTTGGATTCGGATTCGGGCACGGATTCAGGCCGGGTGCTGTTGGTCATGGAGGGTGTCTTGGGAATCAGTAACGGCAGTGGGTTCGGTCTTCTCCGCGGTCCACTCTTCAGGCGAGCGTGGCACGGATTCAGCCACGGGTGAGATTACCGGGTCCTGCGTTGCGCCCGGTTCTGGCTGAGCTTCGCTCAAGGGCGCTGCTGTGATGGCGGATCCTTCCGTGAGGGCGGGCGGGATGGGTTCGACGGCTGCGGCAGAAGCGGCAGCGGCCTCGGCAGCCTTCTTGCGCTCGGCCTGCATGGTCGCACGCTCCATTTCGCGCATTTCCTCTTCAAAGGCGCTCTTAAAGTCAGTGGAGGCCTTGCGGAATTCCGCCATTATCTTGCCCAGGCCACGAGCGAGTTCCGGCAGCTTCTGTGGCCCAAAAACGACCAGAACCACCAGAAACAACACAATCATGTGAGGGACGCTCAACATTACGTTTGGGAGCCGTCTAAAGGGTCCATGGGCATCATAGAAAGGGTGTCAGCCGCTGTCAAACCGGAGTTTGCGTGGAATTAGGGTGTGCTATAATTTTGGATTGAGCTGTCACGCGAGGTAAGGATGAAATCAGAGCGTCGCGGACTTGTAGTTGTGGTAGCCGTACTGCTGGTATCCGCCGTATTGGGGGGCATTTACGGCCCCAACGTGCGAGCCACGACCGCCTCGGCGGACGATTATCAGACGGCCGTGCGGGACTTTACCCAGGTTCTGAACGTGGTTCAGAACAACTATGCCGACAAGGTCGATGTAGATAAGGCCGTCTATCAAGGCGCTATTCCGGGCATGCTGCGGATGCTCGATCCCCACTCAAGCTTTTTCGATGCCAAGCAGTTTTCGCTGCTGCGAGAAGACCAGCGCGGGAAATACTACGGCGTTGGGATGATCGTAGCGCCACGGGAGAATCACACCGTGGTGATGGCGCCGTACGCGGGCGCGCCGGCGTATAACGCCGGAATCCGGCCGGGCGACGTGATTGTTAAGGTGGATGACAAGTCCACGGATGGACTGACCACCACTGAAGTGGCCGACATGCTGAAGGGGCCGAAGGGCACGGTCGTCAAGATTACGGTTTCCCGCGAAGGCTATGCCGAACAGCTCGTCTTCACCGTGACGCGCGACGAGATTCCGCGGCATTCCGTGGACATAGCGTTCATGCTGAAGCCGGGCGTCGGCTACATCCGGCTGTCGGGATTCAATGAGACGACAGATCGCGAAATTGCGGATTCGCTGAAACAGCTCAATGCCTCAACGCTGGATGGCTTGATTTTGGACATGCGCGGGAACCCTGGCGGCTTGCTGAATGAAGCCGTCGCGGTTGGCGACATGTTCCTGGACAAGAACCAGCTGATCGTTTCGCATCATGGGCGGACGTCGCCGGAGCGGCGGTACTACGCGGTGCGCGGCAATCAGGGCGTGACCGTGCCGCTCGTTATTCTGGTCAATAACAATTCGGCTTCGGCGACAGAAATTGTGTCCGGCGCAGTGCAGGATCACGACCGCGGGTTGATCGTCGGGGAGACGACGTTCGGCAAGGGCCTAGTGCAAACGGTGACTGGGCTGAGCGAAAACACCGGACTGGCGCTGACGACCGCGAGATATTACACACCGAGCGGGCGGCTGATTCAACGCGACTACAAATCCGTTTCGCTCTACGAATACCATTACGAGCGCAAAGTGCCGGATCATCCGACGGAAGTGAAACTGACGGATAGCGGACGCCAAGTGACCGGCGGTGGCGGCATTACACCTGATATTGCCGTGCCTGCCCCGAAGCTGACGAAGTTTGAACAGTTGCTCTA
>JBGPIX010000207.1:0-9681 GCA_041485085.1 Candidatus Acidiferrum sp.
CGGGGAAGAAGTAGCCGATTTCAAAGGCGGCGGTTTCCGGGGCGTCGGAGCCGTGGGTGCAGTTGTTGCCGATGCTGGTGCCGAGATCGTGGCGAATGGTGCCGGGGGCGGCTTTTTTCGGGTCGGTGGCGCCCATGGTGTCGCGCCATTTGAGGATGGCGCCTTCGGCTTCGAGGACGAGGGCGAAGATTTTGCCGGAGCTCATGAAGTCGGTGAGTTCGCCAAAGAAGGGGCGCTCTCTGTGTACGGCGTAGAAGCCGCCGGCTTCCTCTTTAGTGAGCCGCATCGATTTGACGGCGATAATTTTGAAGCCGGCTTTGTGAATGCGACTAAGAATTTCGCCTTGCTGACTAGCCTTGACGGCATCAGGCTTGATGATGGCAAAAGTGCGTTCGAGTGCCAAGCTACTTTCTCCTTATGATTTTTCTATGAGCAGGTTTGATTGCTCTAACATACTTACGATCAACATAGATCGTGTGAATAGTTCCGTTTTCTTCTACAAATTCAAGTTCCAGTCTCCCGTCATCGAAACCCGATAATCGGACCGGAACACCGACAATCGCCGCAATGGCCCTTTGATCCTCCCCTGGCAATCCGTCGAGCAGTCCGGGCGGGACCTTTTCGAGGACAACTTTTCGTCCAAGCTTTAACAAAGAATTTCTTGAGGCTGGCGTCTTCTTCTTAGTCGCTCGCACAAAAGGCTCAATTACTTTAGAGCGGCGGCCAGGGTGGAGCCGAGGTCCGCGGGAGTTTCTACGGTGCGGATGCCGGCGGCAGCCATCGCGGCATACTTATCCTTGGCAGTGCCCTGGCCGCCGCTGATGATGGCGCCGGCGTGGCCCATGCGACGTCCCGGCGGCGCGGTTTGTCCGGCAATGAAACCGACGACGGGCTTCTTCACATTGGCCTTGATCCACTCAGACGCGCGCTCTTCGGCGTTGCCGCCGATTTCGCCGATTAGAATGATTGCGTGGGTGTCCGGATCGTCGTTGAAAAACTGGATGGCGTCGAGGAACGTGGTGCCGATGATGGGGTCGCCACCAATGCCGATGCAAGTGGACTGGCCGATACCGAGCACCGTCAATTGATGGACGGCTTCGTAGGTCAGCGTGCCGCTGCGGCTGACGACGCCGACGTTTCCCTGCTTGTGAATACGGCCGGGCATGATGCCGATTTTGCATCTACCGGGAGAGATGATGCCAGGACAGTTCGGGCCGATGAGGCGCGTTTTCTTGAAGTCGACGACGATCGCGACGCGCACCATGTCAAGGGCGGGAATGCCTTCGGTGATGCAAACGGTGAGCGGAAGCTCGGCGTCGGCGGCTTCGAGGATGGCGTCAGCGGCATACTGCGGGGGAACAAAAATGACGGAGGCGTTTGCGCCGGTGGCTTTCGCGGCGTCGGCAACAGTGTTGAAGACGGGGCGCTCGAGATGTTTCGTTCCACCCTTACCTGGTGTCACGCCACCAACGACGTTGGTGCCGTACTCAATCATTTGCTGCGCGTGGAAAGTGCCTTCACGACCTGTAAAACCCTGAACGATCAGGCGCGTCTTTTCATTGACCAGGACGCTCATCGCGCACCTCCCGCGAGAGCCACGACCTTTTGCGCGCCGTCCTTCATGCCGTCGGCGATGGTGAAATTGAGGCCGCTATCTCGGAGAATCTGTTGGCCGACTTCCACATTGGTTCCTTCCATGCGCACGACAACAGGCACTTGCAAGTGCAATTCCTTGGCAGCGGAAACGACGCCGGTGGCGAGGACGTCGCAACGCAGAATGCCGCCAAAAATATTGATGAACACGGCTTTCACAGCTTGATCGCTCATGAGGATGCGAAACGCGTTTTTCACCTGCTCGGCGGAAGCGCCGCCGCCAACGTCCAGGAAATTTGCCGGTGAGCCGCCCGCATATTTGATGATGTCCATGGTGGCCATGGCAAGTCCGGCGCCATTGACCATGCAGGCCACACTGCCATCAAGCTTGATGTAATTGAGGCCGTACTTGGAGGCTTCGACTTCGAGAGGATCTTCCTCATCGAGGTCGCGGAGTTCACGGAGATCCTTGTGACGGAACAGCGCGTTGTCGTCGAAAGTCATCTTGGCATCGAGGGCGACGAGTTTGCCGTCGCCGGTGAGCACGCAGGGATTAATTTCGAGCATCGAGGCGTCCGTGTCGATGAAGGCACGGTAGAGAGACTGGAGGAATGGCGTCGCGGCGTTGGCGACTTCACCTGGCAAGCCGAGGCCAAAGGCAATTTTGCGTGCCTGGTAAGCTTGCAAACCCAGCGCCGGATGAATCGATTCGCGCAAAATGGCGCCGGGATTTTCCTTGGCGACTTCCTCGATTTCCATGCCGCCAGCGGCGCTGGCCATGAAGATGACGTGGCCGGTGGCGCGATCAATAAGGAGGCCAAGATAAAGTTCACGCTTGATGTCGAGGCCTTCTTCGATGAGCAGGCGCTTGACGATGCGGCCGCCGGGACCGGTTTGGTGAGTGACCAGCTTCATCCCGAGCATGTGGCTGGCGAGATCGGCGGCTTCGTCGGAAGAATGCGCCAGCTTTACGCCGCCGCCCTTACCGCGGCCCCCGGCGTGGATCTGCGCTTTTACGACGACAACCGTAGCGTGCGACCTCAGGCGGTGGGCTGCCTCGCGTGCTTCATCCTTGGTGAAGACAACTTCGCCGCGGGGAGTGGTGACGCCGTAGCGGGCGAGGATCGCTTTGGCCTGGTATTCATGAATCTTCATCGAGGTTCCGTTTTCCGTTCGACTATGAAACAGTCTGCTAGTATTAGAATTTTGACGTCATCTGAAACATAGAAGTTTAACCGGAAGCCGAAAACAGAGCAAGGAGACGCAGAAATGAACGCTCCGACTATAGCGAAAAAAATAAGCCCCATGCTGGCGGTCGCCAACATGGAGGAAACCATCGTATTTTACAAGAGTGTGCTGGGATTCACCCCGGTTCGAGACTCGCAGGAGTATTCGATTGTGGAACGCGACGGCCAGACCATCCACTTTATGAAAGCAGCATCAGAAGAAGTTCTGGCGTGTGTCCGGGGGCATACCGAGATATACATCGAGGTTTGTGGTATCCGTTCCATGTGGGAGCACGTTAAGACGTTTAAGGATCGCTACAAAATTAGAGATCTGTTTGAGAGGGAATACGGGATGACGGAGTTCCATATCGAAGATCCCAACGAATGCCTGGTATTTGTTGGGGAGCCGACATCCAAATGAGCGTGCAGTCGAAATTGAACAGATGGACGAGATGACACTATCGCAGATCGAACGAGTTGAGGCCGGGCATGTCTTGAAGCGCGCGGACGCGGAAGCCGTGATGGAGGAGCTGCTTTCGGGACGCGTAGGGACAAACGAGATTGTGCGGTTGCTGGTGGCGCTTAACAAGCGCCCCATGGAAGTGCAGGAACTGGCGGGATTTGCGCGAGTGATGCGGCGGCACGCCACACGAGTGTTTGCAGAGGGCGAAGCGCTTCCCGCGAACATGGTAGACACGTGCGGAACCGGCGGCGACGGCGCGAACACTTTTAACATTTCGACGGCGGCGGCGATCGTTGCGGCGGCAGCGGGCGCACGCGTGGCAAAGCATGGAAATCGCGCGGCCAGTTCGCGGAGTGGTTCGGCGGACGTACTGGAAGCGCTTGATGTGCGAATCGACTTGCCGTTTGAACAGTATGGGCGGGCAATCCGGGAGATTGGCATCGGGTTTTTGTTTGCGCAAGCGGCACACACGGCAACCCGGCACGCAGCACCGGCGCGAAAATTGATCGGTGTGCGAACGGTTTTTAATTTGCTGGGGCCGCTGACAAATCCTGCCGGGGCGCAGTCGCAAGTGCTGGGCGTTTTTTCCGAAGATGTGCTGGACCCGGTGGCGGCGGCGCTGGCGGAGCTTGGCGTTGAGCGCGCATTCGTGGTGCATGGCGCGGGCGGTCTGGATGAGATTTCGCTGGCGGGAGAGACGATGGTTGCCGAGGTCCGTGGTGACGCCGTGCGACGTTTCACGGTGACACCGGAAGAGTTCGGCGTGGCGCGCGCGCCACTCGAAGCCATCCGTGGAGGCACCGCTGCGGAGAATGCGGCTCTGATCCGGCGCATACTGGCGGGTGAAGCCGGACCGGCGCGGGATATTGTGGTAATCAATGCAGCGGCGGCGCTTGTCGCGGCGGGTGTGGCTGAAAATTTCCGCGAAGGAGCGGGGCTGGCGAGTTTTGTGATCTCTTCAGGAGCAGCAAGCGAAAAATTGGCAAATCTGGCGGCGTTCACCAGCGAGAGATGAACTCTTGCTGAGTTCTGCTTCCCAAAACAGTGCGGAATTACGGGCGGTCGGGACTCTCGAACGCTTCGCGGATCGCGGGGATTGTGATTCCTCCCACGATGATGATGGGGATCAGGAGAAACCGACTGTAAGCAGCGGCCACCGGTGGCTGGCTGGGGTGCCGGCCGCAACCGGTGTCGAGCGACACACGATAGGACTGACCTGCCTCAACAATCTTGCTTTCTTTGCCGGCGGTAACCTCGAGCGTCTGGACGCGGCTGGTTACAACTACCGCGCAGTCTTCAAGGGTAATTTGACCGACTGTAAGCGCGGAAGATTGAGGGCGGACACGGACGTCGGCAGCGGTGAGCAGCAGAGCCCCGTCGCTTTCCACCGTGAAGACCACCGAGCCCCGCTGGATTGCTGCGGTTAAGTTCCGGCCTTCCTGACCCACGAAAATCGCGCTGTCCCCCGACAAGAGGAGTTGCGCGGAGCCGGAACGCACTCCCAATGCTCCCGCGGCCTCGGTCGAGAGGCGGTCGCCGTTGTAAATTGTAGTTCCCACAGAAGCAACGGCGCTGTTCAGATGCCCGAGGGACGACTGCGTGACGACGCCGAGCGGAACTGATTGCCCAAGCAGGGGCATGCCCGCCAACAGGAACACTAGTGTCGTTGCCAGAGCGCGACGAAACATAGCGGTGCGCTTCCTCCGAGAGAGACGCACTCTAAGTCTAGAAGGACCAAGGGCGTAGGGAATGGTACTGTGCCCAAACAGTTGCTAGCGGCGAGGCATCTCTTGTCGTATGGGGGAAGGGGAGACGACGCCTGAACGAAGCCCTCGGCCCTGGGTAAATGAAGCAGAGAGTGGCCTAGTCGGATAGAATCGCTGCCGGGCGGCGACCGGCTAGACGCCTCGCTGACCCAGGGTGAGTTTCCATGGAGCGCTCGAGGAGGAATACTTTGAGAAACATCGCGGTCACTTTGTGGATTAGCCTCATACCATGCCTGGCGCTCGCGCAGAAGTCCGCTCCACCAGCGCCGGCGCAGGTCGCGCAGGCAGTGCGCGATTACCGGATGGAAAACGAGGACCGCATCATCCGGGAGCTGAGCGAGTTCCTTTCCATTCCCAACATTGCGAGCGATACGGCGAACATTCAGAAGAACGCAGCGCATTTGTTGGAGATGCTGGAGGCGCGAGGAATCGAAACGCATCTGCTACCCATCAGTGGGCGGGGGCCGGTGGTATTCGGCAAGTTGATTACGCCGGAAGCGAAACGAACGGTTATTTTTTACGCGCACTACGACGGGCAGCCGGTCGATGCTGCCGCTTGGACGGACGGAAAACCATTTGAGCCGGTGCTGCGGGATGCGGCCATCGAAGCGGGCGGCAAGCGGATTCCCTTCCCTGAAAACGGCGCGCTGCATCGCGCGGTGTATAACGATGACTGGCGAATTTATGCGCGCTCGTCCTCAGATGATAAGTCGCCGATCGTGGCACTGCTGGCAGCCCTCGATGCGCTGCGTGAAAAGAAAATTCCTCTGACGGTGAACCTGAAGCTCATCCTGGAGGGCGAAGAAGAAGCGGGATCGCCGAATCTCCAGCACACGCTCGAACTGCACAAGAATCTTCTCGGCGGAGATTTGCTGATCACGGGCGACGGGCCGGTGCACCAAAGCGGCCGACCGCTCGTTTTCTTCGGCAACCGCGGGATACTCGGTTTCGAGTTGACTACGTACGGTCCCATCCGGTCATTGCATAGCGGCCACTACGGGAATTGGGCGCCGAACCCGGCGTTTCAGTTGTCGCGGCTGCTCGCTTCGATGAAGACGGAAGATGGGCGCGTGCTCGTCGATGGTTTTTACGATGACGTCGCGCCGCTGGGCGAATCAGAGAAGAAGGCCCTGGATGGCATGCCGAACAACGACGCGGAACTCCAACGCGAGCTGCAATTCGGGAAGGCTGACGGGGAGGGAAAACGACTTGTCGAGTTGCTGCAACTTCCCTCGCTGAACATTCGCGGGCTGCGCTCTGCTTACGTGGGCGATCAAGCGCAAAACATTGTGCCGGACAAAGCCGAAGCCGCGCTCGATGTGCGGCTGGTGAAAGGGGAAGATCAGGACAAGAAATTCGAGCAAGTGGTCGCGTTCATCCGCAAGCAGGGCTTTTACGTGACAACGGAGGTCCCGACAAAGGAAGAACGATTGACACATCCGCATGTCGTCCGGGTAGTGAAAGACGTCTGGAACTATCCAGCGTCGCGGACGTCGATGGATTTGCCGGTTTCTAAAGCGCTGATCGAAGTGATGCAAAGCGCGACGGGCGGGACCGCGGTGATCGCACCCACTCTGGGCGGGAGCGTGCCCATGTACATTTTTGAAGACTTGGATTTGCCGTGGATTGGCGTGCCCATCGTTAACTACGACAATCACCAGCACAGCTCGGATGAAAACCTACGGCTTGGACACTTGTGGCGCGGGATGGAGATTTATGGAACGATCTTGGCGGATTTGAATTGGTGAACTGATCTGGATAAGCCGGGCTAAAGCCCGACCCCCTACAACGAAAGAAAATTCTTAAGCAGTTGCCTGCCGGATTCGGTGAGGACGGATTCGGGGTGAAACTGGACGCCTTCGATTTTGTGGCGGCGGTGGCGAAGGCCCATGATGATGCCGTCGTCGGTCTCGGCGGTGATGGTGAGTTCGCGAGGCAATGATTTCTTTTCGACGATCAGGGAATGGTAGCGCGTGGCGGTGAAGGGATCCGGCAGCTGGCGGAAAATATTCTTGTGGTCGTGATGGATCTGGCTGGTTTTGCCGTGAAAAAGTTTTGGTGCGCGGATAATCTTGCCGCCGAAGGCAACCCCAATGGCTTGATGGCCAAGGCAGACTCCGAGGATGGGAAATTTTCCGGCGAGACGCTCGACCAGTTCCACCGAAATGCCCGCTTCCTGCGGCGTGCAGGGCCCGGGAGAAATCACGATGCGTTCCGGCTTCCGGCGAATAATTTCTTCCACGGTAATTTTGTCGTTGCGATGCACCTCGACAGTGCAACCCAGCTCGCCGAGATACTGCGCGAGGTTGTAGGTGAAGGAATCGTAGTTGTCGAGAAGCAGAATCATGACGGCTTCCTCGATCGATTTCCGCGGTGCGCTTTCTCAAGCGCGGCGAGCAGGGCCTTCGACTTGTTCACGCTCTCCTGATATTCGCCCTCGGGCGTCGAATCCGCAACAATGCCGCCGCCGGCTTGAACGTGGGCCACGCCGCTTTTTATCACCATGGTACGAAGGGCGATGCAGGAATCGAGGTTGCCCGCGAAATCCAAGTAGAGGATGCCGCCGGCGTAAATTCCGCGGCGGGTACGTTCGAGCTCTTCGATGATTTCCATGGCGCGAACTTTGGGCGCGCCGGAAACCGTGCCGGCCGGGAAGCAGGCCATCAGCGCGTCGAAGCAATCCACATCCTCGCGCAGGCGGCCGCGCAGGCTGGAAACCAGATGCATGACGTGCGAGTAGCGCTCGACGGTGAGCAGCTTTTCGGGCTTCACCGTGCCGTAATCGCAGACGCGGCCAAGATCGTTGCGGCCGAGATCGACGAGCATGATGTGCTCGGCGCGCTCTTTTTCGCTGGCCAGCATTTCTTGCTCGAGGCGCTGATCCTCGGCTTCGTCCTTGCCGCGCCAACGCGTGCCGGCGATGGGACGGTAGAAAACATCGCGCCCCTGAACTTTGACGAGCATTTCGGGCGAGCTGCCGACAACGGAAACGTCGTTCAGTTGCAAATAGAAAAGATAGGGCGAGGGATTCAAGGCGCGCAGCTCGCGGTAAACCTCGAAAGGCTCGGCTTTCGTTTGCACGGAGAACCGCTGGCTCACCACGACTTGAAAAATATCCCCGGCGCGAATGTATTGTTTCGCTTTGCGCACGGCAGCCAGGTATTCGGGGCGGCGAAAATTGGAAGTAACTTTGAGCGGCCCATGTTTCCTTGTTTTCCCCTGTTTTTTAGGGCGTTCCGCGGCCACGGGCTCATCGAGCAGTCGCCGCGTCTCCTTGATTTCACGGACGGCGGCGTTGTATTTCGCGCGCAGGCTGCCGTGGCCTTCGGTGAAAACATTGCGAACAATCCACAAGCGGTGCTGCACGTGATCGAAAGCGACGAGGCCGTTATAGAACATCAGCATTGCATCGTACAGGCCGATTTCATCTCGGAGGCGCTTGGGGATGCGCTCGATCAGCCGCACCATGTCGTAGCTGAAATAGCCGATGGCGCCCGCGACCAGCGGGGGCAAACCGGGGAGCCGCACGGGACGAAAACGCTCGATGCGTTCGCGCAAGAAGGAGATAGGATCGCGCTCCTCCCAAACGACCCGGTCGCGGCTCTCCAGGACGCACGCGCCATTGGCGTAACGGAAAACCTCCTCAGGATTAGCTCCAGCAAAGGTGTATCGCGCGATTTTCTCTCCGCCTTCGACGCTTTCGAGAAGAAAGGAGTAGCGCGCACCCTGGGCGATACGCAGGTAGGCGCTGACGGGAGTCAGCAAATCCGCGGAAAAAACGTCGTAGACCGGGATGAGATTGCCCTGTTTGGCGAGGCGCTGGAATTCGCGGAAGTCCGGCTGGATCATGGGAATCACTTTACAGTCGACAGTCTACAGTCAAAAAGTAAGAGCAATTATTATTGCATTTCTGAATTAGCGGCGCTGCCGAGACTTTTCTTCAGCTCCCAGGGCGGCGAGCACGGCGCGCCGCATGGAAGCCTCTGGCGCCCGCTTTTCCATCCAGATTTCCCACTGAGCGATGCCTTGGGCGAGAAACATGTCGACACCGGAGACGATGGCAATTCCTCTGTTAGCGGCCAATTTCAAGAGTTGCGTCTTCTGGGGACGATAAATCAGGTCCATCACAATTCGACAGTGTAACTCGCCTGGTGCGAGCGGCGAAATTCCGCCCTGGGGATGCATGCCAACCGGGGTGGTATTTAGAATGGCGTCAAAGAATTCCGTGCGCAAGGCCCGGCGCGGTATTACTTCTCCCCCCACAGCGCGGGCCAGTTCTTTCGCGGCCTTCTCGCGCCGAGCACAAACACCGACGATGGCGCCAGCGCGCGCGAGTGCGAACGCGGCGGCACGCGCCGAGCCGCCGGCGCCAAAGATCAGGGCGCGGATCCCCTTGATTTGGAGTTTCTTCTCCAGCGCACGTAGCACACCGACGTAGTCTGTGTTGAAACCGTGAAGCGATCCGTCGCTACGGACTACGACAGTGTTCACCGCGCCGATGTCCGCCGCCAGCGGCTCGCATTCTTTCAGGTGTTTGAGAATGGTCTGCTTGTGCGGGATGGTGACACTGAAACCACGGATACCGAACTCCGGGACAGCTGCAAGAAAATCGCCGAGCTGGCGCACCAAAAAA
>JBGPIX010000208.1:0-9646 GCA_041485085.1 Candidatus Acidiferrum sp.
CGGATGCTGTTCTCCGGCATCAGCTTAAGAATCTGCGCGCGAGTGGCTTCCGTATCTCCTTTGCTTCTCACATAAAACATGGAAACGCGCTTTTCCGCTACGGCAATTTCCTGCGCCGTGCGGATGGGAATGAAGTAACGCGCGCCTTTTCCGTGCGCCACGATCCCTGTGACTGTAAACACATGATTTAGCAGGGTGACCTGGCTCCCCACCTTTAAGTGCCGCGTTTGCGCGATGATGTCGTCGGCGATTACATCGTCTGGCCCTTCGAACGGCTTCCCATCTCGAAACAGGAAACCTTTACTCAACGCGTTGAAGCGCTTGTAATCGATCCCATAGACCATCACTAAGTTCTTTGGTTCCGTGAGGATGACCGTCGGCGCCACCTCATCCACACCGCTAAGCGCAGCAATTTGGTCACCGAGCGACTCCTGCATGCCCACGCTCAAAAACGCGAAGAAAATCGAAGCGTTCGGCGGCTGCACCAGGATATCCGCACCGACGCCTTCGACACGTTTGCCCCACTCGGAAATCACGCCAGAGGTGAGGCCTACGATCATCAGTACGAGAATCACTTGGATGGCGATGGCGATCACACTCAGAAAACTGCGCAGCGGGCGGGCAGTGATGCTGCCCCAGAACATTTGAAGGAGAGAAAATGGTCCGTCGTAGGTTTCCGTCATCGGGCGAAGCCAGATTGGTACTCTACCATCCTAATTTCGCAACGGTCAAAAAGTACCACATTGAACCGCAGGGCAAGCCGCGTGCCGAACTCCACGAAGAATATTTCTGCGGCATTAAGATTTCAACACAAGTGTTGATAAGTTTGTGGAAATCTACTGCCTGCGCAGCGCTAACTTCTCACGATTCAACACTCTTCTCCGCTTTGCACAATTTGTGTGCAACATTATTTTTTCACACCAGCATTTTTCTATGAAATCTCTCGGCGTGGCATGAAAATAAATTTCTGGTGGGTCGTTGGTGCTGAAAACGTGCAAAACTTTTTCCTTGTTTTTCGTAAGCTGTTGATTCTCAACGATCGATCGAAGAGTTTTCTTCAGTACCACTTCGGCGGCTTCTCGAGATGCACCTTAATGGTCTGCTTCGGGTCCGTGATGTCGAGCCAGTGCCCGTACGTCTTCCATCCTTCAGCGACAACTTGAACCAGAACTCTCCCCATTGGCGCGTTAGGAACGTGCGCGATGCCATCGCGGCTGGTCTTTACATTCATTTCCAGTTTCATGTCCTTCTTGATTGCGTGTTCTTCGACGAATTTCACGTACACGCTGGCGTTCTCAACAGGAATATTTTTCTCGCCGCCGGTAACCTCAATCGTGATGCGCGTCTGCACGTCACTCGCGGCGGGCGGAGTCTGCGGCTTGGACGCCGGCGCCGGTGAATTCTGGGCGGCCACCCGTTGGGACATCGCCACACCGGCCGTAAGGCAAACGCACGCTAAAATCTTTGTCGAGAATTTCATAAATCGTAGAACTCCATGGTCCACGGAACGGCTGGCTGGGTCAAGTCTCGCCACGTTCAGATTAGATGCCACCTTCACCTGGGGTGCTGCCCCCCGCGGCACTGCCGTGGAAACCTCGAGCACTAGCCATTTGACTCATCCATGGGCCTCCTGTAACTTCTCAAGAAACTGCTTGGCACGCAAGATGGGGACACTTCTGTCATGAAATTCACCCCGAACGGTCAGCGCCAGACGTCAAACTGACTGCATCACGATCCGAACAGGAGTCGCAAGGAGAGCACAATGGGTTTTGCCACCAACGCCATTCATGTCGGGCAGGAGCCCGATCCCGCCACCGGCGCCATTGTCGCGCCCATCTATCAAACATCCACGTACGTCAACGAAGAGCTGGGCAAGAACAAAGGCTACGATTACGCGCGGACCAACCACCCGAACCGCAAAGCTCTGGAACGCACGGTCGCCAAACTGGAAGGCGGCCACAGCGCTTACGTTTTTTCTTCCGGCATGGCGGGAATTGACGCGGTCTTCCGGCTTCTGCGACCTGGCGACCATGTGGTCCTGTCGGAAGCGGTGTACGGCGGCGTATTCCGCCTCTCCACCCAACTTCTTGTGCACTTCGGACTGGAATTCAGCTTTGTTGACACCGCTGTGCCTGATCTCGTGCGCAACGCACTGCGCCCCAATACGAAAATGATTTATCTCGAGACGCCTGCCAATCCGACACTGAGCGTCACCGACATCGCCGCGATTTCCAAGCTGGCCAACGAACGCACCCTGACAGTCGTGGTTGACAATACATTTCTGAGCCCTTATTTGCAACGACCCATTGAACTCGGCGCACACATCGTCGTTCATTCCATGACGAAATATCTGAATGGCCACAGCGACGCCACCGGCGGAGCCGTGGTGCTTACTCGCCCTGAAGATGCGGAAAAAATCTATTTCATACAGCGCTCCGCCGGCACGGGCCTCGCTCCCATGGATTGCTTCCTCGTTTCGCGCGGCATCAAGACGCTGGCGGTTCGCATGCTCCAGCACAACGCCAACGGCATCACCGTGGCGCGCCATCTCGACGCGCATCCCAAAATCCGCAAGGTCTTCTATCCCGGACTGCCGTCGCATCCCCAACACGAAGTGGCGCGCCGCCAGCAGAAGGGCCCCGGTGCGATGCTCTCCTTCGATGTGGGTTCGCTGGAAGCCGCGCGGCGCTTCCTGAATCACGTAAAGCTCTGCTCGCTCGCCGAAAGCCTGGGCGGAGTCGAAACCTTGATCTCGCTTCCCGCCATGATGACCCACGCTTCCATGCCCAAGGAAGTTCAGGATCGCGTCGGCATCACCGAAGGTCTGGTCCGCCTCTCTGTTGGCATCGAAGACGTCGAAGACATCATCGCCGACCTCGACCAGGCGCTGCTTTACGTTTGAAAGATAGTCTGCAAACTGCGCACAGGGAATGATGCAGCCTAGCGCAAGCCTTTCACGCTTTTTTGGAGCCATCCAAGATATTTGCTGGAACCCGCTGCTATCGGGAGCGCGATGATCTCCGGCACAGCGTAACTGTGAAGACGATTCACTTCTTCTTCTAATTTCGGCAGTCTCTTCACTGTCGTCTTGATCACCAGCAAATACTCGCGCGCCTTTTCGAGTTTCCCTTTCCACGTATAAAACGACTCTGCCGGGCTCAAGATAACATTCACGCACGCCGCAAGCCTGCCCGAAACTACGTGACGAGCAATCCGGCGACCTTCCGTCAGCGTCCCGCACGTCACCAGCACGACTCGATTTTGTCCGCCGCCCTTCATCGATCCCCTCCTGCAAGCATTACAAATACACTTCCATCGTTAATAAAAATTTAATACGCGGCGCGCCTGGCAATAGCTATCATACTTGCTGTGATCAACGTTTCCGAAGTCGGAGCGTTTCCCGTTGCGGTCCCCGGCGGATTCCAGATCACCTTCGGAGTCTACCTCCCCGGAATTCGCCCTGCTGACGGTTTCGATGTCGTTGTGCGCGTGATTCACCGCGACGACCGTTTCGACCCCGCCATCCAACCACAGGATTCTCATCTCCTTTGGAACAACGGTCATCCGCTGGACCTCTGGAGCGCCACCGTTCCTGTGCAGCCGCTACTTGGAACGCATTTCGGTTCAGAAGGCCTCTATCTCTACCGCTTCCAGCTCTGGTTTACGCCGCCGGGCGGCCAACGGCAGCTCGTTACGCGTTGGTTCACGGACCCCTTCGCGCGCCAAACCGATATCGGCCTTCTCTCCGCAGTCATGCTTTTGCGCAACCCCACACCCTTCGTCTGGACTGATGCCGCGTACAGAACGCCGGAGATCGATGACCTGATCGTTTATGAGCTTGAAGTCGAGCAATTCAATGACACCTTCGACGGCGTCATCGATCGTCTCACCTATCTGCAAAGTCTTGGCGTCAATTGCCTCGAACTGATGCCCGTCGCCAGCACAAAACTAGATTTCGACTGGGGCTACGGTCCGCTCCACTACTTTTCGCCCAGCGCGCATATCGGCGGGCCGGACGGTTTGCGCCGCCTCGTCGATGCCTGCCATGCCGTGAACATGGCGGTCATTCTCGACGTCGTCTATCAGCACGTCGATCCGGCTTTCGCCTACAAGCTGGTCTACGACGACGTGAACTCCACTCCGGGAGCGCCGCGAGTCAGCAGCCCGATGATCGGCGCCAGCGGACTCTTCGGCCCGCAAGCAGACTTCAGCCAAGACTTCACGCAGGAATATTTTGCCGCCTCGAACCGCCACTGGCTCGACGAATATCACATCGATGGTTTTCGCTATGACGAAGTCACCGACCTCTATGTCAGCCCCACGGACACCGGCTACGCAAAACTGGCCTACGACACCTATCGCTTTTCCTTCAGCCTTCCCCGCTTCGTCCCTGACCCCAACAGTTACAGCCGCATCATTCAGTGCGCCGAAGCGTTGTGGCGAGCCCCCGACGTTTTGCGAAACACCTACACCAGCTGCGCGTGGCAGAACGATCTCCTCGATCAAGCCGAAGCCATCGCCACAGGCGCCGCGCCCACGGCGGACTTCGCGCACACTCTCGATCCATTTTTTGCCGGCCGGTACCCCGCAACAAAGACGGTCGTCAATGCCGCCGGAAATTCCGTCGAGATGCCGGTCGCTCCGTTCCAATACTTGAATTCCCACGACCACAGCCATCTGATCGTCTCCGCGGGTACAACGGGTAATGATCCGCTTTCGCCGGGAGACCGCAGCCGATTCTGGCGCATGCAGGCTCTGGCGATCGCACTTTACACCTCGCAAGGCGTTCCCATGCTCTGGGAAGGCGAAGAGTTTGCCGACGACTACAATCTGCCAGACAACGGTTTCGCACGCATCGACCTGCGCCGCGACACCCACTGGGAATATTTCTACGATGAGTTTGGCGCACCGCTCGTCAGCCTCTACCGGCGCCTCGGCCAACTCCGCCGCTCGAACCGCGCGCTCCGCAGCCGCGAGTCGTTCTTCTATTGGCAGCAATCATTGCAGGGCAACCAGTTGCTCGCTTATCATCGTCACGCTACGGCCAATTCTTCCGGCCCCGAACAGTACGCCATGGTCCTCCTGAATTTCGGCCCCGCCACCGACACGATTACGGTCCCGTTCCCGAAAGCCGGCGTCTGGACCGAAAAACTAGACGCCTCCTTTCGCCCCGCCCCATTAACAGTTAATGTCGCCACCCCAGGCGACGCGCAAACCATCAAGGTGCCGTCCAACTACGGTTACATTTTCATCCTCTGACCTGACTTGCTTCTTTCCCTGGGCCGCCTTCCAGACAAAATTCATCCTCGTGGGCGGTCACGCGAGTTCTTTTCCATTTTCCATTTTCGACTTTCCACTTTCCAGGCGCTAGAATACCGCCCCATGAGCACCTCTCCGATTAAGTTTGGCACCTCCGGCTGGCGCGGCCTTATCGCCGACGATTTCACCTTCGCCAACGTCCGCCTGGCCGTCACCGCCATCGCGGAACACGCAAAAACCAAAGCGAAAGATCCCACGATTCTGGTGGGTTATGACACCCGCTTCTACTCCGAAGAATTCTCCCAGCTGGCCGTGGACATCCTGCAGCACCACGGGATTCGAACTCTGCTGTGTGAGACCTTCACGCCCACGCCCGCTATCGCTTTCGAAATCATGCGCCGCAAGCTCGACGGCGCCATCAACTTCACCGCGAGCCACAATCCGGCTCAATACCACGGCCTGAAATTTTCCTCCGCCGACGCGGGCCCCGCGCTGCCGGAAGTCACCAAGGATATCGAGGCGCGCGCCTCGCAGCTGGCCGCGAAAGGCGGTGTTCCTCCCCTCCCACACGGTGCGTCGCACCCCGCGCGCGGCGAAAAAGTGAATCTTCGCGAAAACTATTTGAAGCGTCTCGAAGAGCTCGTCCATTTCGACACTCTGCGCAAAGCCAATCCTTCTCTTGTTGTCGACGCACTCCACGGCTGCGGCGCCGGCTATCTCGACCGCACCCTCACCGATCACGGCATTACCGTCCAAGCCATGCGCACCGACCGCGATTGCCTTTTCGACGGCACCGGCCCCGACGTCTCCGAAGAAAATCTCGCCCCGCTGCGTAAAGCCGTAGTCGATTCGAAAGCAACCGCGGGCCTGGCCACCGATGGCGATGCCGACCGTTTCGGCATCGTCGACCGCGACGGCACTTGGATCCAGCCCAACTTGATTCTCGCGCTCGTTTACGACTATCTGGTCGAATCCCGCCATTGGAAAATGCCCGCGGCTCGCAGCGTCGCCACCACCCAGATGATGGACGCCGTCGCCAAGTCTCACGGCCAGACTATTTTTCAAACGCCAGTCGGCTTCAAGTACATCGGTCAGCTCATCCGCGAAGATAAAATCGCGATGGGCGGTGAAGAAAGCGCCGGTCTCACCATTCGTGGACACATCCCGGAAAAAGACGGCATTCTCGCCTGTCTGCTGGTCGCGGAAATGATCGCCGCGCGCGGCGCCTCCATCGGCGAGCAAGTCCGCGCGATGTACAAAAAACTCGGCCGCGAATTTTGGCCCGTCCGCGAAAATCTCCATCTTTCCGACGAACAAAAGGCAAATGCGGTCAAGCGCGTGGCCGTGGACGCTTCGACACTCGCCGGACGGAAAGTCGTATCTATCGACCGCACCGATGGCGCAAAATTTGTATTCGACGACGGATCGTGGATGCTGCTGCGTCTTTCCGGCACGGAGCCGCTGCTTCGCCTATACGTGGAAGCCGAAAGCGCTGCCGCCTCCGCGAAGTTGACGCGCGAAGCATCACAATGGGTACTGCAAAATTGAAAAAGTCGGGTGCCACAGAAAAAATCCAGCCGGTGCTGCGCCACTATGGGCCCGCTCTCCTCGGCCTTCTGGTTCTGGTCCTCGTGGTGCACGATATTTTCGGCACGCACGGTTACCTTGCCATGCGCCGCACCCAGCAAGAAATCAAAAAAGTGACCAAGGACCTGGATCAATTAAACAAGGAAAATTCTGAGTTAGAACAAGAAGTGCGAGAGTTGAAGACCGATCCCCACAAAATTGAAAAAATCGCCCGCGACGAGCTTGGTCTCGCCCGGCCCGGCGAGGTCATCATCAAGATTCCGCGGTCACAGCAGTTGCCCCAGAATTCTTCTGTGAAGCCCTAACCCGCCACTTTTTCCAATTTGTCCGTAGCAAGGAAAGAATCAGCATCGCCAGAAAAATCACAATCAGTCCGCCAGTGGCTTTCAGCGCGCTGCACTGCCCCTTTGGCAAAATAGAAAATCTTCCATAAACAAATTCGATGTGCACCCAGTACACCAGCAGCGAAGTGTTCCCGAGCTGAATGATCGGGCTGAAACCTTTTTGCGCAAATCCCCACCGGCACCACGCGTAAACCAAAAAAAGAATCATCAGCAAAATGCCGCAGCGCATCAGCAGAAAATTCGGATTGCTGTGCCAGTAATCGTAAACCGCGTACAGCCGCACGCGCGACGAATCAAAAAAGACCGACATATAACAAGCAACGATTCCCGCGCCACCCAGTGCCGCGAATGTCAGCCCTTCCCTGCGCTTGGCAAAATCCGAAAACAGGAAAAAGCCCACCGCCAGCCCCGCGAAAGCAAATGCCGACCAGGGAAACAAGGGAAAGAGCCACGGCTGCGGCTCTTTGAAAACGTGCACACCGTTGATGTAGGACTCGATGGGCCAGGGCAGAAAGCTCGGCCGGTGCGTAGTCCAAAGCGGTGGCGTCGCCATTGCCACAGTCACCGCCGCAAAGATTCCCGCCACCAGAGTGCGGATTCTCGCCGCCGCGACCGCGCCGTCTCCCGTGGCCCAGCACAGCACCCCCATCAGCATCATGGAAAGTCCGAGAATGTTTAATACATCCACGCGCAACAAATCCGTCCACGGTGCCCAGGGAAATCCCAATGCAAATTCCTGCACGCGAAATAGCAGCCCCATCCCAAAAATTTCCGCCCCGCGCAAAATCGTCTGCTTCGCAATCGCGCTTCGCGCGATTCCCTTCTCCCGCAATTTCTCCGTCACCAGCGCAAACGACACTCCCGCCAAAAAAATAAACAGCGGCGCAGGCAGCGTCCCGCCCAGCCGCGACCACCCAATCAGCGACGACGACTTCTTCGCCTCCGCGCTCATCCACGAGTCGTAGCAATGCGTCTGAAACATCAGCACGCACGCCAGCCCCCTCATCCAGTCGATGTAGGCAAGGCGCCGCGCCGCCGGTTGAATTTGGTCTGCCATGCGTTTCAGCTACAATTCTTTCTTGCCCGCCACTCGCCAACTAGGCCCGCTCCCCATGCTCGGTCTTTGGGCCGCGCTGACTCTCACCGGAGTCTTGTACTCCGTCTGGCTGGGCTACGGCGGCCGCGCCTTCGCTGCCACGCTCACGGCCTTCGCATTTTTCTTTCTGGTGATGCTGCTTTTTGCCGCGCGCGGCGTGGAAGATCGTCTCGCCTCGCGCTTCGGGGCCGGCAGCGGCTACTTGCTCGGCACCGCAGTGTTCCTTGTCTACCTGATTTACGCCCTGGGGACAAATACTTTCGCGTTCGCGCGTTCCGCCACCGTTGCCGCGCTGGTTTTCATTCCGCTTGTTCTCACCGCCACCGCCGAGCGCAAGCCGCCCGGCGCCTGGCAGGATTTCGCAACCATCCTCTTCGTTTGGCTGGCCGTCAAGCCGCTCCCCAATCGCTGGGGATGGTCCTTGTCGCACTCGCTCTGGCCGTACCCCGGCGGCCGCCTTTCCTACGTCTTCACCGTGCTTCTCTGCGTGAACCTGGCGCTCGCCTACTTTCTGCTTCTCCGCCGCGTCAACGGCGTCGGTTATTCGATTGGCTGGGGTCATCATTGGAGCTTCTTCATCCTGGCAAGTTTCATCGTCTTCGGTTGCATCGCTATTCCACTGGGCCAGGGCATGCACTTCATTGAGTTTGCGCCTCAGTGGTCGCAGTTGAAGTCGCTCCCGTTAGTTTCACTGGGCATTCTCTTTTTCACCGCCTGGCCCGAAGAACTCCTCTTCCGCGGCCTGCTCCAAAACATGCTTTCGCGCGCTTCGAATAGCGACCTCGCCGGCTGGTGGACCGCCTCCATTCTCTTCGGCTTCTCGCACATTACCAATATGGGCTTTCCCAATTGGCGCTACGTGCTCCTGGCCTCCATCGCCGGCTTTTTCTACGGCTGGACCTGGCGTAAAACCGGCTCGATCTTCGCCTCCGCACTGGTCCACGCCGGCGTGGACATCATGTGGCACTTTTTCTTTCGAACGGTCTAGCCCCGCCTCTTTATTCCATGAAACGGAATCCGCCACCCTGCATCCAACTTGGCATTGTCGCCCGGGGATGAGCTTCGTTCCCTCCCGGTGCGCATGAAGAACGCGAAACGTATTCAGGAGGAGAGCAATGGCGGAAACAATGACAGCGGATCAAGCAGTCTTCGTGCGGAACTTGTACCTCGGCACCTTGAAGACCGAAAGCAGGACGACCAAGTCAATTCTTGAAGCGGTTCCTGCGGATAAGGCCGCCTACCGGCCGGATCCCATTTCGAAGAGCGCCAACGAACTCGTCCGCCACATTGCCGCGGCGGACAACCGCTTCGTCGAAACTGTGATCAACGGTTTCTTCGACACCGATCCCGCGATGATTCC
>JBGPIX010000209.1:0-9622 GCA_041485085.1 Candidatus Acidiferrum sp.
CGATCCTTTCTCGCGGCCCTCACGCGCGAGGCTCAATGGGTGAATGTGAAGGCCGAAATAAGGGCTTGCCGCGACGCAAAAGATGACAAGTTTCTCGAACTGGCAGTAAGTGGACGAGCAACACACCTGGTCACTGGCGATACTGACCTCCTCGCGCTGAGCCCGTTCCAGGGCATTGAGATCCTTCCCCCCATCGGTTTTTGCAGATATCGTCGCCGGGCTCCCCACTTTAGCAAAGGTCGCCAGATGAACGGGTCTGAAGACCCGCCACTACGCAAACAAGGAGAAAAGAAAGAAGGGCACGATGTATCGTGCCCCTACACAGTGGGTGAGTTTGAAACTCGGATGCTAGTTCTTCTAGTGATGGTGGCGGTCGGCGTATTCGGCGGCGCGCTTTAGTTCGTGGTTGGCTTCATCCAAAAGCGCGGTGGCCTTCTCGGCGTGGCCGCCGAGTTCGTCATTATTGGACTTTTGCGCTTCGACGGTCTTGTTATAGGCCTCAACGACGTGGCGCTGGGCTTCGGCCAAGTTCGAATGCTTGTGAGGGTCAATGTCGGTTTCGGGCCGCTGGGCATAGGCTACGCCCATCAGGATCAAACCAAAAGCAAGTGCGGCAACAAGATAAAAGCTCCTCTTGGTCATCGTGTGTTCTCCTCAGTGTCTTGTGGAAAACCGCTGGCCACGCTCGATTAGTTGCGGAAAAGTCCAAGCGCGGAGTTCGTTAAAACAGATTAGTGAGTCGATGGGCGCGGTGCAAGGTGGATGTATTGTTCTGGTTATCAATGGGGAGCGAAGAGAGATTTCTCTCTACGCAGGCCGACCGCTTCGCGGGAGCGAAGCGGGAAAAAAAGTCGGCCTGCTCCGTTGGAAATGACCGGGGAGGGCCGCGTGCAGACTGCGCTAGTTGGAATCGGAGTCGTCGGAGTCGGGGGATTCGATGCCGGCGCGGGCGATGAGGCGGCGGAGGGCTTCTTCGCCGCCGGCGCCGCGCTGCGTGCCGACGATGAAGCCGTCGCGGTCGATGACGACGTAGATGGGATAGGCGTTGGCCTGGTACATAGCGGCAAGATTGGTGTCTTCCATCATGACGAGTTTGCATTTGCGGGGATGCTGGTCGAGATATTTTTTGACGGTTTTTTTGGATTCGCCGACGTCGATGGCGAGAAGGATGAGGCCTTTGTCGGCGAGCTCGTGGCCGATCTTGTCGACGAAGGCGGCTTCGTCGGCGCAGAAGCCGCACCAGGTGGTCCAGAATTCGAGGAGGACGACCTTGCCTTTGATGGTTTCGTTGGTGAACTTTTCGCCGGTGGTAGTGGTGGCGTTGAAGCGCGGGGCGGGCTCCTTGTCCTTGGTGGCGGCCAGGGCGCAGAGAGAGGCGAGGAGCAAAATGGAGGAAAGTGAGGCGCGCAGAAGGATCGTTCTGCCCATGATTCGGGTAATGTACCACAAAAAACAATCGTTGTTACGTACTCGATCGGTACCGAACAAAGTGCATGGGAGCGATGTGGTATTCGGAGCAGGGGTGTGTTAAAGAGGGGCGGCAAGAACAGGAGGGATCATGCGCGGAAAGATGAAATTCGGGCTCATCCTACTGTTATTGGTGTTTGTGGTTCCGGCGTTTGGGCAGGGGCAGCCGGCGGACAAAACGATCACGGTGTTTGGACAATCGATTCATTATTTTGACATGGGTTCGGGGCCAGTGGTGGTACTCCTGCACGGATTGGGGAGCCGCAAAGAAGATTGGCTGCCGGTGTTGGAGCCGATGGCGCAGAAATACAGGTTGCTGGTGCCGGACCAGATCGGATTCGGGCGATCGGACAAGCCGCTGCTGGATTACAGCATCCAGACGTATGTAGATTTTCTGAATGAGTTTTTGCGGCAATTGAAAGTGGAGAAGGCGAGCCTCGTGGGTGAATCGCTGGGCGGATGGATTGCGGCGCTTTATACGGCAGAGATCAGCGGCGGAGCGCATCTGATTCCGGTGGAGAAACTGGTGCTGGTGGATGCGGCGGGGCTGAAGCAGGATGCACCGATTCCGAACCTGAATCCGAGTTCCTTGCAGGACATGCGGGTGATGATGGAAGCGGTGTTCTACGATACGAGCTGGATGAATGACGACGCGCTGCGGAAGATGTTCACGGACAAACTGGCGGCCAAGGACGGGTACACGGTACGAAGCATATTGGCGAACCCGGCGATTGGAACGCAAAGGCTGGACGAGCGGCTGGGGAGCATCAAAGTGCCGACGCTGGTAGCATGGGGGAAACAAGATAAATTGTTGCCGATCGTGTCTGGAGAGCGGTATGCGGCTGGAATTGCGGGGGCGAAGCTGGTGAGCTTCGACAAATGCGGGCATGTGCCGCCGATTGAGAAAACGGAAGAATTTCTGGCGGCGGTGACGGGATTTCTTGGCGGAGGAGCCGCAGCTGCACATTGAATGCGGCCGGGGCGACAAAAATATTCAGATGGATTGCCTACGCGGTGAGAGCGGAGAAGGAGTGAGAAGTGTCTGAGGCTTGGCCATGGCCGGATTCACTGGATGCGCTAACGGCAGCGGTGGGCTTTCACCGTTTGCTTTTCGAGAATGAGCGGGTGCGCGTGCTGGAGGTGCGAATTGGGCCGGGGCAGTTTGTGCCGGTGCACACGCACCGATGGCCGAGCGCGGTGTACGTCGCGAGCGGAAGCGATTTCATCCGGCGTGACGGTGAGGGGAAAGTGTTATTTGATAGCCGCACGATGGGAGTTCCTCCGGCGACGCCGATGGTGCAGTGGACGGGGCCGCTTCCGCCGCATTCGGTGGAAAATATTGGGAACGCGGAGATTTTGCTAATCACCACGGAATTGAAAGAACGGGCTTAAGAACAAGGAGAGATAGACCGTGCTGCAAAACGTTGAACTGATCGCATCCTTCTGGACGCTGGCGGGCAAAGGCGAGCCGCACACGGACCGGGAGTACAGCTCGTTTGATTTTAAGGACCGGGTGGAAGCCGCGGCCAAAGCGGGCTTCAAGGGAGTCGGGATCTGGCACTCGGACCTGGATCATATCCTGGAGCGCAGAAGTTTGAATGAAATGAAGAAGATTTTGGACGACAACGGAATGAAATGGGTCGAGCTGGAGTTTCTGCGAGACTGGTTCGTAGATGGAGAGTTGAAGAAGCAATCGGATATAGAGAGGAAGAAGCTGCTGGAAGCCTCGCAGGCGCTGAACGCCAAGCACGTGAAGGTCGGGGATTTCGAGCGCAAGAAAACTCCCATGCCGAAACTGATCGAGTCGTTCGCGGCGTTATGCGCGGAAGCCGACAAGTTTGGGGCGAAGATTGGATACGAACTGATGCCGTTTGGGATGCTCGATACGCTAAAGGACTCTCTGACGATGATCGAAGGAGCGGGGGCAAAGAACGGCGGGATCATCTTCGACTTGTGGCATGTGGTGAAGCTGGGGATTCCCTATGAGGAAGTGAGCCGGGTGCCGCTGAAATATATTGTCGGGGTGGAGATCAACGACGGGACGTTCACGGCGCCGTGGAGCTTGTACGAGGACACGATCAATCACCGCAGGTTTTGCGGCGAAGGGGAGTTCGACGTGAAGGGATTTGTGGCGGCCATGGAGAAGACGGGCTACGCGGGCGCGTGGGGAATTGAGGTTCTCTCGGCAGAACTAAGGCCCCTGTCGCTCGAGGACGCGGTGACCCGGGCTTATAAGACGACGATCGCGCAATTCCGCGCGTAACGCCCTTTCGTTCCACAGTCCAAAGCAAATTTACTTCGGCGCTGGTTTTGTTTCTGCAAGAGATTGATTGGCGCGGAAGATGACGTAGCCGCGGATGGCGGCGGCGTCATCGTGGGAGAGATCCTTGTCAAAGGAAACCATCCCGACTTGCTTCAGTTGGCCCTTCAGAACGATTTCAAACCATTGATCGTTGTCGAGTGTGCCGGAATAGCGGAGGTCGGGTAGGACACCGCCGCTGACAGAGACGTCGCCGTGGCACGGCGAGCAGATGCTTTGGTAGAGGGCTTCGCCTTTTTTTACAGTGGCGGCAGAGGCGGTGGATTTCGGCGGCTTCAGTTGCGGTGGAGTAAATTGTGGAAGCGGGGGCAGACTCGCTTTGCTGCCTAATTTGAATGCCAGCAAGCGCCTAATATTTTGCGGCCTGGCGGTGGAGAGGGCGACTTCACCGGTAGCGAGCGAAAATACGCCGCCCCATCCGGCGAGGACGGCGACATATTGTTCGCCGTTGACCGTGTAGGTCATGGGAGCGGCAACAACGCCGCTTTGCGCGTCGGCAGACCAAAGCTTCTGGCCATTGTCGGCGCGATAGGCTTCGAGATTGCCCTGGGCGGTGCCTTCGAAGACGAGATTTCCTGCGGTGGAGAGGACTCCGCCGTTCGCCGGAGTTGGGCGATCGACGCGCCAGATTTCTTTTTGTTGCACAGGATCCCAAGCGGAAAGATGGCCCTTGATGGTGCTGAGGATGGCTTTCTTGATTTCCGGTTGCTGCGGCATGCCGGCGGCTACGAAGTCGATCCCGACGTTATACCCCGTCGTGCGTTGTTGGAAATGTTCGTCGGCTTTGTATACGAAGCCTGAATCTTGAACCGGGAGATAGACCAGATTTGTGACCGGACTGAAAGACATGGAATGCCAGGTGTGGCCGCCGAGGGGACCAGGAGCGACGGGACCGCCCTTCCCTTCCTCATAGCGGGCTTGGGGATTTTCCACGGGGCGGCCAGTTTTTAGATCGATGCTGGAGGCCCAGGAGACGGTGGTGTAGGGCTTGGCGGAGAGGAGTTCACCGGTGGCGCGATCGAGAACGTAGAAGAAACCATTTTTGGGAGCATGAAGCAAGACTTTTCGCGGGGACTGATCGATGGTGAGGTCGGCAAGGACAATGGACTCGGCGGAGTCGAAATCCCAAGTGTCGCCGGGAGTTTCCTGGTAGTGCCAGACGTATTCGCCGGTTTCGGCTTTGAGGGCGACGACGGAGCAGATGAAGAGATTGTCTCCGCCCTGGGAACTGCGGGCGCGGCGTGGCCAGGGAGTGCCGTTGCCGACGCCGAAGTAGATGAGATCAAGATCAGGGTCGTAAGCGATGGAGTCCCAAACAGTGCCGCCAACGCCGAGTTTGCCTCGCTGGCCCGTCCACGTTTTCGCGGCTTTTTCGAGAATGGGGGATTCATAAGGCTGCGACGGATCGCCGGGGACAGTGTAGAAGCGCCAGACCATTTTTCCGGAGGCGGCGTCGTAGGCGGAGATGTAGCCGCGCACTCCGAATTCCGCGCCACCATTGCCGATTAAAACTTTGCCTTTCACGACGCGAGGAGCGCCGGTGATGGTGTAGGGGAATTTCGGATCGATGGTGAGCGTTTCCCAGACGGGTTTTCCCGAGGCGGCATCGAGCGCGACAAGACGGCCGTCCAGAGCACCGACGAAAACCTTACCTTGCCAGACCGCAACACCACGATTGACGACATCACAGCAGGCGTTGACAGCCCATTCGGGAGGGACTTTGGGATCGTAGGACCAAAGCTTTTCTCCGGTTGCTGCTTTCACCGCGAAGACTTTGCTCCAGGCGGTGGTGAAGTACATCACGCCGTCAACGACGATGGGAGTGGCTTCCTGGCCGCGGCGCGTGTCCAGGTCAACATACCAGGCGAGGGCGAGCTGGCCGACGTTTTGATCGTTGATCTGCTTCAGCGGGCTGAAGCGCTGTTCGCTGTAGGTGCGGCCGTAGCTCATCCAGTTTCCGGGATCGGCATCAGCGTGGATGAGTCTCGCGGCATCCACCGAGGCAGGGGAAGCCGGAACTTGCGAGGAGGTTGGCGTTCCCGATTTCGAGCGGCAACCGGCGGTGCTCAGTAGAGTTATCGTGATTGTGAAGCTTAGCAATCGGTTCCGATGCATGAACTCTCCTGAAGCACGAGATGTTTAAGGATCAGCGCCGGACGATGCAAAACCACTTTCCCCAGCAGGTTCCGTCCTCGGCGACATATCTATATACACTTCAACACGTTTCCAATGCCAGCAAAACGACCTGCAGACGATCAAAGAGTTCGATTACCGCCAGCTACCGGCGATAAAGCGCCCGAAAACGGCGGACGGGTGGCTCGGCAGGGTCTTCGACTTTGAGCATATCTTCGAAAGAGAGTTCCTCAAGACCCGCTGTGGTGAAGGGGGAGAGTTCGGCGCGAGTGAGCGGCCAAGGCATTTGGCCTTCCGGCTCGGAAGGTTCGCGACCTCGGGCGATCAGGAGCAGGAGACCGCTGGGGCGAAGAAAGCCCGCGATGTTTTCGATCGCGCGGGGGCGAAGCTTCGATGGAAGAACTTGGAGAGTGTTGGCCTCAAAAACAAAATCGAAGGCGCCACGCCATGCCAGGGGAGGTTCGAGCAGGTTGGCAGCGAGGTACTCGACAGTCGAGGAGGGAAAGCGCTTGCGAGCACCGCGAACGGCGGTTTCGGAAATATCGAAGGCGGTGGTACGGAATCCCCAGGCGGCAAGTTGTTGAGCGTCATCGCCGAGTGCACAGCCGATGACCAAGGCAGACTTTCCTGCAGTCTGCTGCGGACGCGTTCTCCAGAAGCCGAGCAAATATGGATTGATACAGAGATCAACCCAAGGAACAATGCTCTTCCCTGCTTCGCCTTCTTGATAAAGAGGCTCAAACCATCCAGTGGGGTCCCCCTTGCGGAGGAATTCGGCGGCTAGTTCGCGTGCTCGGGTGCGATCCGGCATTTCAAACAATTTTATAGCGCGATGAGGCAGGAGGCCATTCGAATCGGAGGGTCGCTGGCAGAAATGTTGATATTCTCATCTCTGTGAAAGCGACGCATAGCAGGTGCGAGAAGGTCGCGGTCGAGAGAGAGGCATAAAATGTCTGCGGATGAGCCAGTAAAGAATCGAGAAATCCCCGCTGCGGAGGCAGCCCCATTGGCCGGCTTGGTGAACTATCAAGCGGGCTCCGTGGTAAGCCGTACGATCATGAAGCGGCCGATGGGGACGGTGACACTGTTCGCGTTCGATGAAGGCGAGGGACTGAGCGAGCATACGGCGGCCTTCGACGCGCTGGCGCACGTGCTGGAAGGGGACGCCGAAATCACGATCTCCGGCAAAGCGGTGCGCGTGAGGGCAGGAGAAGCAGTGTTGATGCCGGCCCACCAACCGCACGCGCTAAAGGCGATTGCGAAATTCAAGATGGTATTGACGATGATCCGCGCCTGAATGCGAACAACGATTCGAGCGTGATGCTACTAAGAAATGGGCGCGCGATTTACAGCAGGCGGGGGCGCGGCCTTTACGGTGAAATCCGCAGCGCGGATGACAGTATCGTTGGTGAGCAAATCGATGGCGGTGATTTCGATGGTGTAGCGGCCGGGAACGAGCGACGCCACTGGGATGAGGCGTTCGATGGTGAGCTGCTCGCCACCTTGATGAAGATGATCGGGAGTTTCCACCATACGCCAGATCTCTTGCTGGTCTTTGGTGATGCGATAGGCGACGGAAACATTGGTCTTGTGGGAAGCCTCGTCCAACTTCAAGTTGTAAAGCTGAAGGAAGATGCCCAGCTTGTCGGTGGAGGAGAATTCCTGGCTGAGGCGCGGGCGGACTTTGTAGGAGTTGAGGACGAATTGGCCGGAGCCAGTTTGACTAGAGGGGACCGCTTCGATCTGGTCGGCGAGAATCAAGGAACTTGCGTCGAGCTTGTCATCTTCAAAGTGGGGAACGCGCAACGCGGTATTGAACACACCGAGATTGCCGCTCAGGGTGTCTTTGATGACGAGATCGAGACGGTAGAGGCCAGAACGGAGCGGAACGGATTTTTGGTAGATGGAAGAGAGATTCAGCGAGGACTGGAAGAGCGAATCAGGAAAATCTCTCGAGATAAGATCCTCGAAGGTCTGAACGACGACGCCACCGGGCGTGGTGATACGGCCGTAGAGATTCAGGACGGCGGAATGAACGCCTTGTTTGGACTGGAAGTTAAGGTCGCGATTGGGTATCTGCACGGTGATGGGGACGAGGACGGTGCTGCTGGTTACGCGAAGAAAATCGGTGCGATAGTCCATGCGGATGTCGTTGTGGACGATGTGGGCGTTGACCAACTCGGCGAGAGCTTTGAGGCGCTCGGGCGGACGTTGGACACGGAAGTAGCGATCGAGAGCGTCGAATTGGTTCGCGTTGGCGGTCATTCCGCCGATGGGCATGGGGCAAGTGGTTCCGTTGGTGTTGGTGAAACGGCTGGCTTTGGTGGATTGGCCCATGATTTCCGAGAGACTCGGGCCGGCACCGGGAACATGAGCCATCGCGTCTTTTTCGCAGGGATCGTTGGTGATGTGGTACTCGCCGGAGCCGCTGGTGTCCACGAATTCGATTTCGATATTTTCGCCGATACCTTCCAGATGGCGATAGCGCCACAACTCCCAAGGATGCGCAGTAGAAGAGCCGCCGCCTTGCTGGGGTGAGCGATCGTAGGTGCCGCCGGTGGGATGAGACTCGATTTCATCCGGCGGGCCCCAAATGATGTAGATGTGGCCTCGGTCCGTTTTCCGGCCAGGTATGCCGGAGGCAAAGTGTTCGTCGGCGTAGGCGAGACGGCGGTAGTGCTCTTCCCTGGCTGGATTGATGGGTGACTCGGGGTCGGGATTGCGGTCACGCCAGAAAATTTCTTTGAATTGATCGCGCTCCTCTTCCGTGCCTAACTCGAGAAAAGCGCGGCGCTCTTGCTCCGTAATGATGTCAGGGACTACATTCCTTAGCCAGTCACCTTCGTCTGGACCCAGTTCTCTCTTGAGTTTCTTATCGCGCTTTTTGGCTTCCCTGGTGCTCTGCGGTTTTGCCGAAGTGTCTTGCGGCAAGGGCTGATCCTGCGCGAGGGAAAGAAGGGGCCAGAGCAAGCTGGCGGACAAGAAAAACTGGAGGGAACGGCGAACGCAACGATTCATGAGGAAACCTCACTATCGAACAGAGTTGGGGGAACGGAACAACGGGCATTCGACACCCCATCGCGGAGCCCAGAGGCGGCTCGTTACCCACTCTGAATCAAGGAATGTCGTGAGGGTTGCCTGAAGTGGCCGACAAATCCCCGATCCAAGACGGCGGCACTTGGGCGGTGAGCGAGTTGTCACTCGCTGGCCATAAAACTTGGTAGTAAAGTGTCGTCCACTAGAAACGCTTGGACCATTGCGGGGCAGAGGAGGAACACCAATGTCGGACGATGGAATGGATCGAATCAAACATGTGGTTGTAGTGATGATGGAGAATCGATCGTTCGATAACCTTTTAGGATTCTTGTATGCCGACGTGAACAACCAGCCGCCGATCAACATTCCGGCGCCGCCACCCGGGGGACAGACGACGTTTGACGGATTGGCGGCTCCAAGTCCGGAGGGCCAGTTCTGGAATCCCTCGAATGCCGACTACTTCAGCGGGAAAGACCCAGTAAAAGTTTTTGCGACGCGAGGCACCACGGGCACGCAGCCGTTCCTGGCGCCCAACCACGATCCGCACGAGGAGTTCGACCACATTACATTTCAGATTCTGGGGCCGAAGGGCTGGACTGGACCGAAGATGATGGGATTCCTCGTGGACTACATCACGACGGATCCTGGGCACCCGGAGAATGCCAA
>JBGPIX010000210.1:0-9570 GCA_041485085.1 Candidatus Acidiferrum sp.
CTGCGCGCGCAAATCGGCGATCGCGCTATCCAGTACCAGTAATTTCTCGTGATAGTTGGCGAGCAGCGGCGTTGCGGGATTTTCGAGCTGCGGCTTGGCATCCGCGGCGAGCTTGTCGATGGCGCGCTCGTACGCCGTTTCTGCGCTCTCCACTTCTTTCAGGGCGTTGCTCTGCAGCAGCGATTTGTCGTTCTCCACTTTGTGTCCCGGCGCGTGAAAAATGAGCCAGCCACCGGAAATCGTCAGCGCCAGAACGAGAGCACTCGCTAGAGCTGTCTGCCACACGGGCGAAAAGCTTGGCAGGATGGACGAGAGCCAACTTTTGTGCTCGGCGCGTTGAGCTTTTTGTCCCGCCTCCTCAGCAAGCGCACGCTCGATCCGCGGCCAGAACGCTGGAGTGTCAGAGTAGTCGCGCAATTCTTTCGCCGTTACGCTCAGCGATTTCCAGACCCGAACTTCTTGCTCGCACACCGGGCAGGAAGCGGCATGCGCTTCCATGGCTGCCCATTCGGTGGGCGTGCCGTCTTCAAAAATTCGATCTCGATCGCTACAAGTAACATTCATCTTCGTTCACCGTGTTTCCGCGGCGCTGTTGCGCGGCGGTTCCAGCATTTGGCGGAGATTCTTCTTCGCCTGAAAAAGTGTGTTCTTCGAGGCTGTCTCGGTCATCTCCAGCATTCCGGCGATCTCCGCGTGGCGGAAACCTTCAACCTCGTACAAAAGAAAGACATCGCGTTGGTGTCGAGTCAGCTTTCCAAGCGCTCGCTCCAGGGCCATGCGCAATGTCGGATGTGCTCCCGGCGCGCGTGGTTCCAGTTGCGGCGTCTCCTCGGAATCGTCATTTGCAACTTCCCTCTTTCGCATCCGGCTGCGCCGCGCGTCGTAACACGTGTTAATCAAGATTCGGTAGGTCCAGGTGACGAAACTCGATTGGCCGCGAAAGCTGGCGATGCTACGCTGCACCTTCAGGAAAGTCTCCTGCACGGCGTCCTCGGCATCGATGGGATTGCCAAGAACATTCCGCGCCAGGTTCTTCATGCGCGCACCATGCATCTTGTAAAGACGCTCGTACGCGCGCAGATCGCCGGAGCGGCAGGCAAAAGCCAGCGCGGTATCCTCGCTTGTGGCATCCACGGCGACCGGACTGGGGCCGCCGGCAAGGTGCTCGGAAGGTTCCACTCGCGTCCCCCGTTCGCGCAGCGTGGAAGAGATTCTAGCCTTCCAAGGCAGCGCAAGTCCCATAGTTCCCATCCCTGGCTCCTGAGGTATAGACGACGGGGCAGGGCGGAATGTCAGGGGGTAGCAGGGGACGGCCGGTGCCCCTGCAAACTGCCTATTGTGAGTGGTTTAGAGAGCGGCTTTAGCTATCGGCGGAGCGGAATCAATTGCGAAGTAGATCTTCTTGTGCAGCAGGCTGTTTTCGTGGCCGATGACCAGCCGGGTTTCGGGGTCGTCTTCGGTGACCAGAAGCCGGAGCTTGTGAGCATCTTTGGGCACATCGAATACAAAATCCGTCATGTAGGACTCGCCAGGACGGAGCGGCTGCGTGAGCGGCGTGGAATTGTTCGTGAGGCGGGCAATTGCAGTTTGCCCTTCCGGTGAAGGTGCAAACCTTCGCCCAGCATCGTCGACCAGAAGAATCTTGCGGCCGTTCGGCGTGAGGAGTCCATTGCCCCGATGGGCGGAGATGGTGCGCTCGTCAAACCATGTCTTCACGCGAACGAGCACAAATTCACCGCGCGCGGACACTTGTTGCATCTCCGGGCCTAGAGCGGCTGCTGTTTGTGCGCCGATCAGCGAATAAGCAATGTGGCAGTCAATCTCGCAAAAGTACTTCCAGCCTCCGGCAGGCAAAACCTCTTCGCTGCTCGCAAAGGAAACCCCGGTCAGGAGAATGAAATATCCGGCGGCAATCGCAAGTATCATTCCACCGCCGAGCTTGGCGAAAAATCCTGACCGACGAACGGCTCCGTAGAGCAATACAAGAAAACTGATGCCAATCGCGAAAATGGTTCCGAGGAAGAAAAGCACAACGACCGGGGCAAAATGCGGCATGAATTCCGACATGTTTTTCTGCCTCCCTCTCCAAATTCAAATTAGCCGGCGATGGCATCCGGCAATGCGCCGCGAGTGCGCTCGCGGCGGCTAAACTCGTTCACGGCCATCTCCAAGTCAGCGGCGGTAAAGTCCGGCCAGCGTTTTTGCAGAAATACGAATTCCGCGAACGCGCATTCCCACAAGAGAAAATCGGAGAGCCGCTGTTCGCCCCCGGTACGAATCAGCAAATCGACTTCCGTCGAGCCGCCGCGATGGACTTCCGCAAGCACAGTGCTGAAGGATTCCGGCGAAAGTTCGGTGACTTTGTAGAAGCGGCAGGCGGCATGATAGATCGCTTCGCGAGCGGAATAGTCCACGGCGAGCCGCAAGTGCAGGCGCGAGCCCTTTGCTGTGGCGGCTTCCGAATCCGAAATCGCCTGGCGGAGCGTGGCGGGCAAGCGATCGCGGCGTCCGATGACGCTGAGCCGCACGCCTTCATCGATACAGTGCGTCGTTTCGGTGAGGAGATATTCGTGAAGGAGACGCAAAATCGCGTGGACCTCCGCAGGGGGACGCTTCCAATTCGCCGAGGACAGCGCGAATAGCGTCAACGTGTGAATGCCGATATGTGGCGCAGCCTCGATGACGCGGCGCGCGGACTCTGCCCCCGCGCGATGACCGGCGGAGCGCGGTAAACCCCGCGAAGTGGCCCAGCGGCCATTGCCGTCCGAGATGATGGCCACGTGGAGCCGCGCAGCCGGGGCGATAGCTGGCTGGACCGTGGGAATCTGTCGTACTGTCAGGTGATGCATGAGCATTTTCTTTCTCCGCCGCGGAGGAAGTGTCGCAAACTACTCTGCAATACAAAGTGGAAAGTCAAAAATTTTTGCCGTTTTATCCTTCGCGCGTCGCGCGGATCAGCGCTTCCATGTGATTCAAGTAGCGTTCCAGCGCCCGCCGGCCCGCTGCCACCAGGCGGTACTCCGTCTTCGGCAAGCGCCCGTCAAAGGATTTCGTGCACACGATGTAGTTAGCCTCTTCCAGCTTGCGAGCGTGAACGCTCAGGTTGCCGTCGGTCGTTTTCAGCAGCGCTTTCAGTTCATTGAAAGTCAGCGAGCGGTTCACCGCCAGGGCGCTAACAATACCCAATCGGATGTGTTCATGAATCAGCCGGTCGAGATCGGCTGGCACAGCTTCCCGCGCGGGATTGCGGATGGCTTCTAGAGAGGAGCCGCGCTCGCGAGACCGCTGCACGCGTTCTTGATGCGCTGTAGAAGACTTAGCCATAAGCTTTCCTGCTAGCCTCCATGATGCCGGGCGATCCACCAGCCGAAGCCGATCTGCACGCCCCCGAATCCCGCGGCCATAAACGCATCGCCCCAGGCTGCCGGAGTGAACAGTGCAGCTCCGCCCAGCAACATTAAGCACAAACCCATCACCGGCACAATGCGTACTGAAAACGCTCCACCCGTGACAATAGCGGTCCCGTACAACAAGAGCCAAACCCCTGGAAGGGCCGCTAGAACACCGACGTGATAGAGAGCGAAAGTCAAAAGGCCGCCCACGACGATCGGAGGCGCAAAGCTAAGAACGAATTTGCGGCCAGGACCAGAGAAAAGCGCCGAGTTAGCGCGGTGTGCCTTGGTCGCCGCGGCGGGCGCCGCAATGGCCACCGCCACAAAGGCTTCAATCAGCCAGACGGCCAGCCAGGCACGAGGTGTAACCTGCCGCGAAGCCGCAAAAGCTGCCAACAGTGCGGTAACCCCCATCGCCACGCCGCCCCAACCGGGCACCGCAGTAAACTCGGCGGCGCTCTCCATGGTTTCGCGAATGTAGCGGAGATGGTCGGCAGCACGAGCGTCAATGGGGATGGGCTCGCGTTGCGGAGAGCGAAGCGGACCAGAAGTCGCCATGGCAAGAACCTATCATCTGGACTCAGGGATGTCAAGTACTTTGTGTTGCAAAGTATGCGATGGACAGATTACGTTTTGCGGGGATAACGGCCCTTCAACGAATTCCACCGGATCGTGAATACGTCGATAAACATCTGAATGCTGTCATGCAGCATGCTCACCTTCGTTGCCGGGGAATGCCCCCAGCGCACGGGAATCTCCACCGCTCTCAATCCATGACGCCGCGCCAAATACAGTAATTCCGGGTCGAATCCGAATCGTTCAATGGTCTGCTGCTCAAAGATAATGCCGCAGCGTTCGCGCCGGAAGGCCTTGAACCCGCATTGCGTATCGACAAACGGCAGCCACAAAATGCTTCGCACAATCTTATTAAAAATGATCCCCGCGAATTCCCGGAAGAGCGACTCGTGCACGGTAATCAGGCTGCGGTCCATCGCCCGGGAGCCAATCGCCACATCGTAGGTCTCCAGAGCGTCAATAAGTTTTCCGGCTTCCTCGATCGGCGCGGAAAGGTCTGCGTCCGTGAAAAGCGCGATTCGTCCTCGAGCTTCTTGCATCCCGTGGCGCACGCTGTAGCCTTTGCCCCGATTGACGCCGTTCGAAACCACGCGCAGCGTCGGAATCTTGACCCGAAAATACTCCGCCACCGCGGCCGTGCCATCCTTCGAGCCGTCGTCCACGACCAGAACTTCCGCATTGCGTCCCGAAGCCGAAAGGTATGCCGCAATCCGCTCCAGCGTTGCCGGAAGGCGTATTTCCTCATTGTAAGAGGGAATGATGATGGACAGGTCGGGGGCCGCTGAGCTCATCGTCAGGAAGGTTCCTGCCAGCCATGGTAGCCGACGAGCGGCACAAATCGGCAGCCTTCCAGCATCTTTGTGGGGAAAGCATCACCACGCTTTTCGATCAGCTGTAATTCCTGATGTTCTGTGTCCCCCACGGGAAGAATCATCCTGCCGCCTTCGGCAAGTTGGGCTAGGAGCGGCTTTGGAACCGCGGGTGCGGCAGCGGCAACGAGGATCGCATCAAAAGGCGCAAATTCCGGAAGTCCCAGCGTGCCGTCGCCGCAATGTACATGCGCGTTTGCGTATCCGAGCCGGGCAAGCTTGGCGGAAGCGCTGGAAGCCAGTTCCGGCCGCCGCTCGATCGTGAAAACCTCCTTCGCCAAACAGGACAGCACGGCGGCCTGATAGCCACACCCCGCGCCAATTTCCAGAACCCGGTCGCCTGGTTGCAAATGCAAAGCTGCAGTCATGGCCGCTACGATATAAGGTTGCGAAATGGTTTGACCGCCGCCGATGGGCAAGGGTACGTCCTCATATGCATTCGAACGAAGTTCCTCCGGCACGAATTCGTGCCGCGGCACTGCCGTCATTGCAGCAAGCACGGCGGCATCCCTGACGCCGCGACGGCACAGCTGTTTTTCGATCATCTCCAAGCGCTTTGCGGCTTCTTCTTTTTTCTCATGCATGGGTAACCGCCGCAGCATGCTTTGCCCACGCGCTCGTTTTCAGGATCTCTTCCATTTGCGCGAGGGTAAAATCGCATTCCTCATCTCGATTGTAGAAGTGGGGCGAGACGCGCACGCCGGCCTTGGGGCGGTAGTCGACAAGGATGTCTCGCGCGAGGAGTTCTCGGCATACCTCGTAGGCATGCGGGCATTCGATCGAAACCGTCCCCGCGCGTTCCGCCGGATTTTCTGGAGTGTTCACGATCCAGCCACGGGATATGGCGCCTTCGATGAGGCGCGCGGTTAGACGCATGGATTTTTCGCGTATCGCCGCAATACCAACCTTGTTGAGAATCTCCAGTCCTGGCTGGCACGCATAGAGCGCGGGAATGTGTGGCGTGCCGTTCAGATAGCGGTAGGAGTCTTCCCGTGGGTCTATGGCTCCAGTTTCGAAAGCAAATGGGCGGCGGTGCGCGCTCCAACCCGTGAGCGCCGGGCGCAGCTTGGCGCGCAAATCTTCGCGCACGTATAAATAACCAACACCCGGTCCGCCGCAGAGCCACTTGAGGACTCCGCCCACCGCAAAATCAACACCTAGTTCGCGTACGTCGAGAGGGATTGTTCCCGCAGCTTGAAATACATCGAGAATTACGTGCGCGCCGACCTGGTGAGCTCGTTCAACAATCGCACGCGCGTCTACGATGCACGAACTCCGGAAAAGAACCTGCGAAATCGGCACCAGCAGCGTCGTTTCGTCGATGGCTGCGAGCAGTTTGTCCAGATCGATGCGAATGTGGTCTGGAGTTGGAACGACTTCCACGCGTGCGCCGAGCCGCCGTTGTTCGTGGTAGAAATATTGAATTGAAGGAAACTCGAGCTCGACCATCACGACTTTGTTGCGAGGCTGACGAAAGTCAAAGCAGGACGAAATCACCGCCTGCGTAAGCGTCACATTCTGGTGCAACGAAATCTCGCCCGGGCCCGCACCAATCAGCGGCGCGATCTGGTCGCCCACGCCCACAGCCATCTCCCACCAGCCCTCTTCCCAGGCCCGCACTCCGCGCTCCGCCCATGAATCGGCATAAGAGCGCAAGCTGTCGTACACGCCGCGAGGCATCGCGCCCAGCGAATTGCTGATCATGTAAGTGCTGCGCTCCAGGATCGGAAATTCCGCGCGCCATTTCAGAAGCGCATCCATATGTGCTCCCATTTGCACCACTCCAGATGCTGCGAACCATGTTTAGCTTGTATAATGCGGCTAGAGGTTGCTTGTGAGCAAACGATATGTCTTGAGCGAGTATGTTGATCTCGCGATGGGTCAGGCGCACTACGATAAGCTTGAGGAGAATTCTTTTTCAGGGCGCATCCCTTCTTGCCCGGGCGTACTCTCCTTTGCCCCGACGCTCAAAGAATGTGAAGAGGAACTCCGGTCCACGCTTGAAGATTGGCTTCTCGTCGGCCTCAAACTCCGCCATCGTCTGCCAGTTCTCGGGAACATAGACTTAAACAAGGAACCTGCGCGTGAGCCGGTGGACTCCTTGTAGACGCCGCGAGTTCATCCGCCGCCTGCGTGCTCTGGGTTTCGACGGACCGTTCTCGGGGGCCCGCCATCAGTTCTTAATCCATAACGAAAATCGCCTGACTATTCCCTCAAACGAAGAATACTCCGTGCCTCAACTCCGCTTGATGCTGCGTGAAGCGGGGGCCATTCTGGGTCGCGAAATCTCTCAGACAGAGTGGGAGCGATTGTAGTTGCTCCTCCCGAGTGCGCACTCCGCGTTCCGTCCAGGAATCTGAGTAAGAGTGCGTGCCGTCGTAGCCTCCCGGCCCCACTTCAGAAGTTCATCCATCGTGCACTTCTCCCGGGACTGGCTTGCGGGACAGGGCTCTTCTCCACACAAAGTAACACACGGTAATGAAAGCCAGCCAGGGAGCGCCAGCTTGCAACGTAATGCGAAATCCCGGAATCCACCATGTCGAAGCCAAGACTGCCAACACCCCGCCCAACCCCATTAAGGAAACCCAGGGCCCAGACGGCCCCAGCTGGAGATATGGTCTGCCGAGCCGATTATGAAAGCGACGGAACGCAAGATGAGTTAATAGGGTGATGATCCAGGCGAACAGCGCCCCAAACGTGCTGAGGCCTATCATGAAAACGAAGAGTGAATCTTTAAAGTGATTCGACAGAATTAGTGCCGCGGCCATCCCCCCCGCTGAAGCCAGCACCGCAACCACCGGCATGCCTTTCTTGCTCAATCGTCCAAGAATTGCCGGAAGATATCCGCCGCGCGACAGCGAAAATGCCAGCCGCGCCCCGAAGTACAAATTGGCCACTGCACTGGAGAGCGCCGCAGTCAGTACGACGAAATTCATGACGTGGCTCGCGGCAGGGATACCCACCGTCTGAAAGACGCGGACGAAAGGACTCTCGACCAGTCCTATCTGCGTCCATGGGACAATGCCAACGACGAGCGCGAGTCCGCCAATGTAAAACAGCACCAGCACAATGAGTGTCCTGCGGAGCGCCTTTGGAACCGTAGCCTTTGGGTCTGCCGCCTCGCCGGCAGTGCTCCCCACAACTTCAATTCCGAAAAAACTGAAAAGCCCCAAGATCACACCGAGCCCGACTCCTTTCCACCCATGGGGAAGAAAACCGCCATGCGCCGTGTAGTTTGCGAAGCCGACTTTCGGAAATCCCACGCCGAACAACAACGCGGCCCCCAAGATCAAGAAAGCCACGATCGTAACCACCTTGATCATGGAGAGCCAGTATTCGAATGTTCCCAGGCTTCCGACGCTGGTGCAATTGACGTAGAGAATCACTAGCGAAAACAAGGCGATCCAAATCCACGAAGGAATTCCCGGGAACCAGAATTTACAATAAATCGACGCAGCCACGACTTCACTGCCGATTACCACCATCATGCAAAACCAATAAGTCAAACGAACCGCAAACCCCGCCCAAGGATGCAAGTACATCTCCGCGTAGAGTCCAAATGATCCCGCTGCAGGGTGCGCCGCGGCCATCTCCGCGAGCGCCCACATCATCGTCAGCGCGATGCACGCTCCGCCAGCAAAGCTTAGAATTACCGCCGGCCCCGCCAGCTTCACGGAAATCGCGCTTCCTAGAAATAGGCCCGTTCCAATCGTGCTGCCGAGGCCGATCATGGCAAGTTGCCCTGGCGTCAATTTGTGTTGCAGGCCAGCTTCGCGCTCGACAGCCTCCGCAGGTGCAGGCGCGCCCGCGAGCGCGCCGCCTCGCATTTCTGCTTTGTTCATGGCGAGGCATCGTAACAGAATTTCATCGCCTGTTCCTGGACCTGAACGTTGGGCCAGTGAACGACGCGGCACGACTGTCCCCCAAAACAGTCGCGCCGCCCCATGGCTCTTCCTAAAATCGGAGTCGTGGTGCGAACGAGCAGCAACGCCGCCACGGAGGCAGTCATGAAAGCGGTCCTTGCACTGGTCGTCATTTACGTCGGTACTTTTTTCTTGGTCATTCAGGGAGCATCGCAAAACGCCGTGCAAGCGGCGCCGCAAAGTGCGGCCCCGGCGCAGAACAGCGCTGCCGCTCCTCAATCCAATTCTTCCATTGATCCCGCGAAAGAAGCGGACATTCGCTCGCTGATGGAGCTCGTCGGCGCACGCGACCTCGTGCAGGACGGCTCGAACGCCGCCATCGAACAGTCCCGGGAGAAACTGCTCGCCACTGTTCCCAACAACGACAAGGGGCAGGCCTTTGTGAATGCCTTCGCTGCCAGCTACCAGAAGAAATTCGACGTCGACCAGGTAACCGCTCAACTCGTAGCAATTTACGACAAACACTTCACAGATGACGAGATCAAGGGGCTGCTCCAGTTTTACGGTTCTCCCCTCGGTCAAAAAGTCGCAGCCGAAATGCCCAAAATCGGCCGTGAAACTCAGGCTGCCATCCGCGCAGCTGGCGCCAAAGCCGCCAAGGATTCACTCGCGGAAATGAAGCAAGAGAATCCGGAGATTGGCCAATCAGCGCGGCTCGGGAACGGACAGGGCCAGGGCCGCTGGCAGCAGCGCCGGGCCCAGCGCGGCGGACAAGCACAAGCGCCCCAGCAACAGGCCGCCCAGCAGCAAGATCCTCAATAAGTTCGATATGTAGTTCAAGAAGCGCTTTCCGTCTATGGGAAGCGCTTC
>JBGPIX010000211.1:0-9490 GCA_041485085.1 Candidatus Acidiferrum sp.
GGACACGGGGACCATTCTGTGGCAGACGGCTGTCTTGACAACCGGGGCGGGAAGCGGCTTTCAGGCTGCCGCGGCCGTTCAGGTGAAATCCTTCGCGAACGCGGGGTACACCAACGCCTTTGACCTCGTCATCGTCGCCACCCGGAATTCCGGCAGCACGACCAACAATAAAGTCTATGGATTAAACGGCAATACTGGCGCGACGGTATGGACCTTCAGTCCCGGAAACATGGACATCGTGAATGCCACACCCTATATCGACTACGTCAACAACTTCGTCTGGGTTGCCAGCCGCGCTAACGGCGGTGGAGCTCAGCCCAGCCTTTGGAAAATCAGCACCGTCAGCAGTGGGGCCGCAGTGGCTGCGGCGACATTTAACCTGAATGACGTGGACCAGGCGCCGACGCAAAACTTCGACGGGCGCGTCATATACGTCACGACCAATGGCGGCAGGCTTTACGCCGTGCGAACGGATATCAACAATTGCGCGCGAAACAGCGGCGTCCTTGGTGTTGTTCCTGTGGGCTTCCCCGTCCCGATTGAAACTGCGGCGCTCAACGACGATGTATTCTTCTCGACGACCACCGGCGTTTCGAAAGTTCACCTGAGCTATTCCTTGACTCTTTGCACAGCCGCAACAACTGTTTTTACCCCTTCCCCGGGCGGCTGGGTCAACCCCGCGATTACGAATCCTTCTTCGCTCATTTTCACTTCGCCGCCGCAAGCAGAATTCATGTACGTCGCTTCATCCGACGGACATCTGTACAAGATCAATCCGACGACGGGCGCGAACGCGGCGAATCGCCTCATTCGTGCCGGTGCGACGATCGGCGATCCCAGTTTCGACACCGTTCTTCAGAACTTTTATGTCGGAGATGCTACCGGGCGCATCTATTCGTTCGATTTGTTCTAGGACTGGGTTGGGCCGCAGAAGACGGCGTCTAGCTTCGGTCTGCTTTTCCCATCAGCAAGCCGCGCAGTCCAAGAAGTACCAGGCGCGGCTGGCGGCGCACCACGTTCCACAGCAAACGAGTGGACTCGTCGCGGTTGATTTCCCCAAGCGATTGCCGCGTCGAGGCATCCAGCAAATCCACCAGTTGTGAGTAGTCTTTCTGTTCAAAATGATGTAACGCGCGACGGATGAGCCAGTGCGTCCCCAACTCACGACGCAAGGCCGCAAGCTCGCGGCTCTTGCCATTCTGCAAAAGCGCCTGCGAAACGCCGAGCGCCCCGCGAAAACCGGTGACAATTCCTCCGACGGTCGAAACTTTAACCTGCGCCGCCGCGTCACCCACCAAGTACACTTCGCCGTTCCCGATCTCCCGCCGCACGGGCACCCATCCGCGATAGACCGGAATGCGTGCTCCTTGCCATTCGAGCGGCTCCATCTGCTTCTTTTCCAGGAAGCGTTCGAAGCAGCGTTTCGTGTCGCTCCCGTGCTCGCCGATCACGCCGAGCGCGCCGCGTTCCGCCGATTCGGGGATCAGCCAGTAGAAATAGGGCGTATCATCCGGCACGAACCAGACGCGCGTCGTATCGGGAGGGCAGTCTTTCGGTAGGCGCACGATGGCTTGCACGAGTGGCACGGTCTCGACGGGTGGCCAGCCGGAAGCCCTCGCCACACGGCTCGTCGCGCCGTCTGCGCCAACTACGCTGTCTGCGTGCAGCTCTTCGTGCTTGCCGCCGGATTCAACTTCCAAACGCAATCCGCGCGCATTCGGGCCGATTCCCAGGAATCGCGTGTCAAACGATAGCCTGGCTCCTGCTTGCTGGGCCTCGCGGGCTAGCGCCGGAATCAGGCGCGAACGCTCAATGATCAGGTCGGGCTTGGCCAGCGCCACCTGCGCCGAACGGCCATCGGTGAAAAGCTCGAAACGGCGAATCTCATTGACGATGCTTTCCTGGGCAGAAGCTCCCATTTGGTGCCGGAAATGATCGGTGACGATCAGAGTGCGAGGCGCGGGCTCGAATTGCGGTTTTGATTCCAACACGCGCACACGCCGGCCGCCGCGAGCCACGCTCGCGGCGGTGAAGAGTCCCGCAGCGGAGCCGCCAACAACGATCACTTCCCGGTCGCTTCGTTCAGGTTGAGGCGGTGCTTCTGTCTTTCCCACAGTTCTGTGCTTCCCAAGGACGTGCCTTCCCCGAGGATTTAGCTCCTTAGGGATCGCACGTCAAGAAATTTACCTGCTTCCCGCTCGACCCGTTGGGGGGCTGCTTGGGGTGTGAGTGAAAGGCGCCCGGTAAGTATAGCGAATCCACTACGGAGGGCCAACATGCGGCGAGTTTCGAAAGCTGCGATAGAGATTGTTTTCGGACCGAACGTTTGACTTAAGAGGCCGCGGAGGTTTTGCGCGCCTGGCGTTCATAGGGCGCGCGCTCGAGATAGGCGACCCCCGCAAAGATAATGGCAAGCGCCAGAGCCCCGACAAAGAAGGATTTCTGTTCGGGAAGATAGCTGACTAGGACGGCTGCACCGCCGCCGATGGCGCCGAGCAGATACAGCGTGAGAACAGCGCCGCGGTGGCCGAGACCAAGATTCGAAAGGCGGTGGGCAGCATGATCTTTTCCGGGCGTGGCAAAGGGCAGCAGCCCGCGCCGCGAACGGGATATCGTTACCAGCGTAGTGTCAAAAATCGTAACGCCCAGGATTAGAATCGGCGCAAGCCACGCGGAAAGATGACTGGAGTTCTCGAGCCGCAGCTTCAAGCCCAGCGTGGCCATCAGGTAACCAAGAAACATGGCCCCGCCATCGCCCATGAAAATCTTTGCGGGCTTAAAATTCCAGCGCAGAAAACCGGTCGCCGCGCCGAGAACGGCGGCAGCCAGAGTGGTAACGAGAGTCTGGCCATTCAGGTAAGCGAGCATCGCGAAAAAGACAGACGCCATAGCCGCGACGCCGGCGCACAAGCCGTCCATATGATCGAGAATGCTGAACGAAGCTGTGATTCCCACGACCCACACTACGGTGAGTGCCGCGTCCAGAAAATCACCGCTACGTCCACCCACGAGTACGCTGAAAACTTGCGCTCGAATTCCGCTGGCCAGCAAGATCGCTGCTGCCAAGGGCATTCCCACAAAAAGTTTGACTTGATGATGAAGCAAGCCCCGGTCGTCGAGGATACCGACCCCGGCGACAAGCGTGGCGCCGATAAGGATACCCACGATCTGGGCTCGCGCCGGTCCGTTGAAGGCAAAGAGCACCGCGATCACCACGGCGGCGTACATCGCCAAGCCGCCCAGAAGCGGAATCGGCGTGAGGTGAACTTTGCGTGGCCCCGGCAGATCGACCATTCCCACGCGCAGCGCCAGGGCGCGCACTGGAACGACGAGCATCAGCGATGCAAATAGAGCAATGAAAAAAGCCAGCAGGCCTGCGGCCATGCAACCTCGTTGATCACGTGAGCCGAGTTCAGCTAAACCGGTGCGGCTGGTGGCTCAAGTGATTCTCGCCGGGTTGGGGATCCGGCTCCCAAGTCAAGTCGACAAATAGCTGCCCCACGCAGCCTAAACACCATACTGCGATTTTAGTTTCGCTTCAATCTCGATCGTCTGGTAAGCGTTTCTAGATTGGACAAGAGGAGATAGGGGTTAGGGAATAGGGGATAGTCTTCAGAGACACTCAATCTTGCCGGCGAGCCAACTTCTGGACGAGAGCCATTAGCATGGTCCGAGTTCGTCGGTACTGAGCAACACTTTCTCGACCTCCGCGGCAGAAAGATATCCGAGCCTGGAACCAATCATGAAGTGTGTTTCCAATTCTGTCAGGGAACCGCTGGCAATGCGAAGGTGATGAACATACTCCTTCAAGTTCCACCTTCCATAGCCTTCGGCAATGTTGGCAGGTATAGAGACAGCAGCTCGTCGAATCTGGGAGCTCAAAGCAAACAGTTCGCTCTGTGGGAGCTTCCTTGCCAATACATAACTTGAGGCAACCAAATCCATCGCCTTCTGCCAGACCAATAGCTCACGATAACTGCTCAGTTTCTTTTTTACTACCGGGGGCATGACGGCTTCCTCCTCGCCTATCCCCTATTCCCTAACCCCTATCCCCTATCTTTCGGTCAGCATCCGGTTGAAGACGCGCTTCACTTCCTCTTTATCTCGGGTGGCGTAATACCAATCAATGGTCCGTTTGAGGCCTTCGCGGAAGAGAACATTTGGTTCCCATCCGAGAAGTTTCTTGGCAAGAGAGTTGTCGGCAACGCGGTTGAGCGGGCCGGTGGGCATATCCCGCCGAAGTTTGATCTCGGCTTTGTGTTCCGTGAATTCGCACACCATGTTGGCGCAATCAATGACTCGGATACGTTCCATCGTTCCCAGGTTTACCGGCGTGCCGTCGTTAATCTTTTCCCCCGCCAGGATTGTGCCTTCGACGATGTCATCAATATAAGTCCAGTTGCGGATCTGCAGGCCGTCGCCCCACACTTCGAACGGGTTCTGCTTGAGAAAAGCGCGCGCGATCATGGCAATGACCGCGTGATTCTCCACGCCGCGCGGGCCATACACCGTGAAGTAGCGGCAGGAAGCGGCGCCCATTCCATGTTCCTTCGCATAAGCCTGCAGCGTGAATTCGCCCATCAACTTGGCCCAGCCGTATGTGTTGTCGGCATCATTCGGGCCTTTGGTGAGGTCTTCCGTGAGGTAGAGCTCCTTTTTCGTGTCCGATTGCAGAAAATTTGGATACACGCAACCGGAAGAAGCGAACACTACTTTTTTCACCTTGGCTTTGAGCGCTTCGGCGAAGACCAGACCATCCAGAAAAAAATTCGACGCCGGGCCGGCTTGGTGCAGATCCACGTAGCCGCGCCCGCCGTGGTCCGCGGCGAGGTGGAAAACGGTGTCGACGCCCTGCATCGCGGCGCGGGTCACGCCGGGTTCCCGCAAGTCGGCCTGCAAGAAATCAACCTTTCCCGTGCCGAGATGCTGGCGGATGTTGTCCAGATGTCCGCTGCTCAGGTCATCGACGATGCGCACTTTTTTCGCTCCGCGCGCCAGGAGTTGATCGGTAAGCGTCGAGCCTATAAATGACGCTCCTCCCGTCACAAAAACCGTCTTTCCCGCCCAAAATCCGTCTGCTGTCGTCACGCTCGCCATTACTCCTTGATTTTTTAGTTGCTCGTCAGCTGACCAACGATTTCCACGAATTTTTGCAATTCTTTGACTCTATCATAATCGGGAGCAGCGGCCCGTGCCGCTTCGCCCATCGCTTTCAACCGAGTTGGGTCGGAAGCCAGAGCGCGCACCGCGTTGACAACTTCTGCGGGGCGGTCCGGATCACCGGCTACCGCGAAGCCGCGCTGAACGCCGAGTGACACGACATCGGTCTCTTTCGGCGCCACCGCGACGATCGGTTTTCCCGCCGCCAGAATCCCGTACATCTTGCTGGGCACGACCACGCCTTCCAGTCCCCGCTTTACCGTGATGACATGGGCATCGGCGGCCGCAAGCACCGACGCAATTTTGCTAGCCGGAAAAAAGTCTAAAAATCGGATGTTGCCGGAACCCGTAGCCGCTGCTTCGATTTGCGAACGCTGTGCGCCATCGCCAACAAATACGAGTCCTACACCCTCGTTCGCGAGGCTGCGCGCAGCACTCACCAGCGTATTCCACGCGCCGTAAAACCCAAGATTCCCCGCGTGCACTAGAACAAACGAAAAACTCCCGCGAATCGCGCGCACAACTTCGAGATCGGAGGCCGGAAGCGGCGTATTCGGTGGAGGGATCTCGGTTCCGTCGCGGACGATCAACACCCGGGCCGGGTCCACGCCCTTGACGACGATGCGCGCGCACATGTCTTCCCCGAGAACGATGACTCGCGTGGCGCGGCGCAGCGCCCAGCGATGGAGTTTTTCCCAGATTCTCGCGAGGCTGCCGGGCTCGACGATTGAGCCGCCCACAGCCATGTCCGGATACATGTCGCGAATGTTGTAGATGTAGGGCTTGCCATTCAGCAGGGCCACAATCGCGCCGACGATGCCCTGAAACGGCGGATCGGTCATTGCCACCACCGCGTCGCAAGGCACAAACAGCGCGCGCGGAATCGCCAGCGCCACGTAGCTGAGATAATTCACCACACGCTTTTTCATGTCCAAGCGAGGAAAGTCCGTCGAACCGACGCGAATGATGCGCACCCGTCCAACAATTTCCGTTTGGTAAGGCCGCCAGGCACGCCGTTCGGTGGGGTCGTACGAAGGCCGCCCGCATAGCACGGTAACGTCATGGGAAAGGGAAAGAGCTTCCACGACGCTGTGCGCCATCTTCGCTGTCGCGGAAGTGTCCGGCGGATAATAAAGATTCAGAAGGAGAATGCGCACGGAAAGATTGTACAGAGATCCGTCACTGCGCGGAGAGTCACTGCCTGATGAACTTAGGCAGGCTTCTTGAAGACCGGCGCAGCCGCACGAGCCAGCTCATGAGCGGTCGGTTTCTTCTTCGGCGGCTTCTTGACTTCGCGTTTACCTCTGTCTTTGTTTCCCATGGTCGATAGCTTGCCACAATTCGGTCACCTTTTCCAGTGACCGCGAATTTCCAGATCGGATACTCAAGTGTCAGGGGCGCGAGATCAGGAAATCGCCGAGGACCAGCGCGTCCATTTGTGTGCGCAGAAAGCAATCGATCGCTTCTTCCGGTCGGCAGACGATGGGTTCGTTGTCGTTGAAAGACGTGTTGAGCACGACGGGCACGCCCGTGAGATCGCGGAATGCGGAAATGAGCGCGTGATAACGTGGGTTGGCGTCGCGAGTGACGGTTTGCAGCCGGCCCGTGCCATCGACGTGCGTCGGTGCCGGGATCTTGTCTCGCTTCTCTGGTCGCACTGAGTAGGCCAGCGTCATGAACGGCGAAGGATGCGACTTCTCAAAATACTCCGCCGTGTTTTCCTCGAGGATCGAAGGCGCAAACGGGCGAAAGATTTCGCGGTGCTTGATTCGCCGGTTTAGAATCTCCTTCATTTCCGGACGACGCGGGTCGGCCACGATACTTCGATTGCCCAGCGCGCGCGGGCCCCATTCGGCCCGGCCCTGAAACCATCCGAGAATTTTTCCATCCGCGATAATCTCCGCCGCGCGCCGCGCGAGCTCTTCTTCGCTCAGTTCGGCAATGCTATAGCCATTCTTCGCCAGACCATACGAATCGATCGCACGGCGAATCTCTTCGCGCGAATATCCAGGGCCCCAATACGCGTGCTCCATCACGAAGGAACGCGGCTTGCCCAATTTCTGGTGCCACACATAAAAAGCGGCGCCCACTGCGAGGCCCGCGTCCCCCGCCGCCGGATGAACGTAGACCTGTTCGAATGGCGTCGCGTCAAAAATCTTTCCATTCGCCACGCAGTTGAAAGCTACCCCGCCCGCCAGACACACCGCTTTGAGCCCGGTCTGCTCGCCAAGCTTTTTCAACATGCCGAGATAAACTTCTTCCAGCCGCGCCTGCAACGAGCTTGCCAGATTTCGGTGCCGCTCCTCCAGCGCATCTTCGGGACTGCGAACCGGCCCCAGGCGTTTCGCCATTTCCTCGGAAAAAACTTTCCCCTGCGTTGGCGTCTTATTCGCTTCCGCCCAGGTCATGTCCGGGCCCGTGCGGTGATGCGTGAAGTATTCAAGTCCCAGACGGAACCCGTTCCCGTTGGAGCGGCCATCAAATTGTACAATTTCGCGGAACGCATCCACATGTTCCGGCCGGCCGTAGGCCGCGAGCCCCATGACTTTGTACTCATCGCCAAATTTCAGAAACCCAAGGTATTGAGTCACCGCGGTGTAAAACAACCCCAAGGAATGCGGAAAAGCTATCGACCCGTCGATCCGCATGTGGTTGCCGTCACCCACGCCCCACATCGTGCTCGCAAAATCGCCGAGCCCGTCGGCGGAAAGCAAAGCGGCGCGTTCGAACGGCGAGACGAAAAAGCTACTAGCCAGATGCGCTTGGTGATGCTCGATGCGGTGAAACTTTGCTCCCAGCTTTTTGGGATCGGCATCAAATGCCGCCGCCAGCGCTTCCGGAATCCCGGTGAATTTCGCGAGAACCTTGACGCGGTCCCGTGCAAACGATGGCATCCGCAGCGCGTAAAAAAGTTTTGTGCCCAGCCTGGCGTACGGATTTCGCGGCACAGCAACATGATCGATGTCCGCAAGCGTGAGCCCCGCTTCCTCCAGGCAATAGCGGATCGCCGCTGCGGGAAATCCCGCCGCATACTTCACGCGGTTAAATCGTTCCTCCTCGACGGCGGCGATCAGCCGCCCGTCGCACACAATCGCCGCCGAAGCGTTCCCGTGGTACGCATTGATCCCAAGAATATTCATTCGCGTGATTTTTCAGTGTACCTCAGCCAGAAGATCATGCGGCGAGGTGTAGGCGGCACCACTCGTTCAATACGTACAAGGACCACGGGCGCGACCACGTGGTTTTCCCCGCAAGAAAATCCGTCCAAACTGTTTGACCGCCCCCCGGCCGAAGATAAGCGGCCAGCGCCGGCGCCGGCTCGGCGAAGCTCGCTTCCATCCGCGCGCGCAAAGGTCCTCGCAACCACTCCTCCCACGGCAGAGTAAACGTGCGCTTCCGCTGCGCCAGAATTTCCTGCGGCAGCAAATCGCCAAGCGCCTCCACCAGCAGCGCCTTCTGCGTGTCCGCTCGGCGGCGTGCTGCATCTGGCAGCGACCCCACGAATTCAACCAACGGAGTGTCAAGCAGCGGCACACGAACTTCCAGCGATTGCGCCATGCTGACGGAATCCGTGTCGCGCAGCAGCGTGCTCGTCATGTACGTGCGCATCTCCAGCCAGGAAACTTCGGCAACCGGCTCCAGTTTGCGCGCTTCGTCGGCTGTCCGCCCCAGCCAGCCGAGCCATGTCGGCTCGAGAGTGACTCCGTCCGCGCTCACCGTGCTCGGGCGAAACCGTGGCTCGATGACTCGTTCGAGCTGCCCCGGTGGGAACAGCGTCCGCGCAAAGAAATAAGGATGCGGCAAAGCATCCGGATAGACCCACGCCGCCGCCGCCTTGCGTCCTGCGTCCGGTGAACCTGGCCGCGCCGCGAGAGCAGCGACCAGCGAAGCCGTCATTCGCCGCACCACTGCCGGCACAAACCAGGCGCATTTGATCAATCTCGCAAGCCGCGGCGTATCCACAAAAGTCTGATACCCCGCGAAAAGTTCATCTCCGCCCAGCCCCGATAACGCGACTTTCAGTCCCACCTGTCTCGCGGCCCACGAAACAAAGTACGTGTTGATCCCATCCATGGTGGGCTGGTCCAGGGCGCCAAGAGCTTCATCCAGCCGCGCAAGGATCGACTCTCCGTTCATCGGCACTTCGGTGTGCTTCGTGTTGAATCGTTTCGCCGCCAGTCGCGCGATCTCCGCTTCATTGAACGCCGTGCCCGGAAACGTTAGCGTGAAGCTTTCGATTCCGCCACGCGCCTGAGCCGCTAGCGCCGCGATCGCCCCGGAGTCCAGACCGCTAGATAGAAACAAGCCCACCGGCACATCTGCAATGAGA
>JBGPIX010000212.1:0-9432 GCA_041485085.1 Candidatus Acidiferrum sp.
CGGGGACTCCTTCGGTACGGCAGGCTTTTCCTCGAAGCCAATGATGCGCCAGTCCTTGTCGGTTTCAATGACGCCGAACTGCTTGGCAGCCTCGGGAGCGGGGATTTCGATGGTGGCGACGGTGACGTCGGCGCCGGAGTCACAGTGCTGCTTGAGCATGCGGCTGTAATTCATTTTGTAGATGTGATCGCCGGAAAGGATGAAGACGAATTTGGAGCGTTCGCTGCCGATGGAGTAGATGTTTTGATACACCGCGTCGGCGGTGCCTTGATACCACTGCTGGGAAACGCGCATCTGTGGCGGAAGGACCTCGATGTAATCGCCGAGGCCGGCGAGGGGCGACCAGCCGGCGCGGATGTGCCGATTCAGACTAAGGGCCTTGTACTGAGTAAGGATGAAAACGCGGCGGAGATTCGAATTGATGCAGTTGGAGAGCGTGATATCGATGATGCGATAGAGAGCGCCGAAAGGAACGGCCGGCTTGGCGCGGTCCCGCGTGAGCGGCCACAGACGTTCGCCCTGGCCTCCTGCAAGCAGTACTACGATGGCATCCCGCATGTCGGACATTGGTTGCCCCCGCGCCGCGAATAGAGAAGCGGCTCATTCTAACAAGAGAAGCAGGGAAAAAGACAAGCGAGGTTGCCGCGAAGCCCGCGGGGGTGGACCTGCGAGCGTGGAGCGCTCCCGGAAAAACGAGTCAATACAAAATTCGCACAAAGACATTTGGTTATACTCATGCCAATGGGGTACCCAGATGGTTATGACGTGGGTTCAGTACCACGATAGTTGACCAGAAAATGCAAAGATTCCTTGACTTGCATGGCTCAAATTGATTAGAAGATGCCAGCGACCTTTCAGGGTGCACCCGCGAAGCGGACAATACATGCGATAATCAGTACCAGGGGCGGTGCCCGCAGCAGGACACAGCCGGGCGTAGCTTGGCCGGCGAGAGGCACCGCAAGATACCAATCCGAACCGGATTGGGGGTGAATTAATAAAGTGGCTGAAGTCATTATCCAAGAGAGTGAATCCCTGGAGAATGCCCTGCGGCGTTTTAAGCGCAAGGTGCAACAGGAAGACATCATCAAGGAAATCAAGAAGCATAGCTTTTACATGAAACCCGGCGAGAAGCGCCGGGCCAAAGAAGCGCTTTCGCGGAAGCGACTGCGCAAGAAGCAGCGCAGGGAAGCGGATTAGTTCAGGGGCGGCCCCGACCAAGTCGGGGCCGTCTTTCCGTTTACCTCGCCGCTCGGCGCCGCACTTCCGAGAATCAGGCCCCCGTAAGGCAGGGAAGTTTGGGTTCGAGTTATAGCTTCGTGCCCGCAGGCCCAAGGGATCCGCGCCCGGCGTCCCCGGATACTGGTCTCCTCAAGCATCTAGGCTCTCAGGTACAAAGTGCGCCCAAACTCCTTCCCGGGACGGGACCAGGGGAGAGCGGCTCATGGAATACCACGATCGAGTACTGAAGTGTTCGGAGTGTAGCGCCGAATTCGTTTTTACCGCCGGTGAGCAGATGTTCTTCGCCGACAAAGGTTTCAAAAACGAACCCAAGCGCTGCAAAGCTTGCAAAGCCAAACGAGCCGAGGGCGGCGGTGGCGGCGGGGGACACGCCTCACCGATGCGTTCGGAAACGAAGACAAACTGCTCGCAATGCGGAAAGGAAACCACAGTTCCCTTCCGTCCCACGCAAGGGCGGCCGGTGTTTTGCCGGGAATGCTTCCAGCAGCGCAGGGCTATGGGCGCGGCGTAAAGCAGAAATTTGAATTAGTAGTCGAGACGTCTGAAGGAATAGCTCGAACGACGAAATTCTTCGATTGGGGCGGATAGGCCTATCCGCCCCGCTTTTTTGACACCCACTCTCCAAATTTGTAAGTAAATTTGGCTACCCAGCGGCCGCAGCAGCGAATGGGGAAGGTGCATTTTTGAGCCCCGGCGGAGTATGATACGAGGCTCGAAGTCCCCAGTCAGACGAAAAGACCCGGAGGGCCACTCCATGGCTCACCGCTTCACCATCGGCGTCGAAGAGGAGTTCCAGATCATTGATCCCGCGACGTGCGAATTGCGTTCGCACGTCAGCCAGATCGTTTCCGCGGCTTCCCCGGACATTGCGGACCAGGTGAAGCCCGAACTGCACCAGTCCATCGTCGAAACCGGCACGCGCATCTGCGAAAACGTCAGCGACCTGCGCATCGAAATGCACCGGACCCGCGGCGAACTGGTTGCCGCTGCCGAACGCGCGGGACTTCAAGTGGCCGCGGCGGGCACGCACCCCTTTTCCAGTTGGATCGACCAGGTGATCTCTCCCGGCGAACGCTATCAGCACATCATCGAAGAAATGGGCCAGTTGGCGCGATCGCTGCTGATCTTCGGCATGCACGTGCACGTCGCTATGCCCGACAAGCAGACCACCATCGACATGATGAACGGGGTGCGTTACTTCCTGCCGCATCTTCTCGCGCTTTCGACCAGTTCTCCTTTTTGGATGGGCAGAAATACCGGCTTGAAGTCATTTCGCACGACGGTGTTTCGCCGTTTCCCGAGAACCGGCATTCCGGAGCAATTCGAATCCTGGAGCGCGTACGAAAATTTCGTGAACCTGCTCGTCAAACTGAACTGCATCGACAACGGGAAAAAGATCTGGTGGGATGTGCGCCCGCATCCGACATTTGGCACGCTGGAATTCCGCATGTTTGACGTCTCTACGCGGGTCGAGGAAGCCGTGGCCATCGCGGCGCTCACGCAGGCCATTATCGTGAAACTGCATCGCCTCTATCAAGGCAATGTGAGCTGGCGCCTCTACCGGCGCGCGCTGATCGAAGAAAACAAATGGCGTGCGGCGCGCTACGGCATCGACGGAAAAATGATCGATTTCGGCAAGGAAACCGAAGTGCCCATGCGCCAGTTGATTCCCGAATTGCTGGAATTGGTGGATGACGTCGTGGATGACTTGGGCAGCCGCAGTGCGGTCGAATACGTGCACACGATCATGAACGAAGGCACCAGCGCGGACCGGCAGTTGCGCGTTTATCAGGAGACAGGCGATTTGAAAGCGGTGGTCCGGCACCTGGTGGCCGAAACGCGCGGCGGCGTCACCGAACCGCGCACTTCTTCAGCACGCGCTGTGAATTGACGGCGATCGCAAGCGAGGCAGTTCCACAGGAACCTGACAGGAGCACGAACATGAAAACGGTTGGCCTTCTCTGCGGGCGGGAATACAGCTTTCCTCCGGCATTTATCGAGCGCGTCAAGACGCTCGGCGCAAAGGACGGAGTGACCGCGGAATTTGTGAAGCTGGGCGGCACGCGGATGGGTGAGCCCGCGCGATATAGTGTGATTGTCGATCGCATCTCGCATGAAGTCGAGTATTACCGCGGCTACCTGAAGCACGCCGTTCTTCAAGGAACCTACGTCATCAACAATCCGTTCTGGTGGACCGCCGACGACAAGTATTTCAACTACTCCGTTGCCGCTAAACTGGGAATCGCGATTCCTAAGACTGTGCTCCTCCCGCAGAAGGGTTATCCCAGCGACGTGGATATCACCGGTGAGTCGCTCCACAACTTGGAATATCCCGTGGACTGGGACGGACTGCTCGATTACGTGGGGCGGCCCGCTATCCTGAAACCTTTTTCGGGTGGCGGGTGGAAGCACGTCTACAAGGTGAACAGCAAAGAGGAACTGCTCGCGGCGTATGACAAGACTTCGCCCTACTGCATGACGCTGCAGGAATTCATCGATTTCAATCAGTACGTGCGTTGCTTTACGTTCGGCAAGACAGATATCATACCGGTTCGCTACGATCCCAAAGAACGCAAATACATCGTCGACCACCAATATTTGACGGCCGAGCTCGGCACGCGTGTCGTGAAAGACGCGCAGACCATCAACCAGGCGCTGGGCTACGAAATGAACACCATCGAATTCGCCGTCAAGGACGGCGTGCCCTACGCCATCGACTTCCTGAATCCCGCGCCGGACTTCGAGCGCGACCGCATCACGGAATTCTATTTCGAGCATGTGGTGGAAAAAATGGCGCGGCTGGTGATTGACCGCGCACTGAACGGCAAAGCTTCGCATCCCTGGCCGCGGTGGGAAGAGATGCTCGGCGTCGGCGCAGCCGCGGGATTTACAGGCGCTCCAAAGAGCGCCGCTGCCGGACAGAAGTCGGCGGCTGCCCCGGCTGCCGGGTCAGCGCAGGGATCTTGATGAAATGACCAGCGCTCCGACACCTTCGGCCCTGCCTCCTTCCCCTGTGGAAGATTGGCACGCGATATTGAAAAACACATTGCTGCGAGTGCCATCGCTCCCTGAAGATTTGTTCAAGCGCATGCGTCGAGCCAAGCTGACCTTCGGCGACCGCGTTCACTGCCCTTTCCTGCGCCCCTTTTTTCTAACTCCCGAAGACGAAGCGCGCGTGCGAACCGTCGCGGAAACTATCGCGGATCTCGGCGAACGCATTACACTCGCCGCGCTCGACGACAAACATCTTTTTGCCCAACTGCATCTTCGGGAGGAAGAGGAACGCCTCGCACGGATTCCTACTGGATACGGACGGGCAAGCACGGCCTCGCGGCTGGATGCTTTTCTGCTTCCAGACTCGCTAAAATTTGCGGAATACAACGGTGAATCACCGGCGGGCGCGGGTTACGCGGAAACGCTCGCTGAAATCTTCCGCGAACTCCCCGTGATGGGCAAATTTGCCCAGATGTACGACGTCCACAGCTACCCCCTCAGCGCCAAGCTCCTCGATGCCCTGGTGATGAGTTACCTGGACTGGGGCGGATCGTCCACCAAGCCGCAGATTGCGATTGTGGACTGGGAAGACGTGCCGACGGTCAGCGAGTTCGAAATCCTTCAGGAGCGCTTCGAGAAAATGGGCATTCCGACGCTTATCGCCGATCCGCGCGAACTGGAATGGGACGGCAAATCGCTGGCCGCGCGGGACACGAAGATCGATCTCGTCTACCGGCGTGTGCTCATCAACGACATCGTGGCCAAGCCTGCCGAGTGCTCCGCGCTTGTCAAAGCGTATTCGGCGAATGCTGTCTGCGTGGCGAATAACTTCCGCTGCAAGATTCCGCATGTGAAGGCGTTTTTCGCGGTGCTGACGGACGAACAAAACGGCGCGCTTTTCTCCCACGACGAGCGCGAGCTGATTCGGAAGCATATTCCGTGGACGCGCGTCGTCGCGGACGTCGAGACGGCACACTACGGCCAGGGCATCGAACTACTCGCCTTCATTCGCAAAGATCGTGAGAACCTGGTCCTTAAACCCAGCGATGAGTATGGTGGTACTGGAGTGACCCTTGGCTGGGAAACCAGTGAAGCCGACTGGGACATGGCCATCGAGCGAGCCCTTTCAACAAAGAATGGCGCATGGATCGTACAAGAACGCATTCCCATCCGCCGCGAAGTCTTTCCTTATATCGCCGACGTGGGCAAGGTCGATTACCGCGACATGCTGGTGGATTTCGCCCCGTACTTGTTCCGCGGAAAACTCTGTGGCTTTCTCACCCGCCTCAGCGCCACCGGCCTCGCCAATGTCACCAGCGGTGGCGGCCAAGTGCCCGCGTTCCGCGTTTCCCCACGCGGGGCGGCGGCCAGTGAGTCGGGAAAAGTCTCTGCCTGAACGTCACCTCGAGATGTTTGCCCTTCAAGGCAGAATCTCGCCCGGCCAAATGGCCAGTTGAAAAAAGAAGACTCGACCATGAACGGCGCTAGAAAATCCGGTCAATTCAAGTAGAATTATTAGGATGAACTTCGGTTCTCCACAAGCAGACTTGATGCCCGGCGCGCGGAACGCCGTGGAGACGTGTCTTGGTGTGCGTCCCGGCGAACACGTGGCGCTGATTGCCGATGAAGCCAGCCGCGCTGTCGCGGCCAGTCTCGCCGCAGCGCTGGATGATCGGCACGCGTCTTACATTGGGTTGCTCCTGGAAGATTTTGGACCACGGCCGATGACGGCCGCTCCTGCGGATGTGCTGGAAGCCCTGGAAACCGCAGACGTCGGCGTGATGTGCATGACGCCACAGCCCGGCGAATTGGGCGCGCGCATGGCCATCGTGAGAGTTGTCGAGCGCCGGCAGATTCGCTACGCGCACATGGTCGGCGTCACGCCGCAGATCATGCAGCAAGGCATGCGCACCGACTACCGCCTCGTGGACCGCTTGAGCAACAGCTTGCGCGAACGCATGCTCCGCGCGGAAACTCTCACCGTAAAGTCCGAAGCCGGCACAAAGATTGCCGCGCATTTCGACCGCGGCCTCGACTGGGTGAAGACCAGCGGTCTCATCAGTCCGCGCTACTGGTCAAATCTTCCGGCTGGCGAAGTTTTCACCACCCCCGCAACAGTGGACGGCACTTTCGTCTGCGACGCCACCGCCGGCGATCACTTCAACGGAAAATACGGCGACCTGCAATCCACTCCCATGACGTTACAAATCAAGGGCGCACGCTTGGTTGGTGTGGAATGCAAGCGCAAGGACCTCGAACAGGAATTCTGGGACTACTGCCATACCGACGAAAACAGCGACCGCGTCGGCGAGCTCGCCTTCGGCACCAACCTTGGGTTATCCGAAATGATCGGGATTCTGCTTCAGGACGAGAAATTTCCCGGCGTGCACATCGCGTTCGGAGATCCTTACGGCAGCCAGACCCATGCTGACTGGAAATCCAAAACGCATGTCGACGTGCTAACTCGCAGATGCGACGTCTGGATCGACGACGACCAGGTCATCGAAAAAGGCCACTACCAGCTCGAACATCTAGGTCTGGCCTGAAGCCTTTTTTTCCGTTCCCCTCGAAAATCAAACTCAGAAGAGCTGCGAAACATATTCGCGCATCTGGTGCTTCCAGTACGGCCAGTCGTGACCACCCTGCGGGCCCCAGTTGTCCAGCGAGTGGCGAATCCCCTTGCTGGAGAGAACTTCCGATAGTCGATAAGTGGGCCCGCTGTTTTCCCACGGCCCCGTCCCGGTCGTAATGTGAATGTCGCAAGAGGCGATCTGCTCGTAAAACCAGGGATCACTGGCGTTCGAAAGATAATCGACGGGATTGTTGAAATAAAAATTGTCGTCGTACATGCCGTCCATGAAGTTCCGCAGGTCGTAGACGCCGGACATTGCAAAACAGCGCTTGATCACATCGGGGTGCTTGAAGAGGCTGTTCGCGGCGTGGTATGCGCCAAAGGAAGCACCCATCGTGGAGATGGCGATCCGTGACTGACAATTGTTCCATATGAAAGGAACAATCTCTTCCCGCAGATAGGAATCGAAAACGGACTGCACGTAGCTGCGGTGAAACGGGTGCGCACCCTTGTTGTAGAAGCTTTGTCCATTGATCGAATTCACGGCAAACAATTTAATTCTGCCGGCATCAATAAAATCGGCCAGCGCCCCGACCATGCTCTGGCCTTCTAGCTCCCACTCGTCGCCTGCGCTCGTCGGAAAACCTAGTAGCGGCGGACCCCAGTGCCCATACACAACGAGGCCCAATTCCATTCCAAGCCGGTGAGAGTACCAGCGGTGATATTCACGTTTCATCGATTGCCTCTTGAATCCTACGGGAAAAAGAGAGTATGCCAGCCAGACCGGTTTCGGGCAATTCACTTGCTGGCGGAGAGACGTTTTGAGAGCCTCCGCGTATATAATCTGTGGTGTCCTAAACTCAGACAGGAGAATTCATTGATGGCTACCCCTACGGCAACGAGCCGGCCCACACCGGAGCGCATTTTCAATACTCTTTGCGCTTTCCAGCAAACCGCCGCTCTGAAAGCGGGAATCGATCTGGATATTTTCACGGCCATCGCGGGCGGCGCGAACACCTCCGTTGTTCTGGCCGCCAAGACCGGTGCCGCTGAACGCGGTGTTCGGATTCTTTGCGATTATCTGACCATCCAGGGATTCTTGACCAAGGAGGCGGAGCGTTACGCGCTCACTCAGGAATCAGCCATTTTTCTGAATCGCCATTCTCCGGCGTGCCTGGCGGCGATGGCGGGTTTTCTTGGGAGTCCGTGGCACAAGAAGAATTTTGAAGCTTTGACGGAAGCTGTGAAGAATGGCGGCACCGCAAGTGCAATCGGGGACAACACCCAGCCCAACGACGATGTTTGGATCAACTTTGCGCGTTCGATGGCGCCCCTGACGGTCCGCCCTGCAGAATTCATCGCGGAATTGACTGGCGCAGCGGAAGGGAAACCCTGCAAGGTGCTGGATATCGCCGCGGGGCACGGGATGTACGGCGTCACCGTGGCGAAACAAAACCCCAATGCGCAAATCGTGGCGCTGGATTGGCCCAGCGTGCTGGAAGTGGCGCTGGAGAACGCGAAGAAGTTTGGCGTTGCGGATCGCTACACCACGCGGCCCGGCAGCGCGTTCGAGGCGGAGTTTGGCACCGGCTATGATTTCGTGCTGCTCACGAACATTTTTCACCACTTCGATGAACCGACTTGCGAAAAATTGATGCGCCGGGTCCATGCCGCGCTGAAGCCCGGCGGAAAAGCGATCACTCTGGAGTTTGTGCCCAATGAAGATCGCGTCACTCCTCCGACCTCCGCGGCGTTCAGCCTGGTGATGCTTGCCGGAACGGACTCTGGCGATGCCTACACTCTCTCCCAATATGAGAAGATGTTCCGGAACGCTGGCTTCGTGAAAACCACGAAGCATTCGGTTCCGGACTCGCCGCAACAGCTGCTTCTCTCTGAAAAATAGGGAACTCTCGTGAAGAAAAAGACCAAACGGATCATCAAGAAGAAAAGTAAGACCGTAAACCACGATCGGGCTTTGCGCGAACACCTCGCCGCCCTCCTAAAAGGCGGCGAGGCGCACGTGCATTTCATGGATGCGATCGATGGTTTCCCCGAAGCGAAACGAGGTTCGTTCATCGAAGGCTTGCGGCATACCGGCTGGCAACTGATGGAGCACGCGCGGATCGCGCAATGGGACATTCTGGAATTCAGCCGCAATCCAAAACACGTCTCGCCGGGTTTCCCCGAGGGCTATTGGCCGAAGACCCCCGGACCGCCGGATGATGCCGCGTGGGAAAAGAGCCTTCAAGCTTTCCAGCACGATCTCCAGGAAATGATCAAGCTCGTGAAAAATCCGAAAACGGATTTGTGCGCGGCGATTCCCCACGGAGACGGTCAGACGATTCTGCGCGAAGCCCTTTTGATGGCCGATCACAATGCGTATCACTTGGGTCAGTTGGTTGACTTGCGGCGTGCACTCGGTGCCTGGCCAGAGCCCTAAGCCGTCGTGAATCGCGACTAGGACAGGAGTTCTGGCGTTTGCCTCAATAGGGCGTTTTGTTTTCCTGTTGCTTCCAAGCCAAGAAAATCGCGAGAGAATCTTCTCGCAAAAGTTGCGCCATGGGAATGCGCCGTCTGGCGGGTACAATTTTCAGCTCGTCATAAATGAAAGCGTCGTCAAAACCCGC
>JBGPIX010000213.1:0-9408 GCA_041485085.1 Candidatus Acidiferrum sp.
AATGCCCCGGAAACCTCTCATCCTTGCCGCGGTCATAGTTGCGCTGCATCTTTGTGAAGCAGCGACGCTTGGCACCAGTGCGTCCGGGTCTTTGCTGGCAAATCTCCTGGAAATCTTTGCTTGCGGTTTTGCGGTGGCCATGGCGTTAGGGGCCTATCGCCGCGCGCAAGGCATGAGCCGCCCCTTTTGGCTGCTCGTCGGCGCGGGCATCGCAATGTGGGGCGTGGCGAACCTGGGCTGGATGTACTACGAAGTGGTGCTGCGCAGCGAGCCTCCCACAACATCGATTGTACGATTCTTGTTCGGTCTGGAAATCGTTCTGATCGCGACGGCTTTATTTCTGGACCAAGACAAGGATTCACCCCGGATCGATGCAGAATCCGCCCTTGATTTCATCCAGATCGGCATCGTCTTCTTTTTCATCTACGTCGAATATTACTACCTGCCGATTCATCGCCTTGACAGCCAATCCGCGTTCCTACGCGAGATGCGCATCGAGAACGTGGAAGATGTTTCGATCACGGTGCTGGCGGGTTTCCAGGCGCTGCGCGCGCGGAAACAGCACACTCGGAAGCTTTATGGCGGCCTCTCTCTTTACTTGCTGTTTTTGTCTGTGTGCGCGGCGCTGGCCCAGTATCTGCAAAGTGTCAAACCAACCCCAACCGGAACGCTGCGGGACTTATTTTGGACAGCCCCGTTTCTCGTTTTTGCAATTTGGGCGGCAAAGTGGCAGCCGAGTACAGCTGAGGAAGCTGGCTCGCGATTGCGGGGGAAGACATTCAGCGAATTGATGCTGACGAATGCCACATTTGCGCTCGCGCCGTTGATCATTCTCTGGCAGGTCTCGCAAATGAATGGGGAGTGGCGCCTGCTTCGTTTCTCGCTGCTTGGAATTTCGATCGTGTGTTACGCCGCGCGGCTGGGAATCAGCCAGTATCGCGAGGCGAAAAGCGCAAATGCGGTGCTTACACACACAATGGCGATGGACTCGGCCGTCAATGGCATGGCCATTCTCGATACCGAAGGGAAATTCGTTTATGTCAACTCGGCCTTTGCACGAATGATCGGGAATACAACCCGGGAAGCGATGGTGGGCAAGTCATGGCGGGATGTATCCAATCCACAGAACGTGGCGCCGGTGGAGTCGGAGATTCGCGAAGCAGTAAAACAGCATGGCAAATGGTTCGGCCCGCTTACTTTGCATCATTCCAACGGCAAAGTGGTTCGCGCGGAAATGGTTGTTACCACATTGCCAGATGGCGGCACGATTTGCGTAAGCCATGACATTACCGAGCGCGTGAGCGAGCAACGCGCGCGGGCGGAAACTGAAATCAAGTACCGCACGCTCATCGAGCAAGTCGCGGCAATCAGCTACATCGCGGAGTTGGGCACCCACGGCCAATGGCTCTACGTCAGCCCGCAAATTGAAACGATTCTCGGCTACACGACCGAAGAGTGGCTTAGCGCGTCACGCGATTGGCTGCTTCGTGTTCCCCCCGAGGATCATCCGATCCTTATCTCCGCCGAAGAGCGTAGCGCGCGGGGAGAGCCCTTCCAAGCCGAATATCGAATCATGCGCAAAGATGGGGAAACCATCTGGGTGGGCGACTCAGCGGTCGTGGTGCGCGGCAGTGACAGTCATCCAGTGATGGAAGGGCTGATCGTCGATATCACCGACCGGAAGCTGCTTGAAGACCAATTGCAACAAGCGCGCAAGATGGAAGCCGTCGGGAGGTTGGCGGGCGGCGTCGCACACGATTTTAATAACCTCCTGACCATCATCAAGGGTTACGTGGAGATGGCCCTGCACCGATGTTTGGACCGGCCGGAGTTGCACAGCGACATCCGGCGCATCGAAGAAGCGGCCGACCGCGCGGTCACCCTGGTTCGTCAATTGCTCGCCTTCAGCCGCAAGCAGGTTCTGCGCCCGAAAATCCTGGATCTCAACACCATTGTCTTGAATCTCGATCAGCTCTTGCGCCGCTTGATGGGCGAAAACATCGAGATGAAGACATTAGTTTCGAAAGACGTCGGAGCGATCAAGGCCGATCCGGGCCAGATCGAACAAGTCATCATGAATTTGGTTGTGAATGCGCGCGACGCTTTGCCCAACGGAGGCCGGATCCTCATTGAAACCAGCAACGTCGATCTCGATTCCACGTATACCCGCGATCATGCCGTCGTCGTTCCCGGGCCGTACGTCTTGCTCGCCGTCACGGACACAGGAATCGGCATGACGAACGACACGGTTACCCACATTTTCGAGCCTTTCTACACCACCAAGGAAAGCGGCCGTGGCACCGGACTTGGTCTGTCGACGGTGTATGGCATCGTGAAGCAGAGCGGCGGCTACATCTGGGTGTACAGCGAACTAGGAAAAGGCACGACCTTCAAAGTTTATCTCCCACGCGTCAAAGATGCTGTTCAGGATTTGCCTGCGCCGGAAATTCTCGCATCCGCCACACGCAAAGGCCACGAAACCATCCTGCTTGTCGAAGACGAACCCGATTTGCGCGAGCTGACGCAGATGGTTCTCTCTGAGCGAGGATACACGGTGATCGAAGCGTCTTCGCCGGCTGAAGCGGAGCGCCAGGCGGGGAACAACGGCGCCGAAATCCATCTGCTGCTGACCGATGTGGTGATGCCGGGTATCAGCGGACGCGAACTGGCCAAGCGCCTCACCGGGCGTTTCCCCAATCTGCGCGTGATGTATATGTCTGGCTATACGTACAATGTGATCGCGCAAGACGGCACGCTGGAAGAAGGAATCTCTTTCCTCCAGAAGCCGTTTACACCTCAAACGCTCACGGAAAAAGTCCGCGAGGCTCTGGACCGCCCCGTTAACGCAAAATAAGAACGCGCATCACCGCGAGTCTATCGCGTTCCCGCTAGCGAAACGGTCTTTCCCGTTGACGCTGACTGTCTTGCCGCGTCGAGTATTTCCGTCACAATGACATTCGTCTCCAGGGAAGACTGCCCCGCCGGTTTCAGTCCTCCTAGAAGCACCGCTCGCAAGTACGAGACGGAATCTTCTTTCACTTTCTCCAATGGCTTGGCGGCGATGGATGCCTCTTCTTTTTCGGACAGCCGCACGCGCATTGCGTCGCGCCCAACCGTGATGGCGTAGCCCTTCTGCCCGTACACTTCCGTATCTTTTCGCGAAAACGGCCAGTTCCAGGAAGCCTGCACAATCGCCTGCGCGTTGGGATACGTAAGAATGATGGTGGCCTCGTCATCCACTAACGGATTGACATCTGGCTTGATGTGCTGCGTCACGGCGGTCACCGAGTCCGGCCGGCGGCCATCCATCAGCCAGGTCGCCAGGTCCGCGCCATAGCAGCCGAAATCAAAGAGCGCGCCGCCGCCGTTTAATTTGGGGTCGATGAGCCAAGCAAGAAACTCCGGCCCGACGCCGATTTCTTTCGGTCCGCTGTGACCGTCATGTACAACAATTTTCCGAATCTCTCCGAGAGTTTTTTCGTGAACCAGGTCGTAAGCTGCTTGATTGCTGCGATACCACGTCGTCTCGTAGTTCACCAAAACCTGAATCTTTCCTGCGCGCGCCGCCTTCTCGATCGCCCGCGCATCTTCCAGGCTGACCGCCAGCGGCTTTTCCATCATCACCGCAACGCCGTAGCGCGCGCAGATTTCCACCACGCGCCGATGATCGTAGGTGTTCGTGTAAGCGAGCACGGCCTGCGGATGCGTTTTCTTCAGCATCTCTTCAAGGTCGACAAAGAAAAGACTTGGCGCCAAGCCGTATTTTTTTTCAAATTGCGCAGCGAGTTGCCCGTCGGCTTCGGTGATTCCGACGATTTGCAAGTCCGTCCTTTTCTGAAACTGATCAAAGAACCCGAAGGCATGGCCATGCACCAAGCCCGCCAGCGCCACACGCAACGGCGCTTCTTCTTTCGCCGCAGGGTTCGCCTGTGCGGGCGATTCAGCGCTCGCTCCCGCCAACAGCACGGCGATCATTATGAAGAAACAGGGAAAAGAATTTTGTCGCATAATCCTCCCTCAAGCGTTCGGATTTCTCATTCAGGAAGCGGCTGCGTGGCTTCGGCGGCTGGCGCGCAATCGGACAAAGAGATAAATCGATCCGGCAAGAAGCAACGGGGAAGAATAGAACCCCGGCGCGGGCCGTGAAAAATGAATCGAAGAGGCGGTGCGACCAAAGATGGTGGCCAGCGTGTGGCCCATTCCGTTCAGCAGGTGGACCGTGGCGTAAAAATAGGCCAGCGGCCGTAACCACCACGCGTTGCGAAACGCAAACGGCGTCAGCAATAAGAGAACAATATTCGCAATGATGAGCGCCGACAGCCAGTTGCGGTACTCGAATGTCGGCATCGGATACCACTTATATTGGGTGCGCATGGCCAGAACGGTGGCGTTGTAAATGGGAAGGAAACCCGTCAGCGCTTCATCCGCCACGTGCGCGCAAAACGCCAGACATAGCAAGAACCAAGCCAGCCCAAAATTGCTTTGCCCGCCGGATTCTCGCGCCGGGTTCATGCGCTGGATTCTACATCAATTAGGATGGCGAGAGTCGCCGTTCGCTACGACAGTTTTTACTGAGGCTTCGTCGGGGGATCCGCAGGAGTTTCTGTCGCTCCCTTGGGCTTGGTGATTGTGGACAAAGTCTCTACGTTGAATTTCTTGTAGTCCGAATAGCGCGTCACGGCGTTAACCTTGAATCCCTTCACTAGCAACACGCGCACGCCGACGTGGGCTTCCTCGTACGTGGGGAGCCACACTTCGTTGTTCACGAACGCCTGCTCGAAAACGAAGCTGGTGCCCTTTTGCAAATTCGCCAGCAAGCCGCCGGCAATCCTCATGTCTCCGGTAAAATACGCTTCCAAGCGTGCCACATCGTGGGCTTTTTCATCGACCCAGATGACTCCGGCGAGTTTCTGCGCTAGTTTCTCCACCAGCTTGTGCGCCTTGAATTCGGGGTTGGGCTCGAAATCGAAAACCAGTACATCCTGCCCGCGGAAGCGCTCGCGCCGCGGATTCACAAACTGACAAGCGCGCAGGAATACTTCAATACCCGGATCATCTTTTTCGTCGTTCTTCCCTTCTTCCTTGGCCTTCTCTTCTTTGGCTTCTTTCTTGGCTTCGCGCTTCTGGTGTTCCTCGATGCGTTTCTGGGTCTTCTCGTTTTCTTTTTTCTGCTCCGCGTCGCTCAGCGGCTTGCCGTCTTTTTTCACCAGCGTGGTGATCTCATTCCCGTCGAGGTAGAAAAACGTGTATTCGCTGATTTCATGTTTCTTTACTTTTCCGTCGCCCTCGTACTCCGTCTCCTCTTCCGACTGCGATCCGGCGTAGTTTTCTTTGAGCTTGTCGATGGCCTTCTGGTTGTCGTCAATCTCCTTGAACAGGGCTTTCAGATCGGGCAATTTGACCTGCGACTTGATCGGAAAATCAAACACGCGTTCACCGACCGTTCCATTGATTACTGCGCGCGTCACGATAATGTCGTACTTGTCGTTTCCCCGGTGCAGCTCGATTTTGTAAGGCAGCTTCACGCCGTCAAAGGTGCGGTAGTCGTCGTAAAGAATTTCTTCCTCTATGCCGGCGACGGTCGCCGCCTCCTTCACAATCAAGTGCGTCTGCGCATCGAAGTAGACTTGCCGCTTCACGCCGGTGGCGGTGGTCACTTCGAGTTGCAATGCATCCCTTCCGCGCACCTGAGCGTGCCCTACCAGCGCCAGCGTGATCTTGTTTTTCTTGAGATTGAGCAGCCGGGAGTTGTAATACTGCGAGGCCGCCTCCAGTTGCATTCCTTCGGGGCCCACGAGGGTGCCAAGCTCGCCGGCGGCGTTCTGATGCCAGGCCGACTTCCCGTTGTACGCCTCGATCACGCTCTTCTCGCCCACCAGGAGTTCCGAGTAATACCGGTTCGGCAGCTTGGTATCCAGGGTGTATGTCCCAGACTTCCCGTCATCCGTCGTGAAAGTCCCTTCAAGCGTAACCGTCTGAATCTTTGCCAACGCCTTGCTACCACCAACGGCCTTCACATATTGATCGACAATCTTCGCCGGCTCCTGGCAATGCGCGGAGGGGGTCAATCCAAGACTGTAAAGGAAGGGGAGCGCAAAAAGGTGCGCAAGGAAGACAGGACGGCGGGATCGTGGGTTCATGGCGTTCTCTGTCTAGAACGCAGTTTTCCGGGAAAAGTTTCTCGAAAGTTGCAGAATAATTGGCCTTTACCTGGACAAAGCCCGTGCTATTCGTACCGTAAGGCCACCATGGGATCCACATGCGTGGCGCGCCGAGCTGGGGAAAACGACGCCGCAACGGCCACCAGGGTCAGGATCAACGCAACTCCCCCAAACGTGAGCGGATCGTACGCGCTGATGCCATACAGGAAACTCTGCAACAAGCGCGTCAGCGCCAGTGCCGCAAGAATTCCGACTCCCACACCGGCAAGCGCCAGCCGCAAGCCTTCTCCCACGACGATACGAAAAACATCTTCTGGCTGCGCACCAAGGGTGACGCGAATTCCAATTTCGCTGGTACGCTGCGTCACTGTATAAGACATGACGCCATAGACTCCAACGCCCGCAAGAACGAGCGCCAGCGCCGCGAAGATTCCGATCAGCCAGGTGCGGAATCGCGGTTGCGCCACCGTGGCGGCCATGTTTTCTTCCATGGTGCGCACTCTTACGAGCGGCTGATTCGGATCAATCTCCGCGAGCGCGCTGCGCAAAGCCGACGCTTGCAACATCGGGTCCGTCGCGGTGCGCAGCACAATCGAAAGCTGGAACACCGGAAGGACCGCGTCCGCCTGGCGGTACGGCAAATACATTTCCGCCTTGGGTTCCAGATCCAGGCCCTGGCGGACGTCGCCTACGACACCGACGACTTCCATCCATGGAACATTCGTTTCCGGCGTGGCCCCGACTTGCAATCGTTTGCCGAGCGGATTTTCTCCCGGAAAATAGGTTCGCGCCATCGCGGCATTGATGACTACAACCGCGGGAGCTTTTTCCGTATCGGCGGCGGTGAAAAAACGCCCTTGCACGAGCGGCATTCCCAAAGTTTCGAAATAGTTCGGGGTGATGGTGCGGTAGCCCGTGGCGATGTAGTCATGCGGTGACTTTGGCGGGCGTCCATAGATATTGAAATGCAGCAAGCCGCCCCCGCCACTCACGGGGAGAAACGAGGCGGCGCCCGCGGAGCGGACTCCCGGGAGGGACTTCGCGCGCTCGACGAGCCGGTCAAAGAATTCGAATCGTTGCTCGGGTTTCGAATAGGCCGATAGAGAGAGCGGAAGATCAGCGACCAAGAGATGGTCCGCCTGAAAGCCGGGAGGATTTTCTTGCAGGCGCGAAAAGCTCCGCAACAGCAGGCCGGCGCCGACGAGCAGGAGCATGGCCATGGCGATTTCCGCGGCGACGAGCGCTCCGCGAATGCGGTGGTGGCCGGGCCCCGCGGTGGACCCGCGCGAGCCTTCGTTCAGCGTTTCACGAAGATCGAGTTTCCCCGTGCGCAGGGCGGGCACGATGCCGAAGAGAAGTCCAGTGACGAGAGAAACGACGAGCGTAAAGAAGAGCACCGAGCGGTCAAGACTCACGGCGAAAACTGCTGGCAAGGTGCTTGCGGAAAGTTTCAGAAGCGGGCCGAGCGAAGCCCAGGCAAAAAACAGTCCGAGCGCACCGCCGGCGACAGAAAGGAGAACGCTCTCGGTGATCAACTGGCGGGTGACGCGCCAACGCGTGGCACCCATGGACGTTCGAATGGCCACTTCCCTTCCGCGGGCGGCCGCGCGAGCGAGCAGCAAATTGGCGACGTTCACGCAAGCAATGAGGAGGACAGCGGCTACGGCACCAAGAAGAAGCAAGAGCGCAGGACGCACGTTTTTTACCAATTGTTCTTGAAGACCGACTACGTCCGCGCTTGTTCCGGTGTTGTAGATGGGATACTGCTCTTCCAGACGCTTGGTGATGGCGACCATCTCCGTGCGCCCTTGCTCTCGCGAAATTCCCTCTTTCAACCGGCCAATCACGAAGATCCCTGGATGCCAGTTGCGGTCATCAGGAAGCGTTTTCGCCCAAGGATGGAAAGGAAGGAAAACATCAGAGGGCTGGAGAAGTTCGAAGCCGCTCGGAAGGACGCCGACGACAGTGTATGGCTGCGTATCGAGTGTGATGGACTTGCCGAGAATGTCACGCGAGCCGCCGAAACGGCGCTGCCACAATCCATACCCGAGGACGACGACAGGCGTTCCCCCCGCACGATCTTCCTCGGCAAGAAAGGTACGGCCAAGAACGGCGTTCACCCCGAGAAGCGAAAAAAGCGGCGCTGTAGCCATGCGCGCGTTGAGGCGTTCGGGTTCGCCGGTGCCAGTGAGCGTGATGGTTGTACCGCGCGTAGCCTCCAGCGATTCGAAGGAATGACTCTGATCGCGCCAGTCCACGTAGTTCTGATAGGAAGTGGAAATAGTGGCGTAAGAGCTCTTTTCCGCCACGAGCACCAGGCGAGCGGGGTCGCGGAAACCGAGGGGGCGGAGCAAAACGGCGTTGACGACGGTGAAGATGGCGGTGTTTGCGCCGATGCCGAGGGCCAGCGTCAAAACAGCGATCAGGGTGAAACCGGGACTCTTTGCCAGAAGGCGGAAAGCGTAACGAAGATCCTGCAGCAGAGTAGCCATGAGTTCTCCTGCGCGGGCAGAGGTTTAGCATATCTGACGGACGCGACGCTAGAACGTTTCTCCTGAACAACGCGCACGGAGTGGCCCGCGAACTAGTTCGCGGATTTCGGCCGCTTCGCGTACTTTTCGTAGAGGCGCAGGTGGCGGTTGTCCAGGGAGGTAAGCTGGCCGCGGATGAATAGGTATTTGACGTCGGTGGTCAGTTCGAGCGGGTCTCCGTTGGTCACGATGACGTTGGCGAGTTTGCCCTGCTCGATGCTTCCGATCTGATCGGCGAGGCCGAAGATCTGGGCGGGATAGAGCGTTACGGCCTTCAGCGCCTCCTCGTAGGGAAGGCCGTGCGCGACGGCGTTAGCCGCGTTTTGTCCCAGCCGCCTGGCAAAGGAATTATCGAAGCTGGCGAAGGCAAACTTCACTCCCGCAGCGGCAAGCTCCGCGGGCTGTGAAAGCAGGCGGTCGTAAGGATCATCCTCATCGAGCGGAAGCGAAAGCACCGGACGGAGAATTACAGGAACGCCCTTCGAACGGAGCAGGTCCTTAACTCTATAGGCCTCTTCGCCGCCGGCGAGGATCATCTTTAGCCTCTGCTTGTCGCAAAACTCGACGGCATTGCGGATCTCTCGCGCGCGATCGGCAAAAACCAGCACCGGCAGTTCGCCGCGGACGACCGGCATGAGGGCTTCGAGCTTCAAATCGCGATCGTACTTGGCCGCTGAACTCTTATCCACAACCTGGGCATAGTGCCGGGCACGCTC
>JBGPIX010000214.1:0-9382 GCA_041485085.1 Candidatus Acidiferrum sp.
AAAAATACAGATACACCCCGGCTGAGCAGCAGGTCTACCGCCTCCCCCCGCAGCTTGTCAAGCCTTTAATCGAGCAATCGTTCGAATATCGGTCAAACCGCGCGCGATGATTCGAATGAGACATTCCGCTCGCGAAAAATTCCGCATTGCTAGTGGCGATGGGAATCGATTTTGCCAATGGGCACCTCCGCGTCGGCGTCGGGAATTCCCGCCGTGATTGGGCTACTCGCTGCCGCGCCACTGGTTTTAGGCGGTGCATTCGAATCAATCGCAACGGCCTGTGGTGAAACATTTCCGGGGCGGCTGTCGCGGGCTAGAAAAAAATTAATCCACGAACTCGTTCCTTTTAGGGCGCGGGTTGGTGGAGGAATGTAAACTTTCAGATCTTCCAGTCGCCCGGCAGATTTAGCGCGTTCGAATACGGCTGTCCAGATACATGGCTTGACCACCACTTCGCATTCGCCGTTTTTTGTTCCGCCGCAGGGACCGTTGCGCATATTTTTCGGGCAAGTCTGCGGACAAACGTATTCCATTTGTCCCAAGACGCAATTTCCACACGTCTGACAACCAAAGAGCGGGGACTTGATGGCGAATTCGAATCGCTCCACACCGCGGGAAAGCGCGGGTTTCTTGTCCACCCAATGGAACAGGCTCACCAGAAAATTCCGCAGCTTGCCGTCTTTGTTGACCGGGAACATTTCTCCTAATGTGTCGAGAAGGCGCGGGACAATTCGGCGTTTTCTCGGCGCAGCTGCCGCCGAATCGAAGAAATAGAACCCTTTCTTCGGAGCGTAGTTCAATTCTTCCGCGAATTCCTCCCAGCGCGGGGCCAGCGCTTCCGATCGTTTGATGATCCATCGAACGCGGTCGGCTTGATGGTCTCCACCCAAATAGGCTCCGGCATAGCCCAGGCCGCGAAGAATGGCGACCATGCGCGCCGCGCGTTCAAGCCGCGCAGCCAGACCGGCGTCGGGCACTTGAATTTCCGAGCGAATCTTTTCCAATAGTTCGGGAGCAACCCAGCATCCTGGCGGCTCGCCCTTCGACATTTTTTCCGCCGCTTTGCCGCTCAGGACGTAGACATTTCCCAAGACCGGCACACGAATCGATTTTTCATCGAGGTAGCGTTTCAATTCGCGGAACTTGCGCGTGTCGTAACCAAGTTGAGTGATGACGCAGTCCGCTCCCGCGGCAATTTTCTTTTCCAGTTTCAGGTACTGATAGGCGCAATCGGCTTCCGTGTATTTGAAAGGAGATACGGCCACCGAAATCCAAAACGGCATACCGCGCTGGCGCGCTTCGTTGATGAGGTGTACGAGTTGCACGGAATCCAAATCGAACAGCGATTCGGGAGGTTGGATACCGGAGGTCTTGGGATAGTCCCCGGTCAGCGCCAGAACATTCTCGATGCCCAGGGCGTGGAGATCTTCCAGCGTTTTCCATGCAGCGGCTCGTTCGCGCCCGACGCAGGTGAGGTGGATATTAGGGGTAAGCCCGCGCGCGCGCGCGGCAGTTCCCACGCGAACAGGATCGTGACCGAGTGCGCCGCCTGCATAACTGGTGATGCTTCCGGCAACGACACCGGGCACTTGCGCCAGTTTTGAGGCGACCTCGAGCAGGCGCGCCTCTCGCGTCAGCCGGCTGGCAACCAATTCCACAACGTAGCAGAACCGGCCCGCGCTTAAGGATTCCCGCAATGAGTTCGGCGCAGTCACGTCAGTGCTTTAATTCCTTCCTTACCAGCCGCGTGCCTTCCACCATGGCGCTGAGCTTTGCAAAGGCGACGTCGCGAGGCAGATGTAAGCAACCACAATCGGGCAAAACGAAAATCCGCTCGGCCGGGATTACGTCGAGCGCCTTTCGGATGCGCTCGGCAACCAGATCAGGCGTCTCGATGGCTTGCGTCTTTACGTCGATGACGCCAACGCCTAATTCGAATCGCGCCGGCAGTTCACGGAAAAGTTCGAGGTCCTCGCCGCCACGTCTAGCGAATTCCAAGGTAAGTTGGTGCACTTTCGCATCGAAAATTCCCGGTAGCAAATAGCGGTAACTCCCTTCCCAGGAAGGTTTGCCGTAGCGGTTTCCGTAACAGATGTGCACCGCGATTTTTGCTTCTACTCCATCGACCAGTGCATTCAGGGCCTTTACAGCCCACGGCAAATCCTCGGGAAATCCCGAATAGTTGGGTTCGTCAACCTGGATGAAATGTGCGCCGGCTTTGGCAATGGCCCTCAACTCGGGATTCATCACGCGAGCGAGGTCCATCGCAAACTCTTCCTCGGTCGGATAGTGTTCGTTGCGGATGCGCTTCGAGAGAGAATGCGGGCCGGTGACGCAAAATTTAGTTTCGCGCTCGGTGAACGAGCGCAGGAACTTGAAATCATCCACCAGGCCAAGAGGAGCCGTGGGAAGCTTGCCGAGTACCTTGCTGTCGTAGAAATCGTAATGAAACTTCTTGGAAGCATGATCGATTTGCACGCCGGGAAGCCGCTCGGCAAAATAATCGATCATGTTGTCTCGCCGCAACTCGCCATCCGTGATGATGTCAAGGCCAGCTACTTCTTGGTCCTTGATGGCAGCTTTCACGGCCGTGTCGTGGATTTCGTCCAAGTCGCGGCGGCTGATGCGTCGCGCATAGAATTCGGTCTTCAGCCGTTCCAGCCAGCCCGGCATCGAGTAGCTGCCAACCACGGTCGTCGGAAGAATGGGAAGAGTCATCAGCATTACTCCCGTTGCGTTGTATAAAGAATCGACGTTTTCGAGCCCTTGCGATAGTGAAAGGGCGCGAAGTGCACGTCATATCCGGCGCGTTCCCCGACTTCGCGAAGCAGGGCGCCGTTTACCCAATTCACGATGGAGCCATCCAATTTCCCGGGTCCGTGAAACCCCAATCGGTATTCGTTGAAATTGGTGACGAAAATGTCCTGCACCTGCAAGAATCCGCGGGGATGAAGAAGTGGAAGTGTATTGTGAAAACTCTCGAGCGCGCCCGAGCTCAAGTGAAAGCGAACGTCGCTGGGAGCTTTTTCCAGCACTTCCTCAAGCTGAGATGTCCTTAAATCACCGGGAATGGTCAGGTCGGGCAAATCGTCCAGGCTGACGAGCCGCTCTTCCAGTCGCATCGCTTTCCATATCTCTTGCCAGAAAGCGACTCCGCGCCGGCGATCCGAGAGGTAGTCTGGACCACCCTCCAGCAATCGGTTCACGGTACGTGGAATTTCCGCGGTGGGAATATCGAGTTCCTTGCTGATGCGCTGCGCGTCCGCTGGTGGAATGTAGGCGCGCACCTGAACCGCGTAGAGGCGTCCATCCCTGCGCGCGAATTCCTCATCCGGCAGGTTGTCGTACACGTTGGTCAAATGAATGTGAAGGATTTTGTGGCGCAGAAACGCAAGGTTCTTCAGCGGATTGAGGGCATCCAGAACCACAAAGCTGCAGAGCTCGAGATGCTCCTTGACCGCAGGGCGGGAGCGTTCCAGTGTTGCCAGCGAGTAATCGCCGAGAAGAAATTTCAGCCGCGGGTAGTAGTTCGTTCCGCGCTCCCGGTCGAGCGCATGAAACCGATCCAGCCAAAGGCCGGAACGAGTTCCCATGCCCACACCGATTTCCATGACAAAAATTTCTTCCGGCAACTGCTTGCGGTTCTCCAAATCCCGGAGCAAGGTCCAGAAATCCGCGACGCAATCCGCCACTGCAGCAGGATGATTTGCGTCCGACTTCCCTCCGGGAAGGGCCAGCTCGTAGCCTCTCCCCGTGAATTGCTCCCAATCTGCCAGGCGATGCCAGTAGAGCCGGTTGAATCCCCACGCGATGCTCTCCCGAAAGGACCGAAAGTCCTCCAAGAGCACTACTTCCGGATTAGGATGGGCCGGATCAGGGGTTGGCGAATCAGCGGCGCTCCCCATGGTGCGCAGAATGGCTTCGTGCAGGCATCCGGGAGTCACCTGGCGGGTATCGATGTGCACTTCGAGCCCCGGGAACTGCTCAGGCCGGTCGTTCGTCGCCCTGATAGCCATGACGCATTCACGAAAATTCTGGCGATACTGAATCCAATCCAACTGCACGCGCAGCCGCGCAAACTGCTCCTGCTCGATGTGGCCCTCTTCCAGCAGCGAATAGAGAGTGTCCACCACTTCCTGCGTGGTGCTCGCGGCAGGCTTCCGTTGCAGATGGTTCAATTGCACAATCATCGTTCACAAACCACGGTTACGCCTGCACCTCAGCCGCTGAAAGAATCTTTCCTCAAACGCCCGCCGCCTGCCGTGCGAGGACCGACTTCACGGCCGCCACAATTTTTTCTTCGTTGGGCAGCACGAAATTTTCCAGCGGCTCGCTGAACGGAATTGAAGTATCCAGCGCCGTAACCATTTTGAGCGGCGCCTTGAGTAACTTGCTGCCGTGTTCGGCGACTTCCGCAGCGATGATCGCGGCCGCGGAGGCATGCCGCGTCGCCTGGTCCACCAAAACGAGCCGTCCCGTTTTCTTCACGGACTTGAGAATGGTTTCGATATCGAGCGGCGCGAGGGTGCGCGGATCGATCACTTCCGCGCTGATGCCCTGCTGCGACAAAAGCTCCGCTGCCGCCAGCGATTTCTTGACCATCCATCCGGTGGCCACGATGGTGACGTCGGAACCCTCGCGCTTGACGTCCGCGACGCCAAACGGAATCAGGTATTCGCCTTCCGGCACCGGTCCCTTATCGAGGGTCAGCATGTAGTGGTGGAGATAGACGACGGGATTGTCGTCGCGAATCGCCGCGGCCATCAGTCCTTTGGCGTCCGCGGCATCCGAAGGCAGCGCGATCTTCAAACCGGGAATCCCCATCATGGTGTGATAGATGCAATTGGAATGCTGTCCTGCCCAGCCGGCCGCGAAACCGTATCCCGCTTTAAACACTAGCGGCACTTTGACCTGCCCGCCCGACATATAACGCAGCCGCGGCGCTTCGTTGATCAACTCATCGAAAGCCACGAGCATGAATTCGCTCATCCACAGCTCGACGATAGGCCGGAGCCCGGTGAGCGCTGCACCGACAGCGGCTCCCATCTCCGCTGTCTCGGATATGGGCGCAATGCGGACGCGCTTCTTTCCGAATTTTCTCAGCATGGGGTCGCGTTCCGTCATGGCCAGATTCTGGCCGTACAGAACGACGCTTTCGTCGCGCTCCATCTCCTCGGTCATCGCCGTGCCGATTGCTTCGCCATACATCATTTCGCGCGCCATGGTTCCTCCTCTTTACGCGTACACGTACTTGACCGCTTCGGCAGGCGCCGGTTGCGGGCTGGCCAGCGCAAATTGCACGGCGTCTTCCATTTCTGCTTGTGCTTCGGCTTCAATGCGCTTCGCATCCGCCACGCGCAGCACTCCCTTGCGGAGAAGCGCCACGCGAAAACGCGGGATGGGATCGTTCTTCTTCGCCGCCGCAAACTCCGCTTTCTTCCCGTACACTTCCACGGCCTCGTGCTCCGGGAATTGCGTCGGCACTGGAGGAACGGTGATGGCGTTGCCATGTGCGCTCAAGCGATAGAACTTGGCTTCGATCAAGCTTGGCCCTTTTCCACTTCGGGCCCGCTCGGCGGCTTTCTGAACGGCCGCATAAACTTTGAGCGGATCGGTGCCATCCACGGTCACGCCGGGAATGCTGAAAGCCATCGCCTTTTGCGAGAGCGGGTCACCGGCAATGTAATTGGCGTCCTCGAGGCTGATGTGCGTGTAAGCCTGGTAGTGGTTGTTCTCCAGGATGTAAACGATGGGCAGCTTCCACACGGCCGCCAAGTTCAAAGATTCGTAGAAGGCGCCCTGCTTCGTCGAACCGTCGCCGAAGAAACAGTGAATGACCTGACCGGTGTCTTTCACCTGTGCGGTCAGCGCCGCGCCGGTCGCATGCGTGATGGCCTGCCCGATAATTCCCGAGGTACCGGGAAAATGGTGCTCCGGATCGGCCAGATGCATGGAGCCGCCGAAGCCGCCGCAAAGACCGTCCTTGCGGCCGTAGATTTCCGCCATCATTTTGCGCGGCGAGGTGCCGAGGACGAGAGGGTAGCCGTGGCAACGGTAACTGGGCATCGCCAAATCGTTCTCCTCGCGCGTCGCGAGCGCGCCGACTATGGTCGCTTCCGCGCCATCGCCGAGATGCGTGTGCCCGCGAATCACACCCGGATGTTCGACGAACGTGCGCTTGACGCGTTCTTCAAACTCCCGGATGCGCACCATCTGCTTGTACATCCACACCAGCCGGTCTTTTGTGAGCGCTTTTTTCTTTGCCATAGCTGAAATCTCCTTGCTTCAGATCCTTGCATTAAAACTCAGGGAGAGTCTCCCCAGGTTGACCGATGCAACCGAGCGGATCGCCAACAGGCACTTCCGCATCGACGGCGGCGACAATCTTGAGCAACACACCTCCGGCCGGTGAATCGAGCTCGTAATTCACTTTATCGGTCTCCAGCTCCACGACCGGCTCACCTTGTTTCACCTTGCTGCCTTCCTTTTTGAACCAGCGCACCACTCGCGCTTTGGTCGTCGGAATGCCGCCGGACTTGGGAACTCGTAGAATCGTAACGATGATGGCCCTCCTTAACTTGCCGCTTCCAGAATCGTAACCGCGCACGCCGCGAGATCGTTTCCGATCAGCCCGCCGCCGTTCTCCGCCAAACCGATGCGGGCGTAGGGAACTTGCATGAGGCCGGCTTCCCCGCGTAATTGGATGCACAATTCGTTCAACATCATGAGGCCGGTGGCGCCGATGGGATGCCCTCGCGAAACCAATCCACCCGAAGGATTCACAGGGATCTGCCCATAACGACATGTGGCTCCCGACGCCGTGAACGGGCCGCCCTGCCCGCGTGGACAAAATCCCAAATCCTCGACGAGATGAATTTCCGCGAAGGAGGTCGCGTCATGAAGCTCGACCACATTGATATCCTGCGGCTTCAACTGGGCCATGGCATAAGCGCGGCGCGCGGCCAGCACTGGTGCCCTTTCGTCTTCCCACGACGCGTGGAACCGTCCGCCAGCCACTCCGTGACCGCGAACTCGTACCGCACGGCGGCGAACGATCTCCGGCAACTCGCGCAACTTAGCTCCAGAACAGAGCAATGCTGCCGCAGCCGCATCGCCGATGGGCGCGCACATGGCGCGAGTGAGCGGCTCGCAGACCATGCGGTCGGCGAGCACAGCATCGAGGTCCATAGGAAAGCGATATTGAGCGCGAGGATTGGCGACCGAGTTGGTGTGATTCTTTGCGGCAGCGCAGGCGATCTGCTGCGCGGTAGTCCCGTAACGAGCCATGTGCGTCTTCGCCCAGAGCCCGTAGATGTCCATGGCGATTGATCGATTCGGACTCGGCTCGAACTTCGTTCCACAAGCGGCAGCCATGCTTTTGTAAAGCGCGGTCCAGTCCTGCGGGTCGAGAAAATCAGTTCCTTTTTCGAGCCGCACAAAGAATTCGGCCTTCCGCGAGGGGTCGTACATTTTTTCCATGCCGATGGCCAGCGAGACTTCACATTGCCCGGAGAGAATATCCTTCCAGGCCCCATTGAAAGCCAGCGTGCCGCTGGCGCACGCGGCTTCCACATTTGTAGTGGCCACGCCTGCTGGCAATAATCCTTCCTCGACGAGAGGCAACAGGCAGACCTGGCCTTTCACGTTTGGCTGGCCCCAGAAGTCCAGCATCATGTTGCTGAACCACACGTGGCCGATCAGGCCGCCGTCGATGCCTGAGTCGTTGAGCGCGCCGAGATAGGCTTCGCGTACGAGATCTTTCGGCGAACGCTCCAGGAAGCGCCCCACCGCGGTGCTGTAAATCCCGAGAATGAAAACATCTTCGCTCATACTCGATGCTCTTGCGCACTCCGCGCGCTTTCCAGCTCTCTAATGTACGGCCCGGTCGGCTCCCTCCCAATAGCGTTTGCGGATGGCCTTCTTGTCCGTCTTTGCCGCCGGAGTTTTCGGAATTTCGCTCCAGAATTCGACGGACTTCGGCGATTTCACTCCCCCGAGCCGCGTTTTGGTGTGAGCAATGATCGCTGTTTCGTTCAAAGCCTCATCCTCACGAAGGACGACGATGGCTTTCACAGCTTCTCCCCATTTTTCATCGGGCACGCCGATGACCGCGCATTCGCGAACTTGCGGCAACTCCATCACGCAGGCTTCGACTTCCGCGCAGTAGACGTTGAAGCCACCGGTGATGATCATGTCTTTCTTGCGGTCGACTATATAGAAAAAGCCGTCTTCGTCTCTGTATCCCACGTCACCAGTGTGGTGCCAGCCATGGGTGCGAATTTCCGCGGTGGCTTCCGGCAGCTTATAGTACCCGGCACCGACTAGAGCGCCGCGCGCGACGATTTCGCCGGTTTTGAGGGGCGGGAGAATTTTTCCGCCATCGTCCATGATCGCGAGCCGCACCGCCAGCGTCGGTTTGCCGCAACTCTTCAATCGCTCCGGGTGGTCGCCCGCGGCGGCGGCGGCCACGGTCGCGGGATCGAGAAACGTCATGTACATGGGCGCTTCGGTCTGCCCATAGGACTGGCACAGGCACGGGCCGAAGGCTTCGATGCCTTTTTTGAATTTGTCCGGCGATACGGGCGCGGCGGCGATCAATAAACGGCGCAGGCTTGAATAGTTGAAGTCCCTGAGCTTGGGATGAGCGAGCATCGCATAGTAGGCGGTCGGGGGAAGGAAGACGTGAGTGACGCGAAATCGCTCGATGCTCTGCAGGACTTCCAGAGCGTCGAAGGCGGGAAGCACAACATTGGTGGCGCCGAGGGAAAACATCGCGAACGCCACGACTCCGGCCGCGTGAGAAAGTGGCGCTGTGCTCAGACACACGGGCTCGATGTCATCGCAACGGAGATTTTGATGCGCCAGCTCCGTCATGGTGCCCCAGGAGAGATTCGTCACCATCACGCCCTTGGCGGGGCCGGTTGTGCCTCCGGTCGGCACGAGGCCAGCGAGGCGCCCCAGATTGCCGTGCGCGTCGCCCCAGTCGAGATCTTCTGTGCCCTCTCCCGCTTGCATGAAAGTTTCAAGCGAGGGATCGCCGTCGGCTTCCGTGTCAATACAGATGAAGTGACGCAGCGTTGGCACGAGCGATTTGATCTGGCGTACTTGTTCGAGAAAACTGCTGTGATAGAACAGCCAGGAGGTTTCAGAGTAGTTCAGGTATTGGACGTTGGCGTCCAGCGCATTGCGGTAATTGATGGGGACCCAGACGCCGCCGGCGCGCATCAGCCCCAGCATGCAGAGCAAAACGCGAGCGTCGTTGGGCGAGAAGATCGCCACGCGCTCCTCGCCGCGCAATCCACCGGCCCACATGGCTTTCGCGATGCGCTGGCTGGCCTGCTGCGCTTCGAGATAGGAATACTGCGTATTGCGATCGAGGATC
>JBGPIX010000215.1:0-9379 GCA_041485085.1 Candidatus Acidiferrum sp.
CCTTTTCAGTTCAGCGAGGATATCGTGCAGGAATTTCAGGTGAACACCTCCGGATATGAAGCGGAATTCGGCCAATCCGGCGGGGGGCTGGTAAATACTGTGACCAAAAGCGGAGGGAACGAGGTTCACGGAGATGCCTACTACTACGCCTTGGATTCGGCTCTGAACGCCAACGACTCGATCAACAACCAGCTAGGGATCCCAAAGCCTCCGAATCGCCGGCAGCAGTTTGGGGGGACCGTCGGCGGCCCACTTCGCAAAGACAAGCTATTCTACCTAGCGAATTATGAAGGGCAGGTACGCAATGAGCCGGTAACGGTGAGCGATGCACAAGCCCTCTCGACCGTGGGGACTCCCCAGGAGCAGGCGACATTCCTAGCTGCGAATCCCGCGATCGCGAAGATTCTTACCGATAACTCAGGATCATTTGCTCGAAGTTTCAACCAGAACACCGCGTTCGCAAAATTGAGCGGATCACTCTCGCCAAAGAACAGCTTCACTGCGAGTTACAACTATCAACGTTTTCGCAGTCCGCATGGATACTTCAACACTCCCACGTCGACGGGAGACGGACTGGCTCTAACTGACGGAGCGACCAGCCACTTTTTTCAGTTCTCGGTGGTGAGCACCCTGAGCCCCTATACATTCAATGAAGCGCGAGTCCATCTTGCAAATGATCTTCACTTCGACATTCCAAACTCACCGCCAACCGCGCCTTCGACGGTGATCCAGAATCCGGACACAGGGTATGTCTTCGGAGGAAACCGGTTCCAATTGTCCACGACGGACCGGCGATTTGAGTTCTCTGATAACTTCACACACGTGGCCGGGCGGCATACCTTGCGGACCGGTGTGGACATCAACATAAACCATGACCGGGACTATTTTGTGTATGGTCCGGCGGGCGATTTTCACTTTGGGAGCCTGGCAGACCTAGCGACCGGGTCATTCCAGTTTGACCTGCAATCGTTTGGGCAATCTACGGCTTTGTTCACGGTTCCGACGTACTCGCTGTTTGCCCAGGATCAATTTCGAGCAACCTCGAAACTGTATCTGAACTACGGAGTGCGCTGGGACTTTCAGAACCTGGCACAGCCCAAAGTTTGCAATCCGGCGTTTACGCTGACGTGCCGGATACCAAAGGACAAGAATAATGTTGCGCCGCGAGTTGGGTTTGCCTACTCGCTGGAGAGCAAGAGCGACACGGTGGTCCGTGGGTCATTCGGATTGTTTTATATCCAGGAAGACTTGCTGGACGTATCCGACGCGCTGGTCTCGAACGGAATCTCGAGACAATTCGTGTTTTTGACGGGCCCGGGATTTGGAAACAATAATCCGGCCGTGACGTATCCCAATGGATTGACGGCGCCGCCGGCCGGTGGTGCGGGCGGACAGTCGATTCACGTGTTCGTGCCGAACTTTCGGAACCCGTACGTTGAGCAGGGCAATCTGACCGTGGAACACAAGTTCGGGGCTAATACAGCTATGAGCATCGGTTATGTCTATAGCCACGGGGTGGCGCTGTTGGGGAATTCGAATGGGGTGACGAGGCAAGCAAACGGGAATTTTGGCTTCGATCTGAATCTGGTGCCACCAGAACAGCAAGTGGCGTTCGGTGGAAACTTTACAACTGCGACCGTGAATTTACCCAGCGGGAAGTCTTTTGTGGTGCCGGAATTTGAGGCCATCGACGGCTTTATCGACCCAAATTTCAGCGCCATCAACGCGGTTGACAACTCGGGCTTGTCCATTTATCACGGCATGCTGCTTTCTCTGCGACATCAGAGCGCGCAATTTCAAGGGGCAGTGGCCTATACGTTTTCGAAAACGACTGACCAAGGCACGGGTTACATGAACCAATTCGACCAACAGTCGCAACGCGGGCCATCCCAACTGGATCAGACGCACCGGTTAGTGCTGAGCGGATCGTGGATGCCGCAGATGAAGGGTTTGAAGGGGTTCACTGTGTCATCTATAGCGACGATTTCTAGCGGACGTCCCTACACGGGGGTGTTTGACACGGCGAATGTGAACTTTTCGATTGTGCCGGGCGAGGGCTTCAATTCCTTCCGCGGACCGGGGGTGCGCGATCTGGACCTGAGTCTGGCGCGCAGCTTCCAGTTGAATGAACGGCTCGCATTGAAGTTCAGGATTGAAGCGTTTGACCTCTTGAACCACGCGAACTTTCAGCAAGGCGCGGTGGACAACGTGCAGTACACCACGAGCGAGCAGTGCACGCCACAACCAGATGGCAGCTGTACTAATCTGCCCATCTGGGACGCCACGGTCAACGATCATTTCGGAAAGCCGATTTTTTCGGCACCGAAGTATGGCTCGCGGAATCTGCAGCTCTCGGTGCGCTTCAATTTCTAACTGAGCAAGGAGGTTTAAGAGAAGGCGCTCGCCAGCCACGAGACGGAGCTAAGTAGGGGCCGGTGAAAGGCCGGCTCTACAAACCGGGAACAAAATGGCGAGAAAACTCGCCGCTACAAGGCAGGCGGATTAAAGTCCGCACCTAAAAAAAACCGCAAGTATTAGGCCCAGGAGAAGCCGCGTTTTAGATAGTGGCAAGGAGCGGATGCGCTCGCCGGTGACGCCGGCCGCGGTTTAGTCGCCCTTGCAGTTTACGAGTTGCTTGAGGGTGTGCTCGATTTTGACCAAGTCCGCGGAATATTGCATGACCTGATCAATGTCCTTGTACGCAGAGGGAATCTCGTCGAGCAGGACAGGTGACTTTCTGAATTCGATCCCGGCCATGGAGCGTTCCAAGTCCTGCATGCTATAGGCGCCCTTCGCCTTGGTGCGGGACATTCGCCGGCCCGCACCGTGGGGAGCGGAATGAAAAGCGTACTTGTTCTCCAGACCAGAGACGATGTAACTTTTCGCGCCCATGGAACCCGGAATCATGCCGCGCATCCCGAGCTTCGCTTGAATCGCGCCTTTTCTGGTAATCCAGACGTCGCGTCCGAAGTGATTTTCGACTTGCGTGAAATTGTGGTGGCAATTGATGCGCGATAGCTCCAGATCCTTCTGGTGGCCATCCTCAGCGAAGATCTGATAACTCATTTCCGTGAGGATGCGGTCCATCATTTCGTCGCGATTGAGCCGCGCGAAAGTCTGCGCCCATTTTACGTCGCGGATATAGTCATCGAACTCGCGGGTATCCTCCTCGAGATAGGCCAGATCGCGGTCCGGCAAAGGGATCGAGGCTTGTTGGCATTTTTTCTGTGCGAGACGAATGTAGTGCATACCGATTTTATTGCCGACCCCGCGAGAGCCGGAATGAACGGTCAGCCAAACGGTATCATTTTCATCCAGACAGACTTCAATGAAGTGATTGCCGCCTCCGAGAGTTCCCAAGGCCAGCTCCCAATCGGAATCAAAACTCGCGTAATTTCCTTTGGTGTCTTTCTCCAATTGCTTCAATTCGCGGATGCGGGCTTCGGCGGTCTGTGAAATTTTGGCGTTATTCTTACCCGCCGACATAGGAATCCGCCGCTCGATGCCCTGGCGAATCGCGTGGAGGTCTTTGAGGTCGTTGCGCTTTAGAGGAGTTTGCAGGGAAATCATTCCGCAGCCGATATCCACTCCGACAGCCGCGGGAACGACGGCGCCGCGAGTGGCGATGACCGTGCCGACCGTCGCACCAATACCATAGTGGCAATCTGGCATCACGGCCACCCATTTATAGATAAAGGGAAGCCGGGAAACGTTGAGGATCTGCTTGCGCGCCTCCTCTTCGATTTCCGACCAAGGAAGAAAGGTCTTTATTTTGTCCGCCGGTTCATCCATCGGAGTCATCGAATCAAGCATGTTGCGAAATGTCCGATCACGTTCGGCAAGATCGGGATACAAGCCCGCAGATGAGAGACAAATACGCCGGGTTAAAGCCCGGGACCTGCAAAACTGAGCGAGGGCGGCCTCAGAAGGCCGCCCCTACAAAACCAAGAAAAACTAGGCCCAGGAGAAGCCGTGTTTGGAGAGCGGCAAGGAGCGAATACGCTTGCCAGTGGCGGCAAAGATCGCGTTGCAGACTGCCGGAAGTACCGGCGGGAGGGCAGGTTCGCCGAGGCCGGTGGGAGAATTGTCGGTCTTCAGGAAATTAACTTCGATTTCGGGGTTCCCCTGCGGCATGCGGATGGGCGTGTATTCGTGGAAGTTGCTTTGGACGGCGCGGCCACGATCGATGGTGATTTCGTAGGACATCACGGAACTGAGACCTTCGAGGATGGCGCCGCGGACTTGATTTTCGGCGTTGCTGGGATTGATGATGTGGCTGCCGATATCACCGGCAACCCAGACTTTGTTCACTTTGACTTTGCTCTCGGCGTCCACGCGCACTTCCGCAACTTCAGCAAAGTAACCGCGATGAGAGAACTGGAACGCCACGCCCATGCCGGTGTCCTTAGGCAGCTTGCGCGAACCCCAGCCGGATTTTTCCGCGACAAGTTTGAGCACACCCTGCATGCGAGTGGCATCCATGTTGCCGGAAAAGGGATCGGGCTTGATGTCGGGCGTGGTGATGCGCGGGAGGCCGAGCAAATCGAGGCGGAACTGGACGGGATCTTTTCCAGCGGCGTGGGCCAGCTCGTCGGTGAAGGACTGGAACACCCAGGAGAAGGCGTTGCTGCGCGGGGCGCGCAGCGCGTAGGTGGGAACGCCCAGCGGCATCAGTGAAGCGGCAAAGAAAAAAATAGGCAGAAACGTACCCGGGAACTCGTTGCCGGGGATGTTTGCTGAGGGAGCAAACTGCTCGCCTTCGCCAAAGGTGACGAAGTGATTGCGCCAGGCGACGAGTTTGCCGGAGGCGTCGAGGCCACCCTTGAGGAAGTGAAAGCCTGCGGGACGATAGTGGTCATGTTGGAAATCGTCTTCACGCGTCCAGAGGAGTTTTACAGGTACGCCGACCTGCTTGGCAATCGCGCCGACCTCGAGCATGTAATCGTTGGTGAGACGGCGGCCGAAGCCACCGCCGGCGCGCTTCAAGTGGACGATGATGTCGTCATGAGGAATGCCGAGTACTTTGGAGACTTGCAGGCGGCCGGATTCGGGCGTCTGGCTGGGAGACCAGAATTCGAGCTTGCCATCGTGGAAATGCGCGAGGCAGTTTTCCGGCTCCATGGGAGCGTGCGCGATGAAGGGATAGGCGTAGGCGGCCTCGACGATTTTCGCGGCGGATTTCAGCGCGGCATCGGCGTCGCCGTCATTGCGCAAGGGGATGGCAGGGGCTTGCTTGGAGAGTTCTTCGGCGCGGCGCAGGAAGCCCGCACTGCTTTGCTGCGCGGTGGCACCTTCGTTCCATTTCACCTGCAATTTCTGGCGAGCGGCGTGGGCTTGCCACCAGCTATCAGCAACGATGGCGACGCCACTGTGCAGACCGAGCAGCTCCGTGGTTCCTTCGACGACAAAGGCGTGGCGTATGCCGGGCATGGATTTGATCTCATCCACGTTGCCGCTGACGAACTTGCCGGCGTAGACGGGGCATTTTTCATAGACGGCGTACAACATTCCCGGAAGCTTGAAGTCGATGCTGAATAGATTCTTTCCGGTGACGATGGAGGCGTTGTCGACGCCGTGAATGGGCTGGCCGATGATTTTGTAGTCTTTGGGATCCTTGAGCTTGACGGACTTGAGATCGGGCGCGGGCAGCGCGGCGGCCTTCTCCGCGAGTGCCCCATAGGTAAGAGTGCGTTTTGTTAGCGCATGGGTGACGCGCCCAGAAGAAGTTTGGCATTCGGATTCCGGCACGGACCAGGTTTGCGCGGCGGCAGTGACGAACATCTGGCGGCAGGCGGCGCCGACGCGGCGCAGAGGATCCCAATTGATGGGAGTGGCGGTGCTGCCGCCGGCGCGTTGCGGGCCGTATTTCGTTTCGTCGAGGTCGGCTTGCTCGATGCGGACGTCTTTCCAATCAACGTCTAGTTCGTCGGCGATGATCATGGGGAGATGGGTTTTGACGCCCTGACCAATCTCGGGGTTCTTGGCCATGATGGTGATGATGCCGTCGGCGGCGACGCGGATGAATGCTGTGGGCAGGAAAGCGGCGGGCGGAGCCTGCGGCGTTTGGGCGAGGATTTCGGCGACAGGATCAAGATGCAACGCAACGAGAATACCTCCGCCGGCGATGGCGGAGACGCGAAGAAAACTTCGGCGATCGAGGAGCGTGGATTGCACAGAGCCTCCTTGTTGCTTAAGAGAGTTGCGGCGGGCGGGCGATGCGAATGGCATGGCTGGTATTGTAACGCTGTCTAGGACGATTTGGTTTCGCCGTTTTCGAGGGGATGGGTTAGCTCCGCGCGGAGCTTGGCGGGGTCGAGTTCATTTTCCCACCGGCTTACGACGATGGTGGCGACCCCGTTGCCGATGACGTTGGTGAGGGCCCGGCATTCGCTCATAAATTTGTCGATGCCAACGAGGAGAGCGAGGGACTGAATCGGGATGGCTGGGACGGTGGCGAGGATGGCGGCGAGCGTGACAAAGCCCGTGCCAGTGACGCCGGAGGCGCCTTTGGAGGCGATCATGGCGAAAAGAAGGATACCGATCATTTGACCGAATGCCAGATGTGTGTTGGTCACTTGCGCAAGGAAGAGCACGGAGAGAGTGAGATAGATATTGGTGCCGTCGGTGTTGAAGCTATAGCCAGTGGGGAAGACGAGGCCGACGATGGAAGGCGGCGCGCCAAGGCGCTCGAGCTTCTGCATCATATCCGGAAGGACGGTCTCGGAAGAGCTGGTGCCGAGAACGATGAGGAGTTCGTCCTTGATATAGGCGATGAAGCGAAAAATGGAAAAGCCGGCAAAGTGCGCGATGGTTCCGAGAACGAGGATGACGAAAATCAAGCTGGTGGCGTAGAACGTGCCGATGAGCTTAAGGAGATTGGAGAGCGAGGCAACGCCGTAGCTGGCGACCGTGAAGGCCATGCCGCCGAGAGCGCCGAGCGGGGCGGCACGCACGATGATTCGAATGACGCCGAAGACGGCTTTGCTGAGGAGGGCAATGCCACGAGTGAGCGGTTCGCCACGGGCCCCCAGCAGAGAAATAGCAAAGCCGGAAAGAATGGAGACGAGCAGAACTTGAAGAACGTCTCCGCCGGAGAAAGCGTCAACGAAAGTGCGTGGAATAATGGCGAGCAAGAATGGGACTATGCCGGTTTCGTGGACGCGGCTGGCGTAGGTGGCGGCCGTTTTGGGATCGAGCGCGGCAAAATTGATGTTGAGGCCGGAGCCGGGGTGAAGAATTGCGGCGACGAGAATGCCGACGATGAGAGCGAGCGTGGAAACGACTTCGAAATAGAGAAGGGATTTGATGCCGACGCGACCGACTTTTTTGAGGTCGGTCATGGAGGCAATGCCCTGGACGACTACGCAGAAGATCACGGGGGCGATCATCATTCGAATGAGGGCGACGAAGGCGTCGCCGAGAGGCTTGAGGGCCAGGCCGGTCTTTGGGGAGAAATGGCCGATCAGGATGCCGATAACGATGGCGATGAGCACCTGGATGTAGAGAATGGAGTACCAGTGCTTGCGCGGCGAGGTGGATGAATTGGCGGTCACGCGCGGCACCTCGGTGCAAGCGAGAGAATTAATAGACGTGGTAAAGAGATTTTCATCGTTCTCTCACAGGGCGCGATCCATGGGCGATAGGTTTTCGATGAGCACGCGCTCGATATTGTGCCAGGCGGCGCGGAAGAGGAATGCGGCGGATTGACGAGTAACGCCGGCGATGTGCGGAGTGAGGAGGATACGGCGGGCGGCGTCACCTTCGAGACACAGAAGCGGATTGTTCGGCGAGGGCGGCTCATCCGAGTAGACGTCAATCGCAACACCGCCGAGATGGCCGGATTTGAGCGAGTGTGCGAGGGCCGATTCGTCCACGATGCCGCCACGGGAGGCCTGAATCAGGATGGCGCCGGGCTTCATGGCTGCGAGCTGGCGTTCACCGACAAGTCCCTGTGTGGCGGGAAGCAACGGAATGTGCAAGGTGATGACGTCAGAAGTCGCCCACAATTCATCGAGGGATACGGATTTCGCGCCGAGAGATGCGGCGGCATGCGGATCACGTGGCGCGGGATCGTGGTAGCAGATCACGCAGCCTCTGCTGTGGAAAGCTTCGGCGACGGCCAAACCGATCACGCCGAGGCCAACGATACCGGCGACAAGTCCATCTAGTCCCGAAAGATTATCGGAAACCATGCGGGCGCGAAATTCGCTGTAGCGGCCAGCGCGAATTTCCGCGTCGGCCCACGCGAACCGGCGCAAGAGAACGGATGCGGCGGTCACAACATATTCGGCTACGGCACTGTTGCTGCCGCCGGGAACATTGGCTACGGAAATGCCGAGACGTTTTAGGGCGGGCAGGTCGAGGCGATCGAGTCCTGCGCCTGTGATTTGGACAAATTTGATGGAGCTATTTTCGAAAAGTGCTGGGGAGAGTTTGGAGCCAACGGCCGGAATTACCAGAGCGCGCGCTTGTTTCATCAGATCGTGAACATCATGGTCACCGGGAGCGCGATATGCAATTTTGAGCGCGACAGGAGGCAACGCTCCGGCGCGCTGAAAATCGGATTCGGGGCGCAGGCAGAGCACGTCGAGGGTCATGGCCGATGAGAAGTCCGGGAAGGGACGCCGGGCTCCACGGTGCTCTTGGTGATATCGGCGACGGGAAAAAAACATAGGAGTAATAGCGGTTCGCTGCCGGTGTTGCGAGTGACGTGCTTCTCGCCGGGAGGAATCAGGAGCGTATCGCCGGGCTGGAGCGGGTATTCGCCACTATCGGCGAAGGTCGTGCCCTTGCCTTTGAGGACGTAGATGCATTCTTCATGTTCTGAATGCTGATGAGGACCGCGGGGCGATTCACCGGGCTGGGGTACCGGAATTTCAGCGAGGCGCAGAGTAACACCGAGCGCTCCTCTTTCGCCGGAGACAATCTCGAGGGCTTTGCGGCCGGGCAGCCCCAGTTGCTTCGCTTCGGCCTGGGTGAAAACGCGGGCCATCAGCGTACCTTGCTCAATTGCTTGATTTCCGCTACGCCACCCTGGAGCTTGTCGAGTTGCTTGAATATTTCCGCGGACTGTTTGGCGATGGCGTCAGCGACATCATTGAGCATGCGGCGGGCTTTCTCGACCGTGGCGTGCTGCGGAGCGCCGTACCAGCCGGTTGGCGCGATGGAGCGCACGTCGGACAGCACTGGCTGATAACTGCGCGTGCGGCGAAGGGTGTCGACCTTGTGACCATGCGCGTGGTCCGAAGAATTGTCGATGCGATCCAGGTGCACCAGCTCGGGCCGGTAGGCGAGCACGGCGAGCGCTTCGATTTCGCCACCATGAGTGAGGCCACCGCATTCCTTGCCGAACATTTCTTCGGCGACGAAGCAGGCTTGC
>JBGPIX010000216.1:0-9340 GCA_041485085.1 Candidatus Acidiferrum sp.
GATTACCTGAAAAGCGAGAATCAGCTGGATTCCATCGTTTCGCGCGAATCCAGCTTCTTGTTTAATAACCTGCTCTTGTTGGTGTTTACCGTCGCGGTGCTTACGGGAACACTCTTCCCCGTTTTTTCGGAGTGGATTACCGGCAACCGCATCAGCGTGGGCGCGCCGTTCTTTAATAAGGTGACTATTCCCGTCGGGCTGCTGCTGCTGTTTTTGACGGGAGTCGGGCCGCTGCTGGCGTGGCGGAAGACCTCGACGGAAAGCCTAAAGCGAAATTTTGGATGGCCGCTGGTAATCGGTGTGGTCGCGGGTGCGTTTGCGTTTGCATTTGGCTTCCGCCACTTCTATTCGTGGGTGGCCTTGATCTTGTGCGTATTTGTGGCGTCCACAGTTCTGCTGGAATTCTATCGCGGAGCGAAAGTCATTCGCTCGCGATCCGGAGCTTCGCTTGTGGCATCGGCGGTGGACCTGACGATGCGCAATACGCGGCGCTACGGCGGCTACATCGTTCACATGGGAATGGTTTTTGTCTTTATCGGATTGGCCGGGGCGGCGTTCAATCGCGATACTCAGAAAGATATGCGGCAGGGAGACACCCTGCAAATTGGGCCTTACACTTTGGTTCTCCAAGGCTTCGATACCAAGCCGGAAAAGAACTACACCGCACAGCGACTGCTCGTTGAAGTGCTCCAGGACAATAAGCCAACGATGATGCTGTATCCGGAGAAACGGCGCTTCTCCACTACCGAGGAGAACGGCACGATGGTGGCGATTCGTTCGACGCTGCAGGAAGATTTATATGTGGTCTTCGCCGGGATGAGTCCTGATACGCAACTTCCGGTGATTCACGCTTACCTGAATCCGCTGGTGAAGTGGCTGTGGTTCGGCGGAGTGGTGGTGGTGTTCGGGACGCTTGTGGCGATGTTGCCGAATCGCCGTGCCGTACTCGTGCTATCGGGCGCACAGGCGCCGGTGGCGCAACCCGTGGCTCATGGACTTCCCTCACCAGTCACCTTGAGAGAGGGTCATGACTAAAGCTCGCGCGATTGCCACGTTCATGATGCTGGCGTTGTTCGCGACTTTGCCGCTGTTGATCACGCCTCTTGGAGCCCAGCAACTTTCCGACCGGGCAAAGCAGGTCGGCGGCAAATTCATGTGCATGTGCAGCTGCAACCAGGTGCTGACGGAGTGCAATCACGTGGGCTGCACCACATCCGCGAGCATGTTGAAGGAATTGAACGTGGCACTGGCGCGCGGCGACTCCGAGGATGCCGTCACGCAAATGTTTGTCCAGGAATTTGGGACGAAAGTGTATGCGGAACCGCCGAAGTCGGGGTTCAGCCTGGTTGCATGGGCGTTGCCGAGCATTTATCTGTTCGTGGGCACCGCGATGGTGATTCTCGTGATCTTGCGATGGCGGAAGCGGCCGGCTCAGGAAACCAGGCCCGCCGGGGGCGCGCCAGGAGTTTCCGCGGAATTGCTGGAGCGCGCCAGAGCGCAAGCGTCACGCGAGACGCAGGATTAAATGCTTCCCGCCCTCTACACACTTGCGATCATTGAGATTGCCTCAGGGGATTGGGCGATATTGGGCGCGTGCCTGGCCCTGGCCATCGCCGTCGGTCTATTCATTTTTTACATTCAGCCGGATGCTTCGGACCTCGCGCCACACCGCACGAAGCTGGATCAACTGCTTGAGCGTCGCGATACCATCTACGACAATTTGCGCGACCTGCGGTTTGAGTATCGTTCTGGAAAATACTCGGAAGGTGACTTCGAAGCGATGAAGACGGCTCTTGAAAATGAAGCAGCGTTGGTACTCGCCGAGATCGACCAAGTGACGGACGCGCAAGTGCGCAGGCCGCGTGGAACGCGCCCTGTGGATGGGAGCGCGCAGTGATGAGGCGCAACAGCTACGCGCGACTGGCTCTGGTTGTGGCGTTCCTGCTGGCTCCGCTGGCAATCGCTGAAGCCGGGACGGTTCGCGGCACGGTGATGAACGGCACGACCGGCAAACCGGCGCCTGGGATTGAGCTCACGCTGGTCCAGCTTCAGGGCGGGATGCAGGAATTGGCGCATTCCAAGAGCGACGCGCAGGGAGAATTCGCGTTTGACAATCCAGCACTCGGCGCGCAGCCGATGCTGGTCCGCGCAGTCTATCACGGTGTGACTTTCAACCACGCCGTTCCGCCGGGCACGAGCACCGCGCAGGTGGATATCTACGAATCGACGAAGGACGCCAGGACCATCAACGTTCCTTCTCACGTGGTGATCTTTCAGCCGAACGGCGCGACGATGATTGTCGGCGAAGAATATCAGATCGAGAACAAGTCGCAGCCGCCGGTGGCTCTCTACAAAACCGAGGGCAGTTTTGATTTTGTGTTGCCGGAAGGCGGCCAGCTGCAGCAAGTAGCGGCTGCGGGACCGGCGGGCATGCCGGTGGTACAACTTCCCATCGACAAAAAGAAGAATCGCTATTCGATCGCGTTTGCGTTTCGGCCGGGCGATAGCTCGGTGCGGTTTTCTTACGAACTGCCATACACCGGAAACTCGGCAACGGTGAAGATTCCCACGATTTATCCGGGCGGCCGGTTGCTGGTTGTGGCGCCGCCAAGCGTGCAGATCAGCGGGGACGGTTTGGCTCCCGGTGGGCAAGAGCAGGGGATGAATCTCTACGGCCGGCAGGATGTGCCGGCGGGGACGATTGTAGCCGTGAGTGTATCCGGCACGGCACCGCCGCCGGATGCGAATGCCGGGGCGGATCAAGGTCAACAGGGCCGCGACGCGCAGCAGGGCGGCGGTGAATCGGCTGGAGTAAGCATCCAGCAAGTTCCCGGACGGCTGGATGGATTGAAGTGGTATTTGGTCGCAGGATTTCTGGGTCTTTTTGTGATGGGCGCGATTCTACTTGGACGCAAGCCCGTGGTGGCGGTAGTGGGAGCAGCGGGTGCGGGGGAAGAAGTTCAGCCACCAAAGCAAAAGAAGGCTAAACCGAGTCCCACTCCTGCCGTGGCCCATGCAGCACCTTCAGCTACGCCAGCATCGAATGCGGTTTCGGCAAACGGGGAAGCGACCCTTGCGGAAGTTGATGCGGCCATCGGCACCAGCCTCGATGCGCTGAAAGAGCGTTTGTTCCGCCTCGAACTGCGCCATCAGGCAGGCACCATCTCCGAAGCAGAATATGCACAAGAGCGCGCGCGGGCCGAAAAAGTGCTGCGCGATCTCGTGCGAGGCTGAGCATTGAAGAGCAGGAGTGATCTGCCCATCTCCGAGGCCGTCCGGTGACGCCGCCGAGTTTTTCTCCCACAGGAATCCGCTTCGAAAAAATTGAAAAACGTTACGGCGGACTCTACGCGCTGCGGCGCGTCTCGCTGGAAATTTCCGCTGGCGAGTGCGTGGTGTTCGCCGGGCGAAACGGCTCGGGAAAAACCACACTGCTGCGAATTGCGGCGCGGCTCGCGCGCCCGTCGTCGGGCACGGTGAGCTTCCTGAACGGCCGCGGAGAAGGAAACGGGGCGCAGCAGGCCGCCGGTTTTGTGGCGCACGCCACGATGGTCTATGACGAATTGACGGCAGAAGAGAATCTTCTTCTTTTTGCCCGATTGCAGGGAATAGCAGAGTCCGCTGCGCGCGCCGAGTTGCTCCTTCGCGAAGTGGGGCTCCTGGAGCGCAGGGACTCTTTGGTGCGCACGTTTTCCCGCGGGATGCGCCAGCGCGTGGCCATCGCGCGCGCGTTACTGAATGAACCGGCCGTGGTGCTTTTTGATGAACCGGCAACCGGGCTTGATCCGCAGGGGGTGGGCTGGTTTGCGGAGAAGTTGCGCGGATTGCGAGATTCGGGGCGCACCATCCTGATGAGCCTGCATGGGGAGTCGGAAATTTCCAACCTGGCGACGCGGGCGGTTCGGCTGGATGCGGGCTCAGTGGTTGCTGATACGCGAACCGGCGCGAACTTTCGCTCGATCCTTTCTTTTGCGAACGCGTGAATGGCGCTGCTCTCCAATACGGCGGTGCTGCTGGGCAAGGAACTCCGCACGGAGTTTCGCTCTCGAGAACTGCTCACCACCACCGTAGTCTTCATTCTCACGATTGTGATTCTGTTCAGCTTCACCTTCCAGCCGTCGGGCAGCGAATCTCTCCGTTTTGGCCCGGGACTGCTGTGGCTGGCTATTCTTTTCGCGGCTTCGCTGATGCTCCAGCCGGGATTTCTGCGTGAGCAGACCAACGACACGCTCAGCGCCCTGCGATTGTCGGTGAGCGATCCTTTTGCCATTTTTCTTGCAAAGCTCATCGCCAACACGGTTTTTCTGCTGCTGACGGAAATGCTGCTTCTTCCCATTTTCGCGGTGCTTTTCAATGTCCACATCCTGGGTGTCTTTCCTCAGCTTGTTCTCGTGTTCTTTCTCGGCAGCGTGGGCGTAGCCATTCCGGGGACGGCTTTTTCAGCAATCTCGGCGCAAGCCAGGATGCGGGAACTGCTGCTGCCCTTATTGCTGTTGCCGCTGCTGACTCCGGTGCTGATCGCCAGCACGGAGGCGACGGCGGCACTGCTGGATGTGCAGCCGTCGCTGCAAGGGAAGTGGCTCGGGTTTTTGGCCGGTTTCGATGTAGTGTTTTTGACGGCGCTATGGCTTTTCGGCGAATATCTATTGGAGGAATAATCTGCAATGGCAAAACGCGCGATCCTGGGGCTGGTAACCCTGGGCCTGGTTGTGGCAGCAGCCTTCGCCTCCTTTTACGTGGTTCCCATGGAACGCACCATGGGACCCATCCAGCGAATTTTTTATTTTCACGCCGCGAGCGCGTGGGCCGGCATGACCGCCTTTTTCGTCTGCTTTTTCGGCAATCTGCTGTACGTCTGGCGGCGACAGCCGAAGTGGGATTGGCTGGGTATTTCAGCGGCTGAGGTTGGCCTGGCCTTCACCACAATTGTGCTGATCACAGGCCCCATCTGGGCACACCCGGTATGGGGGATCTGGTGGACCTGGGATTGGCGGCTGACGTCTACTTTCGTGATGTGGCTGCTTTATGTTTCGTATTTACTTCTGCGAACCCTTATTGCGGAACCAGATCGCCGCGCGCTGCTCAGCGCGTTTTTTGGAATCTTTGCGTTTCTCGACGTGCCGCTGGTCTATTTTTCAATTCGATGGTGGCGGACGCAGCACCCTCAACCGGTAGTGATGGGCGGCCCCGGCTCCGGCCTTGAGCCGACGATGCGTAAGGTTTTCTTCTTTTCCGTGCTGGCGATGCACGCTCTGATGGTTTTGCTGCTTTCGGAACGATACCGGTTGGAAAAATTGCGTGGAGAAGTGGATGATTTGCGGCGTGAAGCGGAGGCTCAATGAAAAACTTTGACAGCATCTTTGCGGCTTACGTTCTCGGATGGGCGGTCTTCTTCGGCTTCTACCTGAGTATAGGGAAGCGCGCCTCCTCGCTGCGAACAGAGATCGAGCAACTCAAGAACTCATTGAGCCGAGGCAAATAGCTTGGCGGGGAAGAAACGAGTCGGGATTGTGCTGTTTCAGCTCGGCGGACCGGATTCGTTGGAGGCCGTCGAGCCGTTTCTGCTGAACTTGTTTCTGGATCCCGACATTATTCCGCTCGGACCGTTCGGGCTGCTGCGGCGGCCGATTGCGAAGCTCATCTCTTCGCGCCGGTGCATCCCTGTCGCTGGCAAATACGCGGAAATCGGGAGGCGGTCGCCGATTGGGACGCTTACCGAACGGCAACGCGTGCGATTGATCGAGGCGGTCTCGCCGTATGTTGATCCGGTGGCAGTTACAGCGATGCGTTACTGGCGCCCGTTTACGGCGGATGCCGTGGACACGTTGCGCAAGGCCGGGCCGCTGGACGAAATCGTTTTGCTGCCGCTGTATCCGCACTATTCCTACGCCACCACGCTGAGCAGTTTGAAGGAATGGCGCCGCATCGCGGATCAAGCAAAGTGGGAGCAATCTGGCGGGAAGCCGCCGGAACGCACCGTCGATAATTTCCATGATCACCCTCTGTATATTCAGGCGCTGGTCCAGCGGATTGGATCGGTGTTAAGGCAATTTCCAGATAGCTCGCGGATTCATCTGGTGTTCAGCGCGCATGGTTTGCCGATGAGCTTGGTCGAAAAGGGTGATCCTTACCCGAAACAAATTGAAGAAACGGTGCACCTAGCTTGCGAACTGGGCGCGAAGCAATACCCCGGCTGGCCGCGGACACACTTGCTGTGTTACCAGAGCCGCGTGGGCCCCGCGAAATGGCTACAGCCTCCGCTGACGGGCACGATCGAACGGTTGGGCCACGAAGGCGTGAAAGAGATGCTCATTGTGCCCATCTCGTTCGTCACCGAGCACATCGAAACGCTCCATGAAATCAATATCGAAGCCCGCGAGGAGGCGGAAAAGCTGGGCATCGAAAGATTTCGCATGATGCCGGCCGTCGGAGACTCGCCGTTGTTCATCGCCGCGCTGAAAGACCTCGTCTTGCGCGCCGTGGGAATCGATGCTGGGACCCCATCCACGCGGCTTTCGTCCGCAGCGGGTTAAAGGTATAATTCGCCGCTGGGACTAGGGCGAATGACTTCCACTTACAATCCGGGCGTGCACCGATTTTCCGTTTTTGTTGTGCTTTGGACTGTTCTTCTTTTCGTTGCCGGGGCGCTGGTTACCTCCAAGGATGCGGCCCTTTCCGTGACGGACTGGCCGACTTCCCACGGCACGCTGGTTCCCCCGCTATCATCTCTGCAAGGCGGCGACCTGTTTGAGTTTTCGCACCGCGCGGTCGCGGGCGGTTTGGGGATTCTTGTCCTTGTCTTGGCCCTGTTGCTTTGGCTGAAGGACAGCCGGATTTGGCTGCGGTGGGTCGGGCTTGTGGCTGTACTTGGCGTCGTGGTGCAGGCGATCCTCGGCGGCCAGGTAGTCATACGATTGCTCCATTACTGGTTGCCCGTCATTCATGCTTGTTTTGCGCAGATTGTTTTTGGGGCCGTGCTTGGGATTGCGGTGTTCACTAGCAAGTGGTGGACCTCTGAGCAGCCGCAACTCGAGGACAGTGGAAGTCCATCGATTCATTCGCTGACGATTCTGAATGCCGGCATCATTTACCTGCAGGTGATTCTTGGCGCGGGCTTCCGCCACAAGGACATTCCGATTTGGCCGCACATGGCGGGAGCGATGCTGGTGCTCGGCATGGTGATTTGGACGGCGGTCGCGCTGCGCAAACGTTTTGAGAAATCGCGGGAACTCTCCAAAGCACGCATCCTGCTCCACGCCATTTTCGGGACACAGTTTCTGCTGGGTCTGGCGGCTTACTGGTCGAGGCTAACCACGGCGGATGCGCCGCAGCCGATGCCGGTGATGGTCACTTTGACCGTGATCCACACCGTGGTTGGCGCGATCCTCTTCGCGTTTTCGGTGCTCGTCGTTCTGACGTGTTACCGGCTGGTGCCGCGCGGAAGGGAAGTTGCCGCGACGGCTCCGCGCGAGGTGACCACCGGATGAGCACGATCCGTACCGCGGAACTGACGCTTTCGGCGCGGGCCAACGGCTATGTCTCGCTGACGAAGCCGGACGTCTCATTCCTTGTTCTGATGACGACCGCTGCGGGCTACTACATGGGTGCGCGTGGCCCCGTCGAATGGCTGCACATGCTGCACGCGGTTTTCGGCACCATGCTGATCGCCGGGGGCACGGCGGCCCTGAACCATTACATCGAGCGCGATACGGACCGCTACATGCGGCGCACTGCTTTGCGGCCGCTGCCAAGCGGGGTGCTGCAACCGCGGGAAGCGCTGGTGTTTGGCGTTGCGCTGGCGATTGCCGGAGCCGCGGACCTGTATCTGGCAGCCGGGGCGCTTGCTTCGGGATTGGGTATTGCGACCTGCTTGAGCTACTTGCTGGCTTACACGCCGCTGAAAAAACGCACCGTGTGGGCGACATTCGTTGGCGCTTTTCCGGGGGCTATTCCGCCGATGATCGGCTGGGTTGCGGCAACAGGATCACTCGATCGCGGCGCGTGGCTGCTCTTCGGGATCCTGTTTCTGTGGCAGTTCCCGCACTTTCATGCCATCGCTTGGATGTATCGCGAAGACTACGCGCGCGCAGGAATCCTGATGCTGCCGGTGGTCGACCGCGAAGGCACGCGCACGTTCCGGCAGATCGTTCTGTATGCGGCCGCGCTCTTGGTCGTGAGCCTGCTTCCGGCAATTCTGGGCTTGGCTGGCGTGGTGTATTTCTTCGGCGCGCTCGTCACTTGCACTGCTTTGGTGCAAGTGTGCCTATGGGCCGCGAGCAACAAGACGAACGCGCGTGCCAAGTGGCTCATGCACGCTACCGTCCTGCACATTCCACTACTACTGGGCTTGATGATTTACGACAAGCTGCCGCGCTGATCCAAGCTGATAGAGCCATACCAGAAAGGACACATTCCATCTCATGTTCTCGCAAGCCGCCCTCAATGCCTCTCTCAACGCGACCAGCGCGGTGCTGCTAGCGGGAGGCTATGCGGCGATTCGGGCCGGTAAACGGGACGTCCACAAGAAATTCATGGTCTCCGCGTTCTGGGTTTCCGTCGTGTTTCTGGTGTCCTACGTGAGTTATCACCTGCGCGTAAAACAAGTGGTCCTGTTCCAAGGGCAGGGCTGGATCAGGCCGGTTTACTTCACGTTACTGCTTTCGCATACGATCCTGGCAATCGTGATTGTGCCGTTGATTCTGATTACGCTGCGCCGCGCTTGGATGGAGAAGTTCGACAAGCACAGAATCATCGCTCGATGGACGCTACCATTGTGGTTCTACGTCTGCGTCACAGGCGTGATCGTTTATTTTATGGTTTATCAGATTTACGCAGTGAAGAACGTCTGAGGCTGAACGGCCACTTCCGCGAAAAATCCCGCTAGAACTGAGGAGAATTATCCTGCCGGAACCCCGGGGGCACCAGCGCGCCGGTCTGCGAAGAGCGGACAGCCTGGCGGGTGCCGGACTTGGGGAATACGATGTGCCAGAAGTCCACGCTGGGATTGACGAAGGCCATGCCCACGAATCGTCTGTCCCGCTTTTCCCGCAAGGAAGTGACAACACAATCCGCCGACTTGGCGGTGTGTTCGTTGAAGACTTTCACCGTCTGGCCGGGGATCAACGGAGTGTCCATCAACACCAAGGCACCGTGAGCCGTCACGATGTAGGTAGAAGCCTTGAGGTCGATGGTTTCGCCTTCGGGCAGCCGACAACGCACCATCAGAGGAATCTGAAGGGAAAGACGCGTAGTACGCCGACGCTCTGGATAGCGAGTTCTTTGCATAAATCCACCTGGAGGGGACACTCGAGGCTACGGCGAAAATGGTGTCACGATCTCC
>JBGPIX010000217.1:0-9284 GCA_041485085.1 Candidatus Acidiferrum sp.
GAATCCCTGGAGCGTATCGAAAGAATCCTCCCCCGCCTCGACGAAATGGTCGAAGGCGGGCTAATCACGCTCGAAAAAGTCCGCGTAATCCTCTACCGCGCCGCCAAGAAATAGTTTTGGAGCGCGGCAGCTCGCTGCCGCTTTTCCTCCTGGCGCAATACTTTGAGCGCATGGCGCACAAGAGGTCCGCATCCCTTGAGCTGTAAACTTTCAACTCTTAACTTTCGAATGTAAACTGCATTCCCATGCCCGATAGCGCAGAAAGACAATCCTGGTTGAACCGCACCGTCATCGGCGTCGGCCTCACCAGCCTGTTCAGCGACTGGAGCCATGAAACCGCCACGGCAGTGCTCCCCGCATTCCTGGCCGCCATTGGCGCGGGTCCCGTCTGGCTTGGAGCCATCGAAGGCATCTCGGACGGCCTCTCCAGCTTCGCAAAGCTCGCCTCCGGCCATTTCACCGATCGCTTGAAACGCCGGAAGCCGCTCGCCGTCTTTGGCTATGCCTTCACCGCCATTGCAACCGCATCGTTCGCCTTTGCTACGCACGCCTATCACGTGCTGTTCGCCCGCGCCGCCGCTTGGCTGGGGCGCGGCGTCCGCTCGCCCGCCAAAAAGGCGCTGCTAGCTGCCGACGTTCCGCCTGAGGCCTACGGCCGCGCCTTCGGTCTCGAGCGGCTGATGGATACAGTCGGCGCCATCGCTGGCCCGCTCACCGCGCTCTGGCTCCTCGAAGCCACCGGCCATTCCTATCGCAAAGTCTTTCTTTGGACGCTGCTGCCGGGGCTCATCGCCGTCGCGTCTTTCTGGCTTCTCGTTCGCGAACGCCCCACCGCGCCGAAGGCCCCGCGCTCTTTCCTTATCGGGCTAAAGGCCCTGCCGCCTCCGTTTCGCCGCCTCCTGGTAGGGGTCGGGATATTTGGCGCTGGCGATTTTTCCCATTCCCTGCTGATTCTCTACGCCACGCGCATGCTCACGCCCGCTCACGGCCTGGCCCGTGCCGCCAGCATCGCCGTCGGCTTCTATACGCTACACAACGTTTTCTCCGCCGGCTCCGCTTACGCCAGCGGCTGGCTCAGCGACCATATTTCCAGCCGCAAAGTCGTGCTGGCCGCAGGATACGCACTGGCTGGAGTCACGGCGATTCTCCTTTGCACGGGAACGCATTCCCTGTGGCTACTCGCGCTGATTTTTGTCCTGGCTGGTCTTTACCTTGGCACGGAAGAGCCTCTGGAGGACTCCCTCGCCGCCGAACTCGTCCCCAAGGAACAGCACGGCATGGCCTTCGGCACGCTCGCGGCTGTCAACGCCGCCGGCGACTTTGCCTCCAGCTTGCTGGTCGGCTCGCTGTGGTCCGCCTTTAATGTTCACACGGCCTTTGCCGCCTCGGCTGTTCTCTTCGTGGCGGGTGCTATAGTGATTCTCCGGCTTCGCTGAATTTTTTAAGCTTCACGGAGCTCGAAGGATCGTTCACAAGTAGGAGAAGCCTCGATGTCATCCCTCCCGGACAATGGCATTCTTCGGGCTCCCAGCAAACTTTCCGTAGACGAAACCGTCGCTCGCCTGCAAGCCGTCCTGCAAGCCAGAGGCGTGAAGCTCTTCAAGCTCGTCGACCACAGCGGCGAGGCTGCCAGCGCCGGATTGAAAATGCCAAACACCAAGCTTCTGCTTTTCGGAAACCCCAAAGCAGGGACGCCCCTGATGCTCGCCTCACCCAGCGTGGCATTGGACTTACCGCTCAAAATCCTCGTTGCCGAAGACGCCGCCGGCAAAGTCTGGATCTCTTACAACGCGCCCACCTATCTCCAGGCGCGTCACAATCTCCCACTCGACCTGCTCCCCAATATCGCGGTCATCGAAACGCTTGCCGCCAAAGCCGCTGAATAGGAACACGGCCCTCAGCGAACTCTGCGTTCACTGTGTCCGCTGCGTCAAATCCCTCATTTTCCGTATTGCGCAGTGAAAGAACGCGTGTTACCGTGAGCGAATAAAAGGCGAATTAGCTGTAGCTCGGACCTTCAGGCCCGAGGCCTTCTTGGAGGGGCTTTTCATGCCCGAATCGCTTGCAGTTCGCAGATCAACCATGCCGGCAGCCATCACCCGCGTCCATGAAGTCCTTGACGCCTTTGCCGCGCGCGACTACAACGGCGAGCTGCTTACCGCTGTCCGCCATTTCCCCGCGCGCGAGGCCCAGTGGGCAGACTTCCCCGCTTGGGTGCATCCAGACCTTGCTTCCGCCTACGCCGCCAAGGGCATTCTGCGCCTCTACACTCATCAGGCCGAAGCAGCCGAAGCGGTCCACACCGGTAGGAATGTTGTCATCGTCACCCCGACCGCCTCCGGCAAGACCCTGTGCTACAACTTGCCGGTGTTGAATGCGGTCCTAGAAAATTCTGACAGCCGCGCGCTCTACCTCTTCCCAACCAAGGCCCTCGCGCAAGACCAGCTCGCCGAACTTCACGACCTCAATCAGCGCCTCGACAATCGCTTCGGCGTTTTCACCTACGATGGCGACACGCCAGCGGACGCCCGCAGGTCCATTCGCGAAAAAGGCCACATCGTCCTGACTAATCCGGACATGCTACACACCGGAATTCTGCCGCATCACACACGCTGGACGCGCTTGTTCGAAAATCTCCGCTACATCGTCCTCGACGAGCTGCACACCTACCGCGGCGTTTTCGGCAGCCACTTGTGCAATGTGCTTCGCCGCCTGCGCCGTATCGCCCGCTTCTACGGCCGCGATCCGCAATTTATCTGTTGCTCCGCGACCATCGCCAATCCGGGCGACCTCGCCTCACGCCTTGTCGAATCCGGAGTGGAAGTGCTCAACGCCAACGGCGCTCCTGCAGCGGAGAAGACTTTCGTTTTCTACAATCCGCCAGTCGTGAATCGCGCGCTGGGCATCCGCCGCAGTTACATCAATGAATCCTCGCGCGTCGCGCAAGAATTCCTGAAGCGCGATCTGCAAACCATGGTCTTCGCTAATTCCCGCCTGCAGACGGAAATTCTCCTGACCTATTTGCAGCAAGCGAATCCGCAATTGCCCGGAAAACCGGAAACCATTCGCGGCTATCGCGGCGGATATTTGCCGAACGAGCGCCGCGAGATCGAACGCGGCCTCCGTGATGGAAAAATCCGCGGAGTGGTTTCGACAAGCGCGCTCGAGCTCGGCATTGACGTCGGCTCCCTCGATACCGTCGTTATGGCCGGATATCCCGGCACGATCGCCGCTACGTGGCAGCGCGCCGGCCGCGCGGGGCGCCGCAGCGGAAGTTCTTGCGCCGTGCTGGTAGCTTCTTCGTCACCGCTCGATCAATTTATCGTTCGCCACCCGGACTATTTTTTTGGCAACACTCCCGAACACGCATTCATCCAGCCTGACAATCTCGAAATCCTTATCAACCATCTGAAGTGCGCCGCATTCGAATTGCCCATTTCTCCTAACGACAAATTCGGCGACGTCGATCTTGCTGATCTTTGCGCGCGCCTCGCCGAGGCTGGCTATTTGCATTTAGCGGGAGACAATTATCACTGGACGCAGGAAGCCTATCCCGCCGACACCATCAGCTTGCGCTCCGTGACCAGCGATAATTTTGTGATCGTCGACATCACAGGAGCACCCACAGTCATCGGCGAAGTGGATTTTCCGAGCGCTTTGGTCTTCCTTCACGAAAAAGCCATCTACATTCACGGCGGCCAACAACACCACGTCGAACATCTCGACTTCAAGGAACGCAAAGCCTACGTCAAGCGCGTCGACGTCGACTACTACACCGACGCCGTCCGCTACACCCAAGTCCGCCCCCTCGAAATCGCCGCCACCGAACGCTGTGCGGGCAACCAGCAATCCGAGCACTCCCATTCCCACGGCGATGTCCTCGTCCGCTCCCAAGTCGTCGGCTTCAAAAAAATCAAATTCTTCACCAACGAAAATATCGGCGACGGCAAGCTCGAGCTTCCAGAAAATGAAATGCACACCACTTCCTACTGGATTACTCTCGAACGGCCGCTGCTCGAATCACTTCCCTTCACCGTGAGCGAGCGCCAAAGTGGCATGTTCGGCCTCCTCCACGCCCTCGAATCCGTCGCCACACTTCTCCTTATGTGCGATAGCCGTGATCTAGGCACTGCTATCGGTGAGCGGCCGCCAGCCCCTGACTCCAGCTCCTCCGCTGAAGGGACGGGGCTTGCCTCGACCACTGTCGCGCAACCTGGCACGATCGACGATTTCACCCCAACTCGCATGCAAGACGCCCTCTCCTCAAACCCCAAGGAATTCTTCGAACCAAACTTGTATCTTTTCGACGCCTACCCTGGCGGCATCGGCTTTTCCGAACCCCTCTTTCGAACGCACGCTCTCCTCGTGCAAAAAACCCGCGAACTCATCGCCGCTTGCCCTTGCGAACAAGGCTGCCCCTCCTGCGTTGGCCCCGCCGGCGATCTCGCCCCTCGCGCAAAAGAAGCAGCCCTAGCCATCCTCGATAGGGTGTGTGCATAAATGTCCGTGGGCGCCGATAAATTCTCCCGTCTCGCCGCGCTGAAGCCCACACGGCCAATGCTGGCGTGCCATGCCGCCATTCGAACGCCTGGCGAAGAAGACATCCTCGGTCGCCTCCTCGGCGCCGGCGTGGCTACGAATCATTTCGGCGAACACCTCGCTCTTCGAAACTGGTTCTCCACTCCCGAATTTGCCGAGCCTTCCTCTACAACACTCGAATTACTCTCCCGCACGCGCGATGAATCGACCTCGCGCAAGACCCGCGCCGCGTTGCAAGATCCAGAAAAATGGCTATTCCTCGACACGGAAACGACCGGCCTCGCAGGCGGCACCGGTACGTACGCATTTCTGATCGGCCTGGCGTGGTGGGATGCTGGCGGATTGCAGGTCGAGCAGTTTTTTATGCGCGATTTTGCGGAAGAACATTCGCTGCTGCAGGAATTATCTCAACGTGTGGCCGAGCGGCCGGTGCTCGTCACCTTCAACGGCAAATCGTTCGATTGGCCGCTGCTCGAAAATCGGTTCATCATGACGCGCTCCATCGCCGTGCCAAGACTGGCAGCGCATCTTGATTTGCTGCATCCCGCACGCGCGTTATGGAAACTCCGCCTCGGTTCCGTGCGCCTCGTGGAACTCGAGCGCCATGTCCTCGACGCGCCGCGCCTCGGCTGGCATCGCGAGAACGATGTTTCTTCCGCGCTCATCCCGCAATTTTATTTTGATTATTTGCGCGGAGGGCCCGCCGAGCCGCTGGCCGGTGTCGTTCGGCACAATCAGATGGATTTGCGTGGGCTCGCCGCTCTCTTTGGCAAAATCAACGAGATGCTTTCCGAGTCATCCGCCACCACCAACGAAATTGAAGGCCTCGACCTCTTTGGGCTCTCAAAATTCTTACAGCGGCGCGGCGAAAACGATCGCGCGCATTCCGTTTGCTCACAAGCCCTGGCGATTGGGCTACCAGCGGAATTCCGCCCCAGAGCGCGCCGCGAGCTTGCGCAGATGGCCAAGCGCCGCGGCGAACACACTCAGGCCGCCGAGATTTGGCTGGAAATTGTTGCCGATCCACACGACGGCATTCACGCCTGCGAACAACTGGCTATTTACTACGAGCGCTGCGCCAAAGACATGGTCAAAGCGGCGCAATTTGCCAAATTGGCAATCGCTACGCTACGCCGCCAGCGCACCAGTTCCCGCGACCCATTCCTCACGGCGCGGATTGCGCGGCTAGAGCAGAAGTTCCTGCAGCGCCTCGCGCGCCTGGAAAGAAAATTGCAGCCGTCTTCTCCGGCACAGCCCCAACGTGCTCGGGCGGTTGCGGCGCCAAAGGCCAGTCCAGCTCTTTGGTGAACGCGTCGAATGTTTTGCGGATCGCGCCTTCCATGGTCACGCACTCGTTTCCCAAACAATCCAGGAACACGCCGCCGTCGGGAGTATCGAAAGAAAAAAAATTCGGGCGGCGAAGCAGATTCGAGCGCTCCGCGTATTTCTTCTCCAGCGCTTCCGAGTATTGCCCGAAGAACCGCACCGCGTGCTCTTCGCTATCCAGGTGCAGCCGTGTCACCAAGACAAGCTTCTTGGTTTGTTTCTGCTCGAAGACCGCATAACGGTCGCCCTCCCAAGCTGCCGCCAGCATCTTGGCCCGGTCGTCATCGAGAAATTGCTTCAACACTTCCTTCCAGCCGTATTCGCCCATGATGTTTTCATCGAGCTTTGTCCAGTTGCCACCGAGCAATTTCTCGATCCGCGGTAGCGCGACCATGGTGGGAATCTTTCCGGACCGATACAGCGCCGGGTGCAGGATCTGCTGTGTGGAAACAGGCGGCTTCTCAAACACGCCAGGAAGCGCAGACCAGCCCGAATTTTTCAAAACCGCTGCCGAAAAAGACAGTCCGCCGATATAGGGAAAGATCAAAGTGTCCTTCAGGAATGGCGGGGCTTTTTGCAAAGTCGGGGTGCTGCCCAAATCGCCGATCAGCATTCCAGGATCGAAATCAGGCAAATCCTTCAGCGAGCGGCCCGTGCTAAGCATCAAGTAATCGACCATGGCGGCCATGGCGCTGCCTTCCAGCACTGCGTCGCGCGCCAGTTCGGCATCTTCATTCGGTCGGGCAGCTTTTACCCATGCTTCGATCTGGAAATGCTGGTCCTCGAGCGCGTGCGTCAATTCATGGGCCATCACCATGCGCTGGTCGGAGAGCGGACTCCAGTCCGCGATGTAGAACTCCCGTGTCTTGGGATCGTAGAGCCCCTCAACTTGTTCCGTGAGCACGTTCACCATGAAGGCGTCGAGATCGAATCCCTTGGGAAGCAGGCCAAAGGCTTCCGCGCTGCGCTGGTCGGCGTAGCGCTCGGCAGCATTTTTTTCCTCGTTCATCTGCTTGATGACGTAAGCTCGAATTTCCTCGCGCGAACGCAAGGATTTTTTCAGCGGCGTCATCAATTTCAGCCCGGTGATCGTGCTCATCTGCCCGAGTACTTCGTCGGCGGCCGCGATGAAATCGGCATCCGTGGCGGCCTTGGAATCCCCGGATGGCGGAGCGACCGCCGCTTCCTGCGCGCGTACAGCCATGCCAGCCAGGAAAAGTGAAAGGCCCAAAAAAAGAGCACGCAACACAGAATAGGAGCGTTTTAGGTGAAGGGTCATATCGTTTTCAGAATAGCAGAATCACTGTTGGACTGTCCGAAAGGCGAATATGGGGAGAGCGGCGAGTAACGAGTTGCGAAGTCAGCTTTGTTCCGCAAACTTAGTGCGGCACGAATGGCTGTCCCGCTAGAGTGTAGAATTGGTGGCGCACGTTTTTGCGAGGAGGGAAAATATGACCGGGCGATGGATGAATTCTGGGCGAGAGTGGATTCATGGTGCGGTGGCGTTGGCCGTCTTCCTGCTTGCGGCGAATTTCACGGCGGGGCAGACTCCTTCGCCGGCGCTGCTGGTGCTGGAAAAAAGCGACAATATGCTGGCCATCGTTGATCCGGCAAGCCTCCAGATTGTGGCGCGTGTTCCGGCCGGGACGGATCCACATGAAATCGTGGCATCGGCAGACGGCAGGCTGGCCTACATATCAAACTATGGCGGCAACGACAGCACTCTAAACACGATTTCCGTGGCCGATCTGGCGGCGCGGAAGGCTCTCCCGCCGATCAATCTCGGAGCGCTGCGCTCCACGCATGGCTTGGCGTTTGCCGGCAGCAAACTTTATTTCACGGCGGAGACCAACAAGGCGATTGGCCGTTACGATCCCGTGACGCAAAGTGTGGATTGGGTTCTCGGCACGGGACAGGACAGAACGCATATGCTGGCGGTCAACGAAAATCTAGCCCTGATCGTTACTTCGAATGTCAGTTCAGGCACCATCAGCATCATCGAATTGGTTTCCACGTCTCTGGGCGGTTTTGGTCCGCCCCCGGGGAATCCACCGGGGAGCACATCTGTAGCGGGTTCCGCGCCTCCTGGTGGAGGCCCTCCTCCCGGCGGACCGCGCAAAACGTGGCGGGTCACAAACGTCGCGGCCGGCCGCGGAGCGGAAGGATTCGACGTGTCGCCCGATAACAAGGAGATATGGGCGGCCAACGCGCAGGACGGCACGGTAACCATTATTGACATCGCTAGCAAGAAGGTGATGGACACGGTCCTCATCACGGCGCGCGGCGCGAACCGGCTGAAGTTCACTCCCGATGGCAAACGGGTCTTGATCTCCGGACTGGGCAGCGGCGCCACGAACAACCTGTTGGTTCTCGACGTGGTTACCCGGAAAGAGGCTAAGAAGTTCGATCTCGGCGGCGGCGCATCGGGGATTGTGATCGTCCCCGATGGTTCACGCGCATACGTGGCCGTGAGCGGGAAGGATAAGGTCGCAGTCATCGATTTGAAAAGTTTGGAGATTAGCGGCAACATTTCTACGGGGAAACAACCTGACGGCCTAGCCTGGGTGCAACGAAATTGATCTCTGCTTGGAGTGGGGCTCGCTTCAACAGAGTGCTGGGTCACGCTGAATTTTTGTTCCGAAACCTTAACAGTGTGGTAATTCTATGTTAGTGGGCACGCGGGGATGCGCCCAACTCCCGAGGACATTAATGCTGCCGGGTCTTCGTCTGCGGCAAGCCCGCGAACGACTTGGACTGACCTATCGAGATGTCGAGCGCGCCAGTTACGAACTGGCAGCGCGCCGCGGGCGTCCCGACTTTATTCTGCACATCAGCCGGCTGGCGGATATTGAGAACCGGGGGGTTGTGCCGGGGTTGCACAAACTGTACACGCTGGCGGCCATCTACCGGCTAAATCCGCTGGAGATTTTTGGCTGGTACGATGTGCCCATCGAAGAATGTTTCCATGACGGGGCCTCGGTTCCGGTGCCACGCACACATCTGATGGCGGCACCGACGTCGTTGCGCATACCCATGAAATTTGACCCCGCGTTCGATCCGCGGCGAACGGAGTTCTTGTCTCGCATGGTGGAAAGATGGGGCCACCTCGAAGGCGTGCTCACGAATCATAATGGCCATCACATCTACGGATATATCGGAACGTCCGATCGGCGAATGATGCCCCTGCTGCGTCCCGGCAGCATCGTGCTGGTGGATGGGTCAGTACGCAAGATCGATGACGGCGATTGGACAACGGAGCATGACCGGCCGATGTACTTCGTGGAGGTGCGTGGCGGATACCGTTGCGGGTGGTTCCATCAGGAAGGCTCACGCTTGGTTATGCAGCCGCATCCGCTATCGCGCTGTTTCCCGGAGTCTTGGCGAACGCCAGATGAGGCGGAAATCGTCGGGCGCGTGAC
>JBGPIX010000218.1:0-9156 GCA_041485085.1 Candidatus Acidiferrum sp.
CATTCTGGGAACCGACGCTTTCGCCGCCAGGCTCCATGTATTCGCCGGCGGATGATAGATCTCCGCTTGGAGTGACGCCGTCGTGGCATTCTCCGAATTCTGCTCCCCTCCGCTCACGAAAATCGTGCGATCCGGCAAAATCACGGCATTGAGATGAATCCGCTTGAAGTGCATCGACGCAACGGCTGCGTACGCAGGATTCACCGCGTTCAGATCAATCGCGTGCACCGCATTGATGCCCGGGTCGCCCCCGCCCATCAGCATCACGCGCTGCTCTTGTGCGGGCGGCAGCAGCACGCTCGCGCTCTGGTCCCGGTGGTCCAGATCAAAGCTGGCCGGAATTCCGCTGGTCATCGCCGTAAAGGTCTGCGCGGCGGGGTCCAGCCAGCCCGGCTGCACATTCCTTGAGCCAAAGACGTGCCCGCCCGAGTAGAACAGCCGCCCGTCCTTCTGCAAGAACAGATGCGGGTACAAGGGGAAGTCCATCGTTTTCGAAAAAGCCGTCCAATTTGTCAGGCTGGAAAAGAACTCCGGGCGGTCGTTCATTACCGGGTCGCCTTGTTTGCTCCAGCCGGAAGCAGCGACCACACGCCCGTCCGCCAGCGACACCAACGACGGGTACCATCGCCCGTCGGCCATGTCGCTCACCCGGGTAAAATCTTCAAGAATCGGGTCAAAGAGGTATGCGGCCGTTTCTCCGGGAAAACTGTTGTAGCTCTTCGTCCCGCCTGCGACGAGCAGCCTGCCACTGGGCAGAAACGCGTGCCCCGAGCAAAAGATATCCGTCGGCGTAGTCACCATCTTGAATCCGCCGTTTTGGTAGTCCCACACGACGTACCCGAGCCGCCCATGTCCATGCCCGGCATGTCTCCCTGCGGGCCGGTCTTTGGGCCATGGTGGCGAGGTTGGCAGCGCAGCACGTCCACCTGCGGGCATTCGTTTGTTCCGTCATCGTAGGGCAGCGCGATCGAGGTTCGCTTGACAACGTTTTCGTCCACCCAAATCCACTGCCGCGCGCGCACCAGTCCCGCGAGTCCCTGCATCATGTGCTCTTCGATGTGGCAGTGAAACAAGAAGTCCCCTTTGATCCTTACCAGGCACGCATCGGCCGGCGGATCACACTGCAACTCCTCGAGGCCGCAGGGCAGCCGCATCGCCGGCGGAACCACCGTGTCGGCCACAAATGTCTCCACCGGACTCAAACTGTGCACGTCCGAAGCTCCACCCGGCGGCGCGGGCAACCGCCACCGCGTCGAGTGCGGATGGAAGTTGTGCCAGACCGACCCGAGATCCATATTGAACACGTACCATCGCAATCTCTCGCCGGTATTGCCGACAAGCGTCGGCGTGTTGCCCACGTAGGCCCGGCCATTCAAACAGTAGGTGGATTTTCCTCCGCCGGGAGAGAACACGATGTGGTCCACCGTATCGTTATTCACCCACTTCACCGTGTCGCCCACCCGAATCGCGATGGGCGGCCCGAACGACAGATTTTGGATCGTGATGGTGTGTGTCTGGGCTGGCTGGCCGGAATTCTGCGGCTGAACCGTGATCTGGCCCGACATGCTCGTTCCGTGGATGGCGCAGTAGTAGTCGCACACGCCAGCGTGATCGAAGATTCCGTCCGGCGGCTGGACCGTGAAGCTGTCGCCCGGGTGCATCTCGCCGCTGCGGAAGAAAAATCCCTGCACCGCCGACTGCAGTTGATGAATGAAAATGGGAATCTCGTGGTCGGCGCAAGAACCCGGATCGCGGACGATCAATCCGCCCAAAAGACCCTGATTCACGTTGCGCTGGACATTCCGAACATGGTCGTGAAACGCCCACGCCCCGATCGTTTCCGGGGTCGCGTCAAAAATATAAGTCCATGTCTGTCCTGGCTTGATCTCGTCGCTGCGCCGGCCGTCGTGACTTGCGACTCCCATCGGCCAGGCGCCGTCGGAATCGATTCCATACATCAGCCCATGCAAATGAAAACTATGGCAGTCCGTTTTGTCGCCGTTCAGCACGTGGATGAACAAGCGCTCGCCCGGTTTGGCGTAAAGCAACGCACCGGGAATGCGCCGGTTCCACGGCGGTTCGTTCACGTCCGAAGCAACAAGTTTCGCGGTGTTCTGGACCGTATAGTGGGGATCGAGGTATTCCCGGTAAACGAGTGCGTCCAGGGTGGCTTCAGCGATCTCTTGCGGAGTGACCCGCCCGAGTTCGTGCCCCGGATTGAACATGCAGTCTCGCCCGTAACGGCGACCACAAAGCACCGGTGCCAGCGGACTATAACCGTTCAGCGGTTCAATCTTCAGATAGATATCGCGTCGCTGAAAACTCATCGAAAACCTCTGCAGCGGTTACCTCAGCGCACCCGGAAAAAAAGAGCGCCGCACGTGCAACGCAAGGCCTGCCCTTCACTTCTTCGTTCGCGACTTCGAAACCGGCGCCCCCCGCCGCGTCCTGTTTTCCGGGGGGGCTGTTTCCCAGCGTCCAGCTGCGGCTGGATTCCCGAACGACAGGGTCAAGATGAAAAGTAGTGCGATATTGCGGGAGAACGTTTCAAATGATGTCATCCGTGGGCAAAATAAGACTTGCCGCTGACACGTGTGCGGAGATCTTCGCCAAGTTTCGCCCCTTCTCACACCGCACCGGCCTGCACGGCAGGCCGTAAGTCTTAGTGGCGGAAGTAGGTCATTGGCGGATTGGGGCGCCCTGCAAAGCAAATGAACTTGAATCCATATTTCTTGATGAAGTGGAACGCCGCTTTTGCATTCCCGTGGCCCGGACCGAAGTCCAGCAGCCAGTTGTTGCCATCTGCGATTTTCCAGCGCTGGCCGATTTGTTTGATAGCGATTGTGTTCGGGTTGAAGAAAATGGCATCTTCGCCGCCCATCGGCCCCGATGGGGCTTTTCCTTGGGCGTTTAGCCAGTACATCATCGGGTGCTCGCCTGGGCAGGAAGGACGGCCCACAAAGCAGATGAAGGACAGCCCATAGTGCTTGATGACGGCAACGGCACGCTCGGCGGCTGTGCGTTTCTGGTCGAAGTCGAGGATCCAGTGGTTGCCGTCCACCACTTTCCAGCGGGTTGAGATCTGCACGGCCGCGACGTTATTCGGGTTGAGGCTCAAGCGGTCTTCGACGATAAACGGGGGATCAATCTCGGTGACCGTATCGCCGTGAATGCGAAGTCCGGTCCACATGGTGTTGTCACCGTAGCAGTCCTCCCCCACGATATGCTTCGAATTGGTTGTCGACTGTAATGTGTAATCGCCATCCGCGAGATTGTCGATGACGATGTACTGGCACGGCAGGCCGGAATTATAAAGGTCCGCCCATCCAGCTGAGATTCCCTGATTCGAATTGCAGTCTTCAAATTTGCCGTTGGGTGCGGCCAGCGGGTGGATACGCTCTACGTCGATCAGGCAGAAGGCCTGTTTGTGACCGATCTCAACTTGGGCCCCAGCGGCGTTGTACATCTTGAATTCGTTGAAATCTTTCAAGTGGTAGTGCCCATGAGCGGCAGACCACACAAAGAGGTCCGGGCGCGCGGCCGGCGAACCAACGCCGAGATCCGCATCGCCCGCATTGTGGGATAGAAAATCGAAGCGCATTACCCGGTGGTTGCCAGGCGTCACACAGCCGTCCTGGACATCATGGTCGTTGGCGCTGAAGGATTCCCTCCGGATGAAGAAATTTCTGACGATCGTCACGAGATTGACGCCCATCATGCCTCCTTCGTCCTATAGGGACTCGTTCCGATAGTGAAAGGCACAATGGAAACGTTTCAGACATTTCTCCAACGAGCTGAGCCGCTCAGCATGCACGGCAGCCGTTGCGCGTCTTCCCACACACTCTCAAGAGCCCGGGCCATCAGCGTTCAGGGTGCCCGCGTACTGTGATTTACTCGCCACGCCAGGCCGACCCGGGTTGATTCCAAACCCGACGAATCACTCTTTCTTTCTTGCTTGGCCTCTGGAAAATCGAAGGCTGTCCTGCTCTCTCGGCAGGATCGCTGGTCTTGGCCGCGCTGATTCCCGTAGCCATCCTTATCATTGGTGATGTTTATGGTCTGGATCAGGAGTCTTCCAGTTGACCAGGTGTGACGACAGGCTATAAACTGTTCTCACTCCAGATAACACAGTGTATATACTGTTTATCTCGATGGGAAAACAGGTTATAGTCATACACTGGAGGCTACCCATGAACCCTGAGTTCCGTGAATTGCGCCTCAATCAATTGGATCGAAGCCTGGAACCGTTTGCGGGGACACACTCCGTCAGCCGGCCACAACGCGGCTGGTTGCGCGCTGTTCGCGAGGCCATCGGAATCACGATACGCGAGATCGCCCGCAAGATGCGCAAGACTCCCCAAACCGTAGCCTCGTTCGAAAAGTCCGAGGCCGCAAACCGAATCACGCTGCAAACTCTGCAGCACTATGCCGAAGCGATGGACTGCGAGCTCGTGTACGCCATCGTGCCCAAATCCGGGTCGCTTGGACAACTGGCCAAAAAGCGCGCTCACCACAAGGCCGAGACGGATGTGCGTGCGGTCGAACACACGATGGCACTGGAAGACCAGGCGACGTATGGAATCCGGGACAAAATCGATCTCGAGACCAAACGCTTGCTGAAGAAGCGCTAAGAAGAAACCCCACATGCCTCACGACCCAGCTCCCGATGCCAATACTCCTCTCAGTCCTGAGGAGCAGGCCGACCTCATCCCCAGCCTGGCCACTCGCGAAGAACTGAACGAATGGGAGCGCGATAACATCCTTCGAGCCCGCCAGTGGGCCCTCGCAGACCGCCAGTTAGCGCGATTGGACCCCGTCCGCGAAGAGTATGTGCGGGAACTCCACCGGCGCATGTTCGACCAAACGTGGAAGTGGGCAGGCACGTATCGGAAGACGGAGAAAAATCTCGGCGTCCCGGTGACTGACATTCACGAGAGACTCGCGCAGCTCCTGGGAAATGCCGCGTACTGGTTGAAGAATAAGACCTACGACGTGGACGAGTGCGCCGTTCGCTTTCATTATGAGCTGGTGGTGATTCACGCGTTTCCCAACGGAAACGGCAGACATGCGCGCCTGATCGCCGATATCGTCGTGGTGAAAAACGGACGCCCGGCTTTTCCGTGGGGCAGCAAGGACATCATCGTCCCTGGAGAAGCACGGGAAGCGTATCTCAGCGCTCTGCGCGCCGCCGACCTGGGAAACTTCCAGCTGCTCCTCAAATTCTCTCGCTCGTAGCCTGCACCATCCAAACGCCACGTTACCTCCGGATTCAGGCCGCATGCATCGAGAATAGACACTCCACTTGTCCCACTCGATTCCGCAGGCGCTATTTGCGAAATCATCGCCACCGAATCCGAAGGCTGTAAGAACGCAATAGCGATGGAGTCCGTTCCGGCGGCTTCTCTTCCAATGCCCTTCCTGGTCAAACCCTGCGCCTGATCCGTCCGCTTCTTCTGTCAAGGCTCTTCGCTGCGCTCCGATGAACGCCAACACCGCGGCCTTGACAGCGCGGACGGACAGGCGCCTTCCCCCGCCTCTGTGTTGTCTGAACTTCCCTATCGCCATGAATGCGGGGCTCGCCAAGGCCCTCGGTGTGATGTTGAAACTCGACTTCGAACGGGCCGTGCTCAACCGAGTGCCCGTAATGGAGAAGAATCCGGAAAGCTACTTCCGGCAGGTTCTTTTTCTCTGCGACGAGTATCAGCATTTCGCTACGGTTGGCGAGAGCGAACCCATCGGCGATGAGAAATTCTTCAGTCTTTCCCGCCAGCCCAAATGCATCCCCATCATCGCCACCCAAAGCATCAGTTCCCTCAAGTCCGCGCTGCCAGGCGAATCGTGGCGCACGCTGTTGTAGACCTTTCGAACGAAAATCTTTCTGTCACTTTCCGATGACTTCTCCGCGCGGATCGCCAGCGAGCTTTGCGGCCGCGAGGACAGATTAAAGGCCAGCTACAACCTTTCGGAAAGCGGGCACGACGCGAAGGTCAGCCTCCTCACCGGCAAGGCCATGTCTCATAAGGCGAATATCACCGCGTCGAAAAGCTACAGCCCTCACCATGATCTTCGCTTCGACATGAAGGACTTCATGGAGCTGCGCAATGCCCAGTCCGTAACCATCGCGTACGACGGTACGAACCAGATTCCACCCATGTTTTGCTATCTCAAGCCCTACTACAACGATGTCAACAAATCCTACTTCCGGCAGCTTGCGGACGGAGAACTCTAATGAACGGATTCGAAACCATCTTGCCGTTTCTCAAGCCCATCGAGCACCTCATTCCCGATGACTCCATCAGCAAGGTCATGGTTAACGGCCCGGACCATATCTTTATTGAGAAGGATGGATTCGTCGAAGCCGTACAGGGCATCAGTCTTGGCGAAAAATCTTTGATGGTGGCAGTGAAGAACATCGCCCGTCGCTTAGGCGACGACATTTCCGAATCGAAACCCATCCTCGATTCGCGGCTCCCGGACGGAAGCCGCGTCGCGGCGGTCATTCCGCCGTGCAGCGTGAATGGTGTCACCCTTACGATCCGCAAGTTCAATGCCCGCCACTTCGGTGTCGAAGACCTCGTCCAGGCCGGAACTTTGGAACGGTGGCTCGCCAACCAACTCGAAACCTACGTTCTCGCCCGGAAAAACATTCTCATCGCTGGAGGTACGGGATCTGGGAAAACGACGATACTTAATGTCCTCGGAAAGTTCATTCCCTCTGATGAGCGTGTCCTCCTCATTGAGGACACTTCCGAGATTCATATGTGCCAGGACAACCTGGTCCGGTTCGAAGCCCGGCAGCCGCAAAACTGTCTGCCTGCCGTCACCATCCGAGATCTCCTGAAAGCATCTTTTCGTCACCGGCCCGACCGGATTATTCTCGGAGAAATACGCGGAGGCGAGGCCTTCAATCTCTTGCAACTTCTCAACACCGGACACTCGGGGAGTCTTTCGACCGTCCACGCCACTTCCGCAAAGCAGGGCCTTGCCCGATTTACGAGCTGTGTCTTGCAGAGCGGCGTGGACCTGCCCTATCGCGCCATCAAGACAAATGTCGGTGATTCCGTGAACGTCGTCGTGCACCTCGAACGCCGCCCTGGCCGGCGCTTCGTCTCCGAAGTCGTGGAAATCCACGGCTACGATCCCGACAGAGATGAATACAACTACGGCTTTATTTTCGACTGCCACAAGGAGCTTGTATGAATCCTGCTGAAAAACCGGCACCGTTTGTTCCATCCGCGTCGGAATACATTCTCGATAATTTCGAGCCCACCGACCGCATTGCCATGCTCGTGCTCAACCGGGACTTCGGCGAAACCATCCAACGCATCACCAGCGCCCAGAAAGCGTCGAGTCCCGAGTTTCAGGCATGGCTGCGCTACAAGAACGCCAACGGCTCGGACATCTATATAGGGATGAACCCGCTCAAGAAAGATGCCTCGACCCGGACCAAGGAAGAAATCGAGTCCATCCGGCACGTCTATCTCGACTTGGACCACGGCGGCCCGGAAGCCCTGGAAGCAATCGAGAACTCCAGCGTCGTCCCCAAGCCGAATTACGTGCTGAATAGTTCGCCCGAGAAGCACCAGGTTGTCTGGAAAGTCGAAGGCATCACCCTCGAAGAGGCCGAGGGTCTCTTGCGCGCCATGGCGCACGAGTTCGGCGGTGATCCCGCCGCCACCGACGCAACTCGCGTCTTGCGCCTTCCCGGGTTCACCAACAAGAAGTACGAAACAGACTTCTATGTCGAGGCCCGCAGAGAATCCACGGAAACGTATCATCTCCGCGATTTCAAATTGCACATCGACTCCCAGGACTCCCCGCGCCACAACTACAACAACCGCGCCAAACGCGAGTCCTCGCCGCGGACGAATCTGAGCCAGTCGGAACACGACTGGGCCTTCGCAAAACGCGCCCTCGCGAGAGGCGATGACCCCGAAGAGGTCATTCGGCAAATTGCGCAACACCGTGCGGGTGATAAATCCGACCCGGACTACTACGCCCGTCACACGGTGACGAAGGCACAGGCCGAGATCCAACGTACAGCGCCGCACACCACGAACGACGCAGATCCAAAACCTCTTGAGGAACGAACGGCTGGCAACGAGCCTTCCCACTCCTAACGGAAAATGAGATCGCGCGACACCAATCAGGTTTCGCCATCCGCTGATCTAGTATCGGTGAAGGATCTCTGCACGCAATTTGGCGTGTCGCATGACTGGGTATACAAGCGGGTCTCCGCCAATGCGGAAGAGCCTCTTCCCTTTCTTCGCTTGGGGCGACTCATCCGATTCAGAAGCGAGGAAGTGCGGTCTTATTTAGAAGTTCACCAAAGAGGAAAAACCAGTGGTAGCCTACTGGCTACCGACGGAATCGCTCGGGCCAATGGAAGGAGGAAACGATCCATGGCTCGCAAGCGGTTTCAAAAAGGACATGTGCGACTAAGAAATACGACTAATCCCTACTGGGAGGGCTTTTATTGGGAGGATCTTCGTTTAAGTGACAACCGGGTTGTGCGCAAGCAACGTGCTATCAACCTCGGCCGGTCAACGGAGATTTCTTCTAAGAAGCTCGCCGAGCGCAAACTGGCGGAAAAATTGGCCGAGGTGAATGATATCGACTACAGACCTCGACCGGTTGCAACCGTCAGAGACTTCGTAGACATGCGATACAGGAAGCTCATTCTTCCTCTGAGGAAACGTACGACTCAGCATGGCTACAATGTCGTTCTTGCGTATCACATTCTCCCTGAATTCGGCCCCAAGCAACGCGTTGCGGTCACGGGAGAGGATGTGCAAGATTTTGTCACCCGGAAGGTTGGCAGCGGCCTGGCCTGGAACACGGTAAAGAACATCATTTCCGTTTTCAGCGCCGTCTATGCCACGGCCGTTAAGGTTCGGGTACCTCAAGGTGAACCCGGTTCGCTCAGTAGAGATGTCCCAAGAGCCAGTCAAATTTCAACCGAAACTCCCCAGCGACAAAGAGCTACAGCAACTCCAAGACGCTTTGGATGACCCGTACCGCACGATGGTGTGGTTAACCTGTGCCACGGGCGTCCGAGTCAGTGAGTTGTTGGCTCTGCGCTGGGGTGCCATCGACTGGGAACACAACTGCCTTTGGGTGCGGGAAGCAGTGCATAACGGGGAGATCGATTCCCCG
>JBGPIX010000219.1:0-9151 GCA_041485085.1 Candidatus Acidiferrum sp.
CGAAATCGAGTGACGATCCGGCTCGGTCAACTTTCCCAGGCGAGCGGAGCGATTCGAGCGTTATTTCGTGCCCGGTTGGTTTCCGGCAAATAAACCTGCGGAAAATATTCTCCGCTGCCGAGACCCGATTCAGGGGAGACCTAGGAGATCACTTCCATGGCGGGAAGGAACCACCAACTTAGGCAGTAGCGGTGGAGGGGATTGCGCGCCGCAGCGGCTTTGCGCCAGCGGCTGGAAAAGACATTTTCCAGAAGTTTGTATTGGGCGAGATAAATTCGAATGCCACGATGGTCTTGCCATCACCACCGGGCCGCAGGGATACGATCTTGCATTCCGCCTTCTGCCGGCTATTTTCGTTGGTGATCAGTAGCGTCTGGCCAACAACCACGCTGGCATCCAGTATAGTCAAGCCTCCGTAGCCGCTCACACACAGGGAGCGCGTCTGGAGCTTGAATTTCTCATTGTTCTCGGTAAAGCCCTGGACGGTCAGATCCGCGAAGACGGAAACTCGATCAGTTCGGCGGCGTTCGACACGACGAAAGTGAAGGGTAGACATGGTAGCGGGAACCTCTCTCTAACCTGGATTCGCCTGGATCCCCTCTTTTTACCCAGCGAGTTGGCTTCCAACCCGCTAGACAGCACGTAGGAGGGTTTAGGTGGGCGCTTTAAGTGAGCGAAATCCTGGTCCCGCTCCCTCCACCTGGTAATGAGATTGCGATTTAAGTGATGAGAAATGAATAGCTTGACGGTACCAAAATGAGCGCCATTCGAACAGTACCCTTGGTCCAGCACTTTCGATGGTCGCTCCCGAACTGCCGGTTTTTTCTCTGTAAAGGTTAGGGTTTTCGCCTAATTTTGGGAAATGCACTTCCCTTTGATGGCAATGGACAGCCGATATCTCGAGTCATCTTGCCCCACCTCCTGGATCCTGTCTCAGGGTGCTCAAGAGATGCTCTTACAATCGACTCCCGCAAGTGTTGATCTCAAACTCGGGGAACTTTCATGTCCGGCTCCGCGTACTTCCTATTGAAAGCGGTTCCCCCAATAAAATGCGCCCGCGGCAGCGGGCACCTAAAAGAGAGAGAAGGAGCACACCATGGGCGGAGAATTGATTGGATTAGTGGCCGTGATTCTGGGGATGGGAGTCCCCCTCGGCGCACTGTACACCTATTACCGGGTCCGCAGGCTGCGCAGTGAAGAGCGGCTCGCGGCGATTGCCCGCGGAGTTGATATTCCGCTGGAGCCGGAATTGAACCAGGCGGGACATTCTCGCCGCGCCGGCATTTTGCTCGTCAGCGGCGCTCTCGGCTACATCGCTACTTTCGGATTGATTGCGGGCATCCAGGCGGATCGTGACATCTGGACAGTCGCGGCCTTCGGCATTATTCCTCTCGCGGTCGGCGTCGGCTACTTTGTTGATTGGTCCATGATTCGCCGCGACTCGCACGCAGCAAGCTAAACGGTTCAGCATCACACCGGGGCGGGCTACGCTGAGTCGTGAGGAGAGGCGGCCTGCCTTGGTTTTTTGTCGTCCCGCAATCACTTACGGCGTGCGCTTCTGGTCCACCACCAGCACGCCGGCTTCGGCGTAATTCGTCGCGGGAACATCGTGAAACGATACGTGAATGTTTTCGCGTTTGGCTTTGCCGTCTTCGATCAATACGCTTGTGACGCGTTCCGCGATTTTCCGCTTTTGCTCCGGCGTACGCCCCTCGACCCAGGTAATTTGCACGTGCGGCATGTTCTCTCCTCGTTCGAACGAGCTACTCTTCGACTCTTGCATGCAAAACGCTGGCATTCTATCCACCCCCACGGTTCCCGCAAAGCCCGCCGCGTCCCTGTGCTAGAATTGCCTACCCATGCATCCGGCGATTCCTCACCTTATCGAGCTGCAACGCGTTGACCACCAGATTGCCCTGCTGCGCGCGGAGCTGGAAGCTTTCCCGAAACGCATCCGCGACGCGGAAACCAAACTTGGCGGCGCGCGCGCCGACGTCGCCTCCGCGAAAGAAGCCCACGCCCAAGTCGTGGCAGAGCGTAAGAAATTCGAATTCGACGGCCAACAGTGGAAAGACCGCGCGCGCAAATACCGCGATCAGAGCGGCGCGGTAAAAACCAACGAAGCTTACAAAGCGCTGCAACATGAAATCGCCAACGCTGAAGCCGAAGTCGCCAAAGCCGATGACCGCCAGCTCGAAGTGATGATGGCCGCAGAAGAAGTCGAACACCGCGTGAAAATCGCGGAGTCGAGACTGAAAGAAGCCGAGCAAGCCGTCGCCGCGGAACGAAAAGAAATTCAGGCGCAAGGGACGGAAAAAAAGAAACAACTCGACGCCGCCAACGCCGAGCACGAAAAAATGATCGCTCCGGTGCCGGAAGATCTGCGCGTGCTTTATGCGCGTATCGCCGTTCGCCACAACGGCACCGCCATGGCCGAAGCCCGCGACGGCCAGTGCCGCGGCTGCGGCATGCGCGTGCTGCCACATATTCTTCAGGAGCTGCGCTTGGAAACCAACGAAGAAGTTTTTCGCTGCGAGAGCTGCGGCCTGATCCTCTACTCGCTGGAACCCATTCCCATTGCGAATCCCGCCGCAGGTTCCGCAAACTCAACTTCGGCGGCTTCGACAAATTCCTGATGGCCCGCCGATCGCCAACTCATCGAGGAAAAGATTTGTTCGCCGACGCTCCGGCGGAGCCCAAGCCCGTTGCCGCGGCGTATCGCATGAATATTGACGGCGGCTCGCGCGGCAATCCCGGGCCAGCTTCTTACGGCGTGGTGATCCGCGATGGACGCGGTGAAATCGTCGCCAAGTTGAAGAAATATATCGGGCGCATGACCAACAACGTCGCCGAATATTACGGGCTCATCGCCGCATTGGATTACGCGGAGTCGCATAGTGTCAAAGCGATCCGCATCGAGAGCGATTCGGAACTCCTCGTGAAACAAATGCGCGGGCAGTACAAAGTGAAGAGCGAGGATCTGCGGCCGCTATTCGAGCGCGCGCTAAAAATGTCCAAGGCGTTCGAGTCCTTCCGCATCGAGCATGTCTACCGCGAACAGAACCGCGAAGCCGACGCCCTCGCCAACGAAGCGCTCGATGAAACGGAAGCGAAAGCTCCCGGCGGGGCCACAGCAAAGAAAACCGCAGCGCCCGCTGCTAAGTCCGAACCCGCCAGTTCCAAACCCGAGCCTCGAAAAGTCCAAGCGCGCTTCCGCGGCGGCGTTCTCTATCTACTGGAAGATGTCGAACTGCCGGACGGCATGGTCGTCGATGTTTCGATTCACCTGCGCCCCAAACCGCCGGCTTAGTCTCAGCGTTCTCCATAGTTCTGCAACTTCTGAATTCATTTCAAAGCATAACTGCGATAGAGCGTGTCGCGCTGCGCTGGAATAAAACCGGCGTCGGAGATGACGCGGCGGAGTTCGCCTTCGTTGGTGCGGTTTTTTACGCCGGCGGCGAAGACTACGTTTTCTTCGATGAGGATGCTGCCAACGTCGTCGGCGCCGAATTGCAAACCGACTTGGCAAACTTTAATTCCGGGCGTGAGCCAGCTCGATTGGATGTGGTCGACGTTGTCGAGATACAGGCGGCTGACGGCAAGGGTTTTCAGATAGTCGACGGCGGTGGCTTCCTGGACTTTTTTTCCAAGCGCGGTATTTTCCGCAGCGAACATCCAGGGAATGAAGGCGGTGAATCCGCCGGTATCTTCCTGAATGCGGCGCAGCCGTTCGAGATGGTTGACGCGATGGCGCAATTCCTCGCCGCAGCCGAACATCATGGTGGCGGTGGTGCGCAGTCCGAGGGAATGAGCCACGCGGTGCATTTCTTCCCAATCGTCGCTGGTGCATTTCAAGCGCGCAATTTTCGCGCGGACTTCATCATCGAGAATTTCTGCGCCGCCGCCGGGAATGGATTGCAGGCCGGCGTCCATCAGGCGCTGAATGGTTTCGCGGATGCTAAGTTCGCTGACCTCCGCGATGCACAAAATTTCTGGGGCGGAAAAGCAGTGCAAATGCACTTGCGGATAGCGGGCCTTCAGCGAGCGCAATAGATTTTCGTAGTAGCCGATTTGCAAATCCGGGTGCAGCCCGCCCTGGAGCAAAATGCCAGTGCCGCCGAGTTCCAGCATTTCGTCGATCTTTTTGTAGATGTCCTCGAAGGAAAGAATGTAGCCGTCCTTGGCGCCGAGCGGGCGGTAAAAGGCGCAGAAAGAACAATATTCGGTGCAGAAATTGGTGTAGTTGATGTTGCGGTCGATTTGGTAAGTGACGAGGCGGGGGTCGTTTTTCTTCAGGCGCAGTTGGTGCGCTTCCATGCCGATGCCGACGAGGTCATCGGATTCGAGCATTTCCAGAGCTTGTTGTTTGGTCAGTCCCAAGAGTTTTCCTTATTTCAGTCCCAAATCCATTGTAACCAATGAGTGTTCCGAACTCGAATGCATCATCCTACTAGCGGAGCAACCGCGGCCCGTCCGCCTGCGGCGGGCGGGCCCTACAAATTCACCGCTACTGCTTTCGCGGCCCAGTCGATGGGTTTGGCTTGCGGGATCAGGCCGAGTTTTGCGGCGTGGGCGAAATACAGTTCCAGGCCGCGGCGATTTTCTTCGTCCAGGGAAAAATCGATGTTGTTGCGCAGGTACGATTCGAGCTTATCTGCCGGCAATTCCAGTTCGCGTGCGGCGTCGAGACAAATTTCCGGGATGCGCGACAGACCGAAGTCGCGGGAGGCGAGAAAATCCGCAGCCAACTCCGGAGTGGTGATATCTCGCTTAGCCGCCCAGACTGCTAGCACGGCGGGTGATCCGGTCAAACTCCGCCATTCGCCGACCACGTCATAAACGTATAACAATTCCGCGCTGGCGATTCCAAGCGTAGCGGATTGGCATAACGTTTGGCCTTCGGCGCCGGGCCAGCTATCTTTTTCGACGGCCACGGCGATTCGCAGGGCGGGATCTCCAATCACGAGCGCGGCTTCTGCTTGCTGCAACATAGCGCCCAAGTCCGGCGGCGACTCGAAGAACTCGGGTGCGATTCTCCACTTTTCGGCGCAGAGGATACGCGTCAAGGTTTGCGTGCTGCGCGAGCTGCGATCGAGCGCGAAGCTTTTCACTCGCTCGATGGGCTTCTTGGCGATGATGAGCAAGCTGCGGACCTGCTTTTTCGAGGCGATGGCCATGTCGGGGAGGATCGCCAAGTCGTCGATGCGCTGGTATTCGATGGCCGGGATGATGGCGACGTCGGCCTGGCCGGTGCGCAACTGTTCGGCGCACTGCGAGGGGACCGTGAAGGACAGATCGTATTTACCGCGAAGCGGGCCGTTGGTGAAGCCCCAAACGAGCGGCGCGGTGTTCAGGTATTGAACGATGGAGATGCGAAGTTTCGTCACGGGTCGAGAGTCACCTTTAAGTTTCAGTATAACAAAGCCTGTTTTTCCCGATGGCAACCTTCTTTTGCGAGGAAGGTTTCGGCGAATTTGGAAGTTGGGAAGAGTTGGAAAGCTACAGAAGAGACGATATGCCCCCCCTACCCCTGGGCATTTCATATGAATATCAAAGAAAAGGGGTTAGAAAACTTGCATTTCGTAAGTGCTTGATTCTAAAAGAGACTGTTTTGGGGGATCAAAAGCGACCAGAGAGCAATAGTGCCCTAAAAAGAAAAGCGGGAGCAAGTCCCCCACACGTTGTACACAGTTGTCTACGAGGTAAGTGTACTACAAATTAGGGACTTGTCAAGGGTATTTTGAAAGAGCACTCACTCCGTGGCGTTGTGCGGGAGTCAGATGAAGATGGAGGCGTTTCCCTGCCCGTCGAGGTACACCGACGGTAGCGCGAAAACAATCAATGTGGCGACCCACCAAGGAACCAAACAAGCGAGCGAAAAGCGGGCACCGGCGCGCCACCCTAATACCAGCGTGGCGACAAAGCAAATCGAGAGGCATGCCAATCCCACCCAGAATGGACAGGAGAGAACCCAGAATCGAGCCTCAGCCCCTTCGGGATGGAGGAAATAACCGTACGTTATCTGTGCATGTGGAACAAGCGCAGTGAAGGCCAGCCCTTGCCAGAGCCAGATTGAAGGAATCACGCAGAGGGCAACCAAGAAGGGAAGAAATGATCTCCGGCTGTTGAACAAGATGCGATTGAGCCAGAAAGCGGACCCGAGTAGCACCACGCACCATCCGACCAGAACGGAGGCCACCACGCCCATACCATGACGCTCATCAATGGCCATCACACTTGGAGTGGCATACAACACAACTAACAGAGGCGCGATGGTCGCTAGGACGATCTGCCGTGCTGGCGGTCTTTGAAGAACTGGTTGCGTGTTCGCGGTTGGAGCGTCCATAAGAGTTTGTTTTCCAACCTCTAACTTAGCAATTCCTGTCTCCAATCGGAAGAGTACTCATCTCCCGTGGTCTTGAGAGGTGACAGAGAAGCGGACGCAACTCTTAGTCGATAGATAAGAGTTCGCCATCGTGGTGTTTCTGTTGTAAAACCGTTCGGCTGGTTTGGAGGGGTGGTTATGTCGAGGCATTGGCTGGGCGTGTTGTTGATGGGGGCAGCGCTTGTAGCGCCGCATGGGGCTTGGGGGCGGGCGGAAACGGGCCAGACGGCTACGATTGCGGAGAAGACTGCGGGGGCGCAGAAGCTGCCTGGGTATTTCAACCTTTATTGGGATGCGAAGCAAGGGAAGCTGTGGCTGGAGATTGACAAGTGGGGGAGCGAGTTTCTTTACCAGAGCGGGCTTCCGGCGGGCGTCGGGTCAGATGATATCGGGCTGGACCGCGGGCAACTGGGGGCGACGCGCATCGTGCGCTTTGAGCGCAGCGGGCCGAAGGTGCTGCTGATCCAGGAAAATCTGGATTACCGGGCGGTGAGCGAGGACCCCTACGAACGGCGCGCGGTGCATGATTCTTTCGCGGAGTCGGCGCTGTGGGGCTTCAAGGTCGAGGCGGAGGAAAAGGACCACGCGCTGGTGGACGCGACGGATTTTTTCCTGCGCGATGACCATGGGGTTCCGACGGCGCTGCGGCGGGCCAAACAGGGCGCTTACCACCTGGATGGGTCGCGGTGCGCGATCTACATGCCGCAAACGAAGAATTTTCCTCTGAATACGGAAGTAGAAGCGATGCTTACGTTTGCGGGGGACGAGCCGGGGCGGTGGGTGCGTGACGTGACGCCTTCGCCGGAGTCGATTACGGTGCGCGAGCACCATTCGTTCGTGCAGCTTCCTCCACCGGGTTATGAGCCGCGGGCTTACGATCCGCGCGGGAGCTTTTTTGGAATTGCCTACATGGATTACGCGACGCCGATCAGCGAGCCGATTGTGAAGCGGTTCATTGCGCGGCACCGGCTGGAGAAAAAAGATCCCAAGGCGGCGGTCAGCGAAGCGGTGCAGCCGATCGTGTACTACCTGGACCGCGGGGCGCCGGAGCCGATTCGCTCGGCGCTGCTGGAAGGGGCGCGGTGGTGGAACCAGGCGTTTGAAGCGGCGGGTTACAAGAACGCTTTCCAGGTGGAGTTGATGCCGGAAGGCGCGGACTTGATGGACCTGCGCTACAACGTGATCCAGTGGGTACATCGGGCGACGCGCGGATGGTCATATGGCGCGGCGGTGATCGATCCGCGCACGGGCGAAATCATCAAGGGGCACGTGACGCTGGGGTCGCTGCGGGTGAGGCAGGATTTTCTGATTGCGGAAGGCCTGCTGGCGCCCTACGAAAAGGGCAAGCCGGGCGCGGCCAAGGCGCAAGAGATGGCGCTGGCACGATTGCGACAGCTGGCGGCGCATGAAGTGGGGCACACGCTAGGCCTAATGCACAATTATTCCGCGAGCACGGTGAACCGGTCTTCGGTGATGGATTATCCGCCGCCGTATGTGAAGTTGGGGGCCGACGGCGTGCCGGACGTTTCCGCGGCTTACGCGACGGGAATCGGGGAGTGGGACAAGGTGTCCATCGCGTTTGGGTATCAGGATTTTGCGCCGGGGACGAACGAAGAGGCCGCGCTGAACAAGATTCTGCTGGATGCCTATGGACGCGGGTTGCGCTATTTAACGGATCAGGACGCGCGTCCGGCGGGGTCTTCGAGCAGCGTGGCGCATCTGTGGGACTCGGGGGCCAATGCGGTTGATGAGCTGAACCGCCTGATGCAGGTTCGCGGAGCGGCGCTAAAGCGCTTTGGCGAGAACAATATTCGGGAGGGCGCGCCGCTGGCGACGCTGGAAGATGTGCTGGTGCCGCTCTACCTGTTGCATCGCTATCAGGTGGAAGCGGCGAGCAAACTGGTTGGCGGGATGGATTACACGTTTGCGTTGAGGGGCGATGGACAAACACCGACGCAGATCGTTGCGCCTGCGGAACAGCGGCGGGCCCTGGCGGCAGTGCTGGCGACACTGAAGCCAGACGTTCTGGCTTTGCCTGAGCCGTTGATGAAGATGATTCCGCCGCGGCCGCCGGATTACGAGCGCGGGCGGGAGCATTTCAAGATTCATACCAGCCCGGCTTTTGACGCGCTGGCTCCTGCGGAGGCGGCGGCACAGCACACGCTGCAGTTCCTCTTTAATCCGGAGCGGGCGGCGCGATTGGTGGAATTTCACGCACGAGATGCGAGCAACCCGAGCCTGGAGGAAGTCCTCGACGCGGTGCTTGAAGCAACATGGAAGGCTCCACGCGGCGCTGGATACAGCGGAGAAATTGCACGCGTAGTGGATAACGTGGCCCTCCATGATTTGATGGCCTTGGCCGCTGACGAGAATTGCCCTACACAGGTTCGCGCCGTTGCAAACCTTGAATTGGCCAGACTCCAGTCATGGCTGCCTCGTCCCTCGGAGTACAGCATAGATGACGCCGAGCGAGAGCACCGCGCCTTCGCAGGTCGGCAAATTATGTTGTTTCAGGAGGATCCGAAGAAGTTTGCGCCTCCGGCCCTCGATCTGCCGCCGGACGGGCCTCCCATCGGGACGGACGACGATTGGGACGGCTGGGATTGAAATTTCGCCTGGATGGCGCGTGACCAAAGGGCTCCTCTGTCGTCTATAGCTGCAGGGAGGACCCCATGCCTCGACGCAGCTTCTTCTTTCTGATTTCGTTGTCGGCACTGCTCGCCCTGGGATTTACGAGCGCGAGAGCGAGCCGGCATCATCACTCCG
>JBGPIX010000220.1:0-9107 GCA_041485085.1 Candidatus Acidiferrum sp.
CGCTTTTGTCGTCGGGTACTGAATGCCAAGCTGTTCCAGATAAGTCTTATAGCGCGCGGGATCGTAATAAAACTTCTTCAGTTCCGGCGCAAACTTTTCCATTTTTTCCTTGTTCATTTCGATTGCAGGCTTGTCGTCCGGTGCAAGAAAAGGCTCGTAGTGAATTTCCTTCGTCTGGACATCGTGAAAATAATTCCACGCTTGCTTCACTAGCTCCGGTTGCAAAAGAAAATCGAGCGCGGTCATGGCCTGCACTTTCGCGCCCGCCGTTGAGCCTTTATGGGCGATCGGCGTGGCCATCGCCACCCCATTGGCCCAGCTGTGACCCGGTAGATTCGGAATGTTCGCCGGATACATGAGATACACCATGGGGACGTTCCAGGAGATGTCGCCAACGTCGTCCGATCCTCCACCGGCCGGATTTTTGGCGGGTTCGGCAAGCGGCTCCACCTTTTCCTTCATGCCTTCCACTTTTGCCCCGATTTCCTTTTGCAGTGCCTTGGCGAGAGTCTGGTCGGCATCGCTCCACTTCGGCATGCCGACGGCTTCAATATTCTTCTGCTGCGTTTCGGCAATCACTTTGTTGAAAAACGGCGGCCAAGCTGAACCCACCAGCTTGTGATCCACCGTCGTGCCGGTCATCATGGTCGCGGCTTGCGCCATCGTATTCCCGAGTTCGTAGAGCTCTTTGATGTGAGGATAATCAAGCTCTCGGAAGTAATACCAGACGGCAGCTTCGGACGGGACGACGTTCGGTTGATCGCCACCGTTAAGAACGATGTAATGCGATCGTTGTTGCAGTCGCAGATGCTCGCGGCGGAATTCCCATCCGGCGTTCATCAGTGAAACGGCGTCGAGAGCGCTGCGTCCTTCCCACGGCTTGGCTGCCGCGTGAGCTGACTTGCCGTGGAAAAAATACTGAACGGAGACCAGCCCACTCCAGATGCCTTCACCAGTGGCGTAAGTTGTAGCGAATTGATGGCTCACGTGAGCCCCGAGAACTATGTCGGTGTCCTTGAACAAACCGGCGCGGACATAGAATGCTTTCGTTCCAAGAATCTCCTCGGCAACTCCGGGAAACAGCCGGATCGTGCCAGCCAGATGATTTTTGTCCATGAGTTTTTTCAGGACCAGCGCCGCGGTGACGTTTACAGCCATCCCGGAGTTGTGCCCCTCGCCGTGCCCGGGCGCCCCTTCGATGATCGGAGCGTGGTATGCCACTCCCGGCTTTTGCGAGGCGCGCGGGATGCAATCCACATCGGTGATGAAGGCAATCACCGGTTTGCCGCTGCCATAAGTCGCCGCCCAGGCCGTCGGAATACCCGCGACACCTCGTTCCACTTGAAAACCGTTTTTCTCCAGGATTCCTGTCACGTAGCGCGAAGTCTCCACCTCCTGAAAACCGAGTTCGCTGAAACTGAAGATTTCGTCGACCATCTGTTGCGTGAGTGGTTGGAGCTTGTCTACCTCTGAAGCGGCTTCCTGTTTGAGGGCCGGCAGTGATGGCGGTTGTTGTGCCGCCAGGGCTCCCGGCAAACTCAAGATGGAAAGAAATCCGATCAATCGAAACATTCTTTTCATGAACCCTCGCAGGTGAACACTTCGCGCGGGAATGATAGCGCGAATATCTTCGAATCGGGAGTTCCATTCTTTGCTGGCCAGGATTTGTGCCCGGCAAGACTTGGCGCTACTATCGTGCGACTCACAATGCCGCATCGAGCGCCATCGCGATTGTTTCTCCTTCTGATTGCACTTTCTCTTTTCACTCCAGGCCGGGCAACAGGCCAGACGCAGAACAATTTCACTACGGGGTCTCTTCCCGTCTTCGAACTTCACAGCGGCTTCTGGATCAATCTTCATCACACGCTCTATCACGAAGCAAGATTGCGATCCGCCGCCGCGCAGCAAGACAAAAGTGGCAAGACCTCCGGATCAGCTCAGAACACCACGCCCGAGGTGAAACTTACTCTCACGTCCGCGGAAAAACACACCTGGGACGATGCCGTCGCTTTCTATGCCGCGAATTACGCCGCCAAGGACCTGCTTTTTTCCACGGAGCTAACTCAATTGAAAGACCAGCTTGGCGATTTCGAGGATTGCGATGAACTTTCCGGAAGGAAGCGAAGATTCTGCGATGCAGGTTTGCCTACAAAGCTGACGCAGATCCTGGAAGCCGCGGCACCCGTCTACCGCTCGCATCTCTGGCCGGAGCACGATCGCGCCAACCGCCGGTGGATCATGCGCGTCGCTCCGCTGGTGCGCGAACAGGGAGTGGGCCTATCGGAACGGCTTGCAGATATTTACCAGACACGCTGGCCGCGCGCAAAAATCCGTGTCGACCTCACGGGCTATGCCGACAGGACCGGCGCGTACACCACTGCCGACCCCTTGCGAGTCACCATCTCCAGCCTGGACTCCCGCAATCAGGGCGCAGCGGCCCTCGAAGTTCTTTTCCACGAAGGTTCCCACGGCATCGCCGAGCCGGTGCAGGCCGCTATCATTCGCGAGTGCCACCAGCGCGACAAGGCTATCCCTCGCGATCTCTGGCAGGCTCTGGTTTTCTACACCACCGGTGAAGTCATCCGCCCAGTGCTTGGCTCCTCAGGCGCGACCGCTGCCGATCAGGGCGGCAGCGTGCCCGGCGGCAGTTACACCCCCTACGCCTTGCGCGAAGGCCTGTATCAGCGCGGCTGGAACGACTATTACAAGTTACTGCAGAAATTCTGGCAACCTTACCTCGACGGCACTGCTTCCTTCGACGACGCCATCGCCCGCATGGTGTCCTCGCTGTAGTCTCGCTAGCCGGATTTAGCTCACGCCTCGCCATTTATCCCTGCTGAACGCATGACCGTCACAGCTTGGTATGACCGCCGTCACTGAAAGAGTTTGTACTCCTGAGATAGGTATTCGGTATGGCTAAGGTTATGAAGCTGGCCGATCAATCCAGATGTGACTCAAAGGGAAAGGTATGGGTAGCGTCCTACACGTAAATCTCCTTTTAGGCTCTCGGTTTCGCCATCGTCACGGAGACTGTTTCCTTGGAAGTCTTTGTGCAGATGGTCCCCAGAGTTTCCCACGCCTTGCTCCCGCGGAGAATTGCGCTCCTCTCCTGCGCCAGGCTCGCACCTTTCAAAAATTTGCGCTCGAGGAGCAGTTTGAAATGGAGGAAATCCCATGGAAAAAGAAGTCCTAAGTGTTCTTGATAAGCGCACAAATGCTCCGTACGACATACCCATTGAGAAGGGCGCCATTCGTGCCTCCGATTTGCGGCGGATAAAGAGCGGCCCCGACGATTTCGGGCTCATGAGCTACGACCCGGCATTCTTGAACACGGCGTCGTGCCAAAGCGCGATCACCTTCATCGATGGCGACAAGGGCATCCTGCGATATCGCGGATACCCCATCGAGCAGCTCGCCGAAAAGTGCACCTTTCTGGAAGTGGCCTATTTGATTCTCAACGGCGAACTTCCAACGGAGTTGCAATTGAAGAACTTCGTCGCCGCCATCACTCGTCACACCATGTTGCACGAAAAAACCAAGAGCCTTCTGGAAGGTTTCAATCACGATGCCCACCCCATGGGCATGTTTATCAGCACAGTCGCGGCACTCTCGACCGTCTATCCCGATGCCAAAAACGTGCATGACCCCGAAGTGCGCAAACTCCAAATCCATCGGCTGATTGGAAAGGTTCCGACCATCGCGGCCTACACGTACCGGCACAGCCTCGGCTATCCCTACATCTATCCCGATGACGATCTCAGCTACACCGAAAACTTCATGAACATGCTCTGGAAAATGGTCGAACCGAAGTACCGCGCAAATCCCGTTCTGGCGCGCGCGCTGGACATTCTCTTCATCCTGCACGCCGATCACGAACAGAATTGCAGCGCCAACGTCATGCGCGCCGTGGGCAGTTCGCAAGCGGATCCATTCGTTTGCATCGCCGCCGCTGCTGCCGCTCTCTCAGGGCCGCTGCATGGCGGCGCCAATGAGGAAGTTCTCAAAATGCTGGACGAAATCGGCTCGAAGGAAAATGTTCGCGGCTACGTCGACAAAATCAAAGCAGGCCACGGGAAGCTCATGGGCTTCGGACATCGCATCTATAAGAATTATGATCCTCGCGCTCGCATCATCAAGTGGGCGGCGGATCAAGTGTTCGTGGCCACCGGCCGGAACCCAAAACTCGACATTGCTCTTGAGCTGGAGAAAATTGCGCTCGAGGACGAGTATTTCATCAAGCGGAAGCTCTATCCCAATGTGGATTTCTATTCCGGGATTATTTATCAAGCTCTGGGATTCAAGCCAGAGATGTTCACCGTGCTCTTCGCCATTCCGCGAACGGTAGGATGGCTCGCGCAGTGGCAGGAGATGCTCCAGGATCCCGAGCAGAAGATCGCGCGTCCTCGCCAAATTTACACCGGCTACGATGTGCGAGAGTTTGTTCCAATCCAACAGCGCGGGGTCCGAGTGGCCACCGTGACCCGGTAAATTGGATGCTGGGCGGATCTCTGTCCGCCCAGATAGCGGCGCCCCGGGACCGCACAATGGGTGGAGCACCTTGGTGCGTGTGGTAAGGCGTGAGCGGAGGGTGCTCCACTCGTCATATTGTGCTCGCTGCAGTTTATAGACCACGGGCTTTCTTTCTCGATGATAGGATTCGAGTCCCTTGTAATTGTTCGCCAGACGCCGATATGCTAGGCTTTCTGTTGCAAGAAATCGCCCGGCCTAGCGCCACGCAAGCCCCTGCGACGCGCACGTTTTCTTCCGTTCCTCTCCGAAAGACCCTTCCTCGGCGGGAAAGTCTCTCTGGGAAGAACCAAGGCTAGGACGAGACACTCGCTTCTTATTTAGCCCGGCTTCGCCGGGGTCGCAGCGGAAAAGGAAACGGACAAGCCCATGCCCGGCCAACAAACAGCCTCGAAGACCGAGAAAGAACCGGTTGAGATCAAGCTGGCGCATTCCCCGGATTCCGATGATGCCTTCATGTTTTATGCTCTGGCCACTCACAAGCTAGCCACGCCAGGTTATAAGTACACCCACATCCTCTCGGACATCCAGTCACTGAACGAAGCCGCGCTCACGGAAACGTACGACGTTACCGCCATCAGCTTTGCCGCCTACCCCGCTCTCCGTGACAAATATATCCTGCTCGATTGTGGCGCCAGTTTTGGCGAAGGCTATGGCCCGATCGTCGTTTCCACCAAATCTCTTAAGCCCAATGAGCTAGCGGGCAAGCGCATCGCCGTGCCCGGGTTGAAGACCTCTGCCTATCTAACGCTCAAACTTTACGAGCCGAATTTTGAACCGGTCGTGATGCCCTTCGACAAAATCATCGACGCCGTTCAGAAGGAGGTGGTCGAAGCTGGCCTTCTCATTCACGAAGGGCAGCTTTTCTTCCCCCAGATGGGTTTGCACCGCGTAATCGATCTGGGGATCTGGTGGCAGGAACAGACCGGCTTGCCGCTCCCGCTCGGCGGGAACGCTGTTCGCCGCGCACTCGGGGCGCAACTCGGTCGGCAAATATCCAAGACGATCCGCGATAGCGTTTCCTACGGCCTCGATCACCGCGAAGAAGCCCTGAACTACGCCATGCAATTTGCCCGCGATATGGATACCGAGCTGGCCGACAAGTTTGTCGGCATGTATGTGAACAAATGGACGCTCGGCTACGGCGAAAAAGGCAGGCAGGCCGTGAAGGAGTTGATCGAGCGCGGCACCAAGGCTGGCCTTCTTCCAGGCCCTCCGGACGTCGAGTTTCTTAGCGAATCCTAACGAACACTCCTTTCCTCATTTTTCACCTAAAGTATTCGTCCGTTTTGCCGATTCTTCCACTGAACTAGTCCACGCACGCAATGGCGGATCGCGGCACGGGCTGCACCTCTCCTCTTCCATACGCTGGGGGACACTCTGCGCAACTCTCGAGCCTTTGAGGGGGGAATATGTCATTAACCGCAATCATCAATCTGGCCGAACGGCTACTCAACAACTCTTCGGGGCAGTCCGTGGATACCAGTTCCACTTTAAAGCAATCGAAGCAGACAGCCCGCATCGACTCCGAGGCCAAAGCCGGAGATCAATTCACTCCGTCCACTGCGACCCAGCAGGATGCCGGATTATTCCAGGTCAGGCAGATCAGTATCTTCTCGGCCGCGGCCGATTTCTTGTTTGCCCAAACGCTTCAGCCGCAGTCGAATCCCCTCGCTAATCCGGCGGCAACTCCAGAGAATGGCCCGGCGACCCCTGCTCCTGCGAAGCCCACGGCTAATGCCGCTCCGGCTGCGATCGCGTCGGCCGCAACTCCCGCGGTCGCAAATCTTCCGGCTGCAACTAACACCGCCACTTCGCTTAACTCCACGCAAAACCAGTTGCTTGCTCTCGATAGCGCCCTCTCTGCCTTGGGGCTCAATGACTCTCAACTGGCTCAGATCAATCGGATCGCCAGATTGATCCAAGTCTTCAATCCGCTTGCCTTTACAAGTCTGGTCTATCAACTCGAAGCTCTGGCTCAGGCAAACGTGTCCCAATCAGGGGCTAGAGCCACCGCTCCGGGAGCAACAACTGCGAATCCTTCGCAAACAAATGGAGCCGGCGGCTTTCAAATCCAAGAGTTGGTCATTAAGTTCTCCGGTGTTCAGGAATCCATCTCCCAGACAGGCGCCGGTGCGCAAGGGAGTAATTCGAACGTCCAGCTTTCTGCATTCAATCTCCAGGTCGAGGAAGTAAACCTCACGCTCGCAAACCCGGCGGGACAGTCGTTGCAGTTAACCGCTCCACAGCCGGCCACGGTAACCTCGCAGGCTTCCGCTCCGGCGACCACACTGGCGAAATCCGCAACGGCCTGATCTTCAAACGCAAGAGAGACAAACGAGAAGTGCGAGCCCGGGGTTCTTTTCCCCGGGCTCGCCTTATTCAAGCCGTTTCTTTGCCAGCCTTCGCCTCTTCATCCTGCTGTTTTGCTCCCCGCTGCGCCTTGACGCTTTTCGGTGAATCCCTTAGTGTCTTTGAACTGCCATGAGAATGCGAAATAAGTTCTTTCTGTGCGTTTTCCTTTTTAGTTTGCCGCCGCTGGTGCACGGCCAAGCTGTTGCCGAATTCCGCGACCGGCCTCGCGACGCCCAGGGCTGGCCCGCTCAGGCTGTTCGCGCCAGCCATGGCATGATCGCTACCGACGAAGAACTTGGGTCGGAAGCGGGAGTAGAAATCCTTAAACGCGGCGGCAACGCCGTCGACGCTGGGGTCGCCGTAGCTTTCGCGCTCGCTGTCGTCGAACCCGCTGCGGGCAACATTGGCGGTGGCGGTTTCATGCTGATTCGTCTGGCCAATGGCAAGACCACTTTCCTCGATTACCGCGAGGTGGCGCCTGGTAAAGCCACTCGGGATATGTACATCGGAAAGGACGGCAAGCTTGACGAAGAAGCTTCCGTCCTCGGCTACAAATCCGTCGCTGTCCCCGGAACCGTCGCCGGCCTTGCCCTCGCTCTGAAAACCTATGGCTCGATGAAGCTCGTCGACGTCATGGCTCCGGCGATCCGCCTCGCGGAAAATGGGTTTCCCATCACCAAAAGACTAGCCCATGAATTCGAAGAAGAGCGGTCCGGTCTACAGCGTTTCGCCGTCAGCCGCCGGATTTTCTTGAATGACGGCAAAATGTTTCAACCTGGGGATACGCTTCGTCAGCCGGAACTAGCCGCGACACTCAAGCGCATCGCCAAGAACGGCGCAGCCGAGTTCTATGGGGGCGAAACCGCTCACGAACTTGTGAATGACATGGCGCGACAGGGAGGTCTCATCACGCTCGACGATCTCGCCAAGTACCAGCCGAAAGTCCGCGAAGTTTTGCGTGCGAAGTACGAGAGCAATGGCCATTCATGGGAAGTCCTCACTTCTCCTCCGCCCAGCTCTGGAGGTGTCGCCGTCATTGAAGCGCTGAATATGCTGCAGAGCGTTCCGCTCAAAGGCTGGGACGACGCCGATAGCGTTCACATGGTCGCTGAAGTGATGCGCCGCGTTTTTGCGGACCGCGCCGCCTATCTCGCGGATCCGGATTATTCGAACGTTCCTGTCGCCGGCCTCACGGATCCTTGTTACGCCAAGGAAGTCTTCGCAACTGTCGACTCGCAGCATGCGTCTTCCAGTAAAGTCATCAAGGCAGGGAATCCCCACACCTGCGGCGTCGCCGCGAGCAATTCGAATTCACCGGAAACACTCGTGAGCCTTGGCGAAGGCCCGCACACCACTCATTTTTCCGTCGTGGATGCCGCCGGCAACGCCGTCGCCAGTACGTACACACTCAACGACAGCTACGGTTCGCACGCCACTTCTTCCGCTGGCTTTCTCCTGAATGACGAGATGGATGATTTCACCACGCAGCCCGGCGTGCCCAACGCCTTATACGGACTGATGCAATCCGAGGCCAACGCCATCGCGCCAGGCCACCGTCCGCTCAGTTCGATGACACCCACAATGCTTCTCCGCGATGGCAAACTCAGTTTCGTGACCGGCTCGCCGGGCGGCCCTACAATTATTTCCGCGACACTCCTGAGTATTCTGAACTGGATGCGCCTCGGCATGGAACCGCAGGCGGCCATCAACGCGCCTCGTTTTCATCATCAGTGGCTTCCCGATCGTATATTGATGGAGCGCGCTTTTCCTGACAGCCTTGAGGGCGCATTGAACGCGCGCGGCCACGCTACCTATCGCGTCGGACACATGGGCATCGTCAACGCCATCGCCATCGACCCGGCGACTGGAGACCGCTTGGGCGCAGCCGATCCGCGCCACGACGGCGCCGCCGTGGGATACTAGAGAAAGAGAACTTTTCGACGGGACTATGCAAAGACTGCTCTCGACGTACCTGTTCGTATCGCGGAAGTTGACGCCGGAACTTCTCGGGCAAATCGCCGGGGCAGGATTCCAAGGCGTCGAAATCTTCTGCTCTCGCGGGCATTTCGATTACACCTCAAAAGCGGAAATGCAAGCGATGGCTGGCGCGCTCGCCCATCACAACCTAATCCTCACCTCGATGCATGCTCCGGTCAGCCGGGACATGAGCTCGACCCGCGAAGGTGGCACGCCGCTTTCGATCTGCGAGGTGGAGCGCGTGAGGC
>JBGPIX010000221.1:0-9068 GCA_041485085.1 Candidatus Acidiferrum sp.
TACAAGATCGGTTCGGTGGATGAAGGCACGGCCACCATGGACTGGATGGAGCAGGAGCGCGAGCGCGGGATTACGATTACGAGCGCGGCGACGACAGCGGCCTGGGACCGTTTCGGCAAGAAATATCGCGTCAACATTATTGATACACCGGGCCATGTGGACTTTACGGTGGAAGTGGAGCGCTCGCTGCGCGTACTAGACGGCGCGGTTTGCGTTTTTGACTCGGTCGCCGGCGTGCAGCCGCAATCGGAAACGGTGTGGCGCCAGGCGGACAAATATCGCGTTCCGCGCATCTGTTTTGTGAACAAGATGGACCGCATGGGCGCGGATTTCGATCACGTCATTCGCACCATCCGGCAGCGCCTCGGAGCCCACCCCGTACCACTGCAATTCCCCCTCGGCCGCGAAGATAATTTCATCGGGATTATCAATTTTCTCGAGGAAAATGTAATCGTTTGGCTGGAAGAGACGCTAGGCGCGAAATTCGAGATCTTTGAAGTCGCGAAACTCTGGGACAAGGCCTTTGTGGATTCGCGGCCGGATGTGGCGGCGGCGCTGAAGGGCTCCGCGATCGACAAGAAGTTCTACGACGATCACCGCAATAAAGTCCTGGAATACATCGCAGAGCACGACGATGAGCTTATTGACAAATATCTGAACGGCGTGCCGCTCACGCTCGATGAGATGCGCAAGTCCATCCGTAAATCGACGCTGGCGCTGAAGATCGTGCCGGTGCTGGCGGGTTCGGCGTTCAAGAACAAGGGCATTCAGCCGCTACTGGACGCGGTCGTGGATTATCTGCCGTCGCCGATTGACGTGCCACCGGTGGAGGGCACGGATCCTTCGACGGACGAAGCCATTCTGCGCCGCGCGGCCGATGATCAGCCGTTTGCCGCGCTGGCGTTCAAGATCATGTCCGACCCGTTCGTTGGACACGTTACCTATATCCGCGTGTATTCCGGCGTGCTGAAATCCGGAAGTTATGTGATGAACTCCGGCAAAGGTTCGCGCGAACGCATCAGCCGCCTGCTGCAGATGCATGCCAACAAGCGCGAAGAAATCGATACCATTTACGCTGGCGATATTTGCGCCTGTGTGGGTTTGAAGAGCGTGAATACCGGCGACACGCTGTGCGACGAAGAAAAGCAGATCATCCTCGAAAATATTGATTTTCCGGCGCCGGTGATTTCCGTAGCCATCGAACCTAAGACCAAAGCGGACCAGGACAAACTGGGCGTGGCCATGCAGCGGCTGGCGCAGGAAGATCCGACGTTCCGAGTTTCGACCGAGCCGGATACCGGGCAGACGCTGATTTCCGGCATGGGCGAGTTGCACCTGGAAATCATCGTGGACCGCATGCTGCGCGAATATAACGTGCAGGCGAATGTCGGCCGTCCGCAGGTGGCGTACCGCGAAACCATTCGCAAGAAGGCCATCGCGGAAGGCAAATACATCAAGCAGACCGGCGGCAAGGGCCAATACGGTCATTGCAAGATCGAGTTGCACCCGATTCCGAGCTCCAGCCACGAGAACATGAAAGAGATGTCTACGGACGATCTCGACGCGCTGGCGAAGCAAGTGGTGGGTGGCGGTTCGGCCGGGAAATGGAAATTTGACAAGGAACACCGGTTTCTCTTCATCGACAAGATTGCGGGCGGAGCGATTCCCCGCGAATTCATTGCGCCGATCGAAGCGGGAATCCGCGAAGCGCTCGACAACGGCATCCTGGCTGGTTTTCCCACCGTGGACGTTGCCGTGGTGCTCATCGATGGCAGCTATCACGACGTGGACAGCAACGAAATGGCGTTCAAAATCGCCGGGTCCATGGCGTACAAGGAAGCGTGCGCGAGGGCCAAGGCAGTCCTGCTTGAGCCGATCATGAAGGTGGAAGTAGTTGTTCCGGAAGAATATATGGCCGCGGTGTTCGGCGATTTGAATGCCCGGCGTTCCGCGATTCAAGGCACGGAAAACCGCGCCGGGAGCAACGTGATCCGTGTGGAAGTACCGCTGGCGCAGATGTTTGGTTACGCCACGGATTTGCGCAGCCGCTCGCAGGGCCGCGCGACGTTTACAATGCACTTTTCGCACTATGCGGAGTTGCCCGCGGCGTTGGCGGAAGAAGTCATCAAGAAGCATCGGGGCGAGAAGTAATCGGCGAGCTTTGTCTGGGTTTGAGTGAATTTTGATTTGAGGAGCAGAGGGAATGGCGAAGGAGAAATTCGAGCGCAACAAGCCGCATGTGAACATCGGAACCATTGGTCACATCGACCATGGCAAGACGACGTTGACGGCGGCGATTACGAAAGTGCTTTCGAAGCACAACCCGAAGGTGCAGTTCCGGGCGTTTGATTCGATTGATAACGCGCCGGAAGAGCGCGAGCGCGGTATTACGATTGCGGTTTCGCACGTGGAGTACGAAACGGCGAACCGGCACTACGCGCACATGGATTGCCCGGGGCATGCGGATTACATCAAGAACATGATCACCGGAGCCGCGCAGATGGATGGCGCGATCCTGGTGGTGGCGGCGACGGATGGACCGATGCCGCAAACGCGCGAGCACATTCTACTGGCGCGGCAAGTTGGCGTTCCGGCGATTGTGGTGTTTTTGAACAAGTGCGACATGGTAGAAGACGCCGAGTTGCTGGAGTTGGTCGAACTGGAAGTTCGCGAACTGCTCAAGAGCTACCAGTATCCGGGCGATACGATTGCGGTCGTAAAGGGATCGGCGCTGCAAGCGCTGAACGGCGACGCGAAGTGGGAAAAGACCATTGATGATTTGATGGATGCGGTGGACAAGAACGTGCCGCAGCCGGTGCGGGATATTGACAAGCCGTTTGCCATGCCGATCGAAGATATTTTTTCGATTTCCGGTCGCGGCACGGTGGTTACTGGCCGAATCGAACGCGGCAAGGTAAAGGTCGGCGAAGAAGTCGAAATCGTGGGCTTCCGCGCGACGCAGAAGAAAGTTGTGACGGGCGTGGAAATGTTCAAGAAGCTTTTGGACGAAGGGCTCGCCGGCGACAACGTCGGATTGCTCTTGCGCGGCACGGAAAAAGAAGACGTGGAGCGCGGGCAAGTGGTTTGCAAGCCAGGTTCGATCACGCCGCACACGAAGTTCAAGGCGGAAGCGTACGTGTTGACGAAGGAAGAAGGCGGGCGGCACACGCCGTTTTTCTCTGGATACCGGCCGCAGTTTTATTTCCGCACCACGGACGTGACGGGGGATATGAAGCTGCCGACCGGGGTGGAGATGGTGATGCCGGGCGACAACGTGAGCTGCGAAGTGACGCTGATTACGCCGGTGGCGTTGGAGAAGGGCTTGCGGTTCGCGATTCGCGAAGGCGGCCACACCGTCGGTGCAGGCGCAGTAACGGAAATCATCGAATAGCGCGCAGAGCGCGAAAGGATTAAGCGATGCGCGAAATCATTACGTTGCAGTGCGGAGACTGTAAGAACCGCAACTACACAACGTCGAAAAACAAAAAGAAGCACACCGAGCGGCTGGAAACGAAGAAGTTCTGCAACACGTGCCGGAAGCAAACGGCGCACAAAGAAGTGAAGTAAATTTTCGTTTTCGTGAAGCGCGTTTCGCAGGAGCAAAGGGCAGACCGGTTTTGAATTTAGGGGAGTCGTCCAACGGCTAGGACTCCGGTCTCCAAAACCGGGTATGGGGGTTCGAGTCCCTCCTCCCCTGCCAGAGTCTGGGAAGCGCACAGAGAGTGCACTTGAATGAGGATTTATGGCCACGCGGGCGGTGAAAATGGGCAGCGATGAATCTCAGGGCGGAACAGGCTCTGAGCTGACGAAAAAGGTTACCGGGACTGTCGCCAATACGCGTGAATTTCTGCACGACGTTCGCGTGGAGATGAAACAGGTCACTTGGCCGAGCCGCGAGGACGTGATCGCGACCACTTGGGTGGTCATTGCCACAGTGGCATTCTTTGGAGTGTTTCTGGCGGTAGTGGACAAGCTGGTGCAGATGGGCGTGGCGTATGTCTTCAAGCGCTTTGGCGTCTAGAGGGGACCAGAGATCGATGGGAATGCAGTGGTACATCATTCATACGTACTCGGGCTTTGAGAAGAAAGTCAAAGAAAGCCTGGAGAGCCGCGTGGCCGCGTTCAGCCTGCAGGACAAGATCGGCCGAGTGCTGATCCCCATGGAGGAAGTGGTCGAAGTGCGCGGCGGCAAAAAGGTGGTTTCGAATCGCATGTCCTACCCCGGCTACGTGTTGGTGGAAATGGATCTGGACGAAAACACCTGGCACACGGTGCGTTCCACGCCGCGCGTCACGGGCTTTGTGGGGTCGGCGACGTCGCCGTCGCCGCTGACCGAAGCGGAAGTCGACGGCATCATTAACCGCGTGCACACGCCGCAGGACCGGCCGAAGCCGAAGGTGGTCTTCGAGCGCAACGAGCAGGTGCGGATCGTGGATGGGCCATTTGCGAACTTCAACGGCAACGTGGAAGAGATCGACAACGATCACAGCCGGCTGAAGGTTTCGGTGACGATTTTTGGACGGTCGACGCCGGTGGAATTGGATTTCGCAAGCGTCGAGAAGTTGGGATAAGCCGCGCATCGCGCGAATTAGAGAAGAGATTGAGGCAGGAACATGGCTAAGAAGATTCAGACCACCATCAAGTTGCAGTTGCCCGCGGGCAAGGCGACTCCGGCGCCGCCAGTCGGAACGGCGCTCGGCCCGCACGGCTTGAACATCATGGATTTTTGCAAGCAGTTCAACGCCAAGACGGCGAAAGAAGCGGATGGGATGATTTTCCCGGTGCTGGTGACGGTCTACACCGACCGCACATTCACATTTATTTTGAAGACGCCGCCGGCGTCGGTGCTGCTGAAGCGCGCGGCAAACATCGCGAAGGGCTCCGCCGAGCCGAACCGCAACAAAGTCGGCAAAGTGACGAAGAAGCAAGTGGAAGAAATTGCGAAGATCAAGCTTGTCGATCTCAACACCACCAATCTGGACTCCGCGGTGCGCACCGTGATGGGTACGGCGCGCAACATGGGTCTGGAAGTCGTGGAAGCCTAGAAGTTCAGGCGCTCCGAGGTCGAAGAGGTAGCAGCGATGAAGAAGTCAGGAAAAAACGTGGAGAAGGCGCGCAAGCTGGTGGAAGCGCGTCCGTACAAGCTCGGCGAAGCGGCTGAGCTATTGAAGAAAACGCATCACACGAAGTTCAACGAAACCGTTGAGCTGGCAATCAATTTGGGCGTGGACCCCAAGCATTCCGACCAGGTGGTCCGCGGCACAGTGGGTTTGCCCAATGGACTCGGCAAAGCGGTTCGCGTGCTGGTGATTGCGGGCGGTGACAAAGTTCGCGAAGCGCAGGAAGCGGGCGCGGATTTCGTCGGCGGCGACGAAATCGTGCAGAAAATCATGGAAGGGTGGACGGATTACGACGCGGTGATCGCCACGCCAGACATGATGCGCTCCGCCGGCAAGCTGGGTAAAGTGCTCGGCCCTCGCGGATTGATGCCCAACCCGAAGACCGGCACGGTCACTTTTGAAGTTGCCAAGGCGATCAAGGAAGTGAAGGCCGGTAAAGTGGAATTCCGAGTCGACAAGGCTGGGATTGTGCACTGCCCGATCGGCAAGATTCAGTTTGACGGCGCGAAGCTGGCCGAAAACGCTCACGCCGTGATCGAAGCGGTGCTGAAGGCCAAGCCTGCAGCGGCCAAGGGCAAGTACTTGAAGAAAATTACACTGACCTCGACCATGGGTCCGGGCATCACGATTGACCTGGCCGAAGTGGAAGCGATGGCTGCCGCCGCGTAGTCCAGCGGACGAAGCCACCGGAGCGAAATTATGAAGAATCGCAACGAAAAACAGCAAGACCTGGACAAGCTCAAGACCGAGCTTGCGAAAGTATCGACGGTCATTCTTTCGACGTTTCAAGGCATAACCGTCGAAGACGACACCAAACTCCGCCGCGCCGTGCAGGCCGCGGGCGGCAAGTACAAGGTTGTGAAGAACACGCTCGCTGAGCGGGCCGGCGCGGGAACACCCGCCGAGAACCTGCTCAAGAATCTGAGCGGAACGAATTCGATTGCCTACACCATGGCCGACCCGGTCGCGCTGGCCAAGGCGCTCACCAAGGTTGCCAAGGACGTCCCGGCGTTTCAGTTCAAGTCCGGAGTGGTCGAAGGGCGCGTCATTTCGATCAAGGAGATTCAGCAGCTTGCGAATCTGCCGTCGAAGGAAGAGTTGCTCAGCAAGATCATGTTCCTGCTGAACGCTCCGGCGCAGCGCATCGCCATGACGCTGAACGCGTTGCCGCGCAATCTGGCGGTGACCGTCAGCGAAGCCATCAAGGCAAACAAGTTTGGGTCCGGCGGGGGCAGTGCAGCACCAGCTCCCGAAGTGGCCCAGTAAGTTCAATTTCTTGAAATTGAGAGGAGAAGAATAAAGTCATGTCGAAAGTCGAAACGATCCTGGAAGAAATCAAGGGGCTGACGCTGCTGGAAGCGTCCGACCTCGTGAAGAAGATGGAAGAAGCCTTCGGCGTCTCCGCAGCGGCGGCCACAGTTGTGGCGGCGGGCGGCGGGGCGGCAGCGGGCGGCGCGGCACCGGCGGAAGAGAAGACGGAATTCACCGTCGTGCTCACCGACGTTGGCGGCAACAAGATCAACGTCATTAAAGCGGTCCGCGAAGTCACCAGCCTGGGCTTGAAAGAAGCCAAGGATCTGGTTGACGGCGCTCCGAAGACCGTCAAGGAAGGCGTCAACAAGGACGAGGCCGCGACGATCAAGAAGAAGTTCGAAGAGGCCGGCGCCAAGGTCGAGATCAAGTAGTTTTTGGGCTCCGGTTCGACCGGGGCCGTACGGAATTGTTTGCGGTACGGTTTTTGGGCGGCGGCGCGGCGCAGGAAGCGGCGGACCGCGTCAAAGGAATTCGCGTACGCAAGTTGAGGCCGGTATTTGTTACAGAACCACGGGCCCTTTTCGGGCCCCCCGCAGCCGTGTGTGCAACGATCCCGGGCAGGTCGTCTCGCGCAGCGGTGATGTGTCCTTTCTCCGTTTCTCCGTTTTTTGCCCAAAAGGGATGAGGTAGATCACGCATGCCGACTAGCAATCATCACGTCCGGGAACGCCAGCGTCTGGATTTCGCGAAAATCCAGGGCTCGATCCAGATTCCCAACCTGATTGAAGTCCAGATGAAGTCGTATCAGCGCTTTCTGCAGATGGATCTTCTGCCGAGCGAGCGCGATGACGGCGGACTTCAGTCGGTGTTTACTTCCGTGTTTCCGATCAGGGACTTCCGCGAGATGTCGCAGCTGGAATTCGTGGACTACGCAATCGGCAACTGGGAGTGCAAGTGCGGCAACCTGAAGGGTCTGCACCACCTGCGCGCGACGTGCCGCAATTGCGGCGCATCGGTAGTCACGAATCCGTATCAGACCGGCGACGTCATTTGCCACAAGTGCGGCACGTTAAACAAGAACACGCCGACCTTCTGCAACAAGTGCGGCGACCCGGTCGCCATGCAATTGAAGTACGACGTGAATGAGTGCCAGGAGCGCGGCATGACGTACTCCGCGCCCCTCAAGGTCACCATTCGTCTGACCATTTACGACAAGGATCCCGATAGCGGCGCGAAGACCATTCGCGACATCAAGGAACAGGAAGTTTTCTACGGTGACATTCCGCTGATGACGGAGAACGGCACGTTCATCATCAACGGCACGGAACGCGTGATCGTTTCGCAGTTGCACCGCTCGCCGGGCGTGTTTTTCGAGAGCGCCAACAACCGCAGCTACTTCCTTGGAAAGATTATTCCGTACCGCGGGTCGTGGGTGGAATTCGAGTACGACACCAAGAATATTCTTTACGTTCGAATCGACCGCAAGCGCAAGTTCCTGGGATCGATTTTCCTGCGCGCGCTGGGAATGAAGTCCAACGAGGACATTCTTCGCACGTTCTATCAGGTTGAGCGCATTTCGCTGCGCGACAAGGACCTTTTCTGGAATGTTTCGCCGGGAATCGTGGATCGCAAACTGGCCCACGAAATTCGCAATCCGAAATCAGATGAAGTGATTGTCGGCGCGCACAAGCGCATCACCGAAAATCTCTTCAAGGAACTGATCAAGGCGAAGATTTCGCAGATTCGCGCCGCGTTGGCGGACCTCGAGGGCGCTTACAGCGTCGCCGACGTCGTCAACCGCCAGACCGGCGAGGTTTTGCTGGAGGCCAACAAGCCGCTGACTGCCGAACTGTGGCAGGCGTTTGCGGAAGGCGGCATCACCGAAGTCGACGTGTTCTTCCCCGAGCGCGACGACATCGGCCTGGTGCTCTCGCGTACGCTGGACAAGGATTCGATTCGCTCTTCGAAGGAAGCGCTTATCGAAATCTACCGCAAGCTGCGTCCCGGCGATCCACCGACTCTGGAAACGGCCACGAATCTTTTCCGCGGCATGTTCTTCGATCCGCGCAAATATGATTTCAGCCGCGTGGGCCGCTTGAAGTTCAACATCAAGATGGGCCTGGATACGCCCTTGGACAACCGCACGCTGGATGCGCCGGATTTCGTTTCGGCGATCAAGTATCTCTTCAAGCTGCGCAAGAACATCGGCGTCGTGGACGACATCGACCACCTCGGCAACCGCCGCGTTCGCGCGGTGGGCGAGCTGCTTGAAAACCAGTTCCGCATCGGCCTTGTCCGCATGGAACGCGCCATCAAGGAAAAGATGAGCGTGTACCAGGAAATGTCGACGGCCATGCCGCACGACCTGGTGAACGCCAAGCCGGTTATGGCCGCGATCCGCGAGTTCTTCGGATCGTCGCAGCTTAGCCAGTTCATGGACCAGACCAACCCGCTCAGCGAAATCACTCACAAGCGGCGTCTCTCGGCTCTTGGACCTGGCGGTCTCTCGCGCGAGCGCGCGGGATTCGAAGTGCGCGACGTGCACCCGACGCACTACGGCCGTATCTGCCCGATTGAAACGCCGGAGGGCCCGAACATCGGTTTGATCAGCTCCCTGAGCTGCTTCGCCCGCATCAATGACTATGGCTTCATCGAATCGCCCTATCGCAAGGTCAAGGGCGGACGCATCATCGA
>JBGPIX010000222.1:0-9001 GCA_041485085.1 Candidatus Acidiferrum sp.
AAATCGGCGCCCCCAATCGCACGGCGGGTGACACGCGCGGCGCCGCTCCGCCCTGCGCCGTCAACCAATTCCGCAGCTTGCCGATCCCGCCACCTGCGAAAAACGCCTCATCATAGTCCGCCCCAAATCCAGAAACATCCACCCGCGTCCCATCTTCGAGCAGCACTCCGGGCTTTTCCCGTCCAGCCTCGCCAAATCGAATCAGTTTCATCTCAGCAGCACCTCGGAGTGCAGCAAAGTCTACCAACGACACGCCACAGAGCGCCATCTTCGATAGTCAGCTCGACTTCGCGCTGGATTTCGTGCACTGAGATGCGCCGAAGTAACCGGCATGGTTGAAGGAATAAAACAATGGGCAGTTTAGTCTCATTCTTGTCAAGAGCATGGTTCTTGAAATCCGAATCCTTGCTTTGGCGCGTTGGCCGCCACAGTTTTGCAGGCTTTGCAGTGATTTAATTGGGCTTTAACAGAGCGCCAGTTCTGCCTAACCCCATTCTGATTACCAACGAGCAGCGATGCGAAGGACGCCAGCGGAATAAGCACAGCAATATCCAGCTTTTCAATACTCATTAGAAAAAGGAGAAACGGAACATGAAAGGTTTTACGAATAGTGGCTTTTTCAGAAAAGGACTGCCAGTGGTTGGGCTCATACTGCTTGGTATCCTTGTACTCGGTGCTGTGAATCTCGTGCATGCCAAAACACCAGCGGTTTCCGGTCTTGGGGAGAGCGAGTTGGAGTGGCGGCACATCGTCGGGATCATTTTGGCCGGAAACACAGTCGGAAATGGCACGGGTAAAGTTACCGGAGGGGGCGCGCCATGGCATACAACGGATGGCAGCGCGGAAGTGGACCTGACTACTGGGGACCTGCGCTTTCACGTCGATGGCCTGGTGCTCGCGGCCGGAAATTCCATCGGAACGCCGGGTGGCGTCTCGAGCGTCAAGGGCACTCTGGTATGTGACACCACGGGTGTGAACTCCACACTGGTGGATACGCCTCTCGTCACCCTCAGCGCCCAGGGCGACGCGCGGTTCAAGGGCAACCTCGGTCCTCTGCCCGTAGCCTGCACCACCCAGCCCAATATCGCATTCCTCATCCGAACCGGTGGCGGCGCTTGGCTTGCCAGCGGAATGGTCCGTGTTGCGGAAGCAGACGACGATCGCCGCTAATCAACCAACGGTTGGCCTGCTGTAAATGTAGCTAGACAGGAAAATGCGAAACGCTTGCCCGGCTGCCTACCATAGCGCTGAAGGTATTCCATACGCGCAAGGCAATAGGTGAAATCTTTGGCAGCCTGGCGGCGTGATCCTGCGCATCCCAGCCAATCCAGACTTCTTGAAACGTTTTCGCACGTTCGATGTCGCAGTGAATTGACGGCCCAAAACAAGTTACAGGTACGGTAATAGGCAGAACCAATCCATCACTGTCAGGGATGACCCACTATTCCAACTTCCACATCAAACTGTCTCAACTGCTGTTACACCAGCTGCCCTATAACCAAGGGCGCTAGTGATGCGCCGCAATTTCCACGCGGCCCAGCATCTTGTCGAGGTCGGCGCGGCGAAAGTACCGGCCATTCACGATGACTCCGGCGATCTTCTGCGTGTTGGCAATGTCTTCGAGGGGGTTGGCAGATAGGAGCACCAGATCTGCAAACTTTCCTTTTTCGACCGTTCCGGCCCGGTCTTCCATTCTGAAAAAGCGCGCGGGATTGATCGTCGCGGTTTGCAGTGCTTCGAGCGGCGTAAATCCCGCGGCCACGAATCGCTGCAATTCCTCGTGCAGGCTGTAACCCGGGAAAATGTGAACACCGGCGGGCGTATCCGTTCCCGCAAGAAACGGCACACCGGTTTTGTGCAACATCCCCACGACCTCCAGCTCCTTTTCGATAAATTTCTTGCGCGTTGCGAGATCGTCCGTCCCGTAGCCCTGGGTGATTTCGTCTGTGAATCGCTTCCACGTTTTGTTTTTCCACGCTACGGGCACATACTTCACGCGCTCGTCCTTGCTGAAATCGCTCACGTCGATCAGGTTCCCGCCGCGCTCCCACACCAGCGTCGGGCATTGCCACGTCTGGTTCTTCGCCAGCATCGCCGCCAACGAAGCGGCGCGCGCCGGATCATAAGTCGTAAGGAACTTCCCTTCCGTCTTGTTCCCTTTCAGGAACTCGTCCTCGCCCGGTGAACTCCCTTCAAAAATCCCGATGAGGTGCTCGAAGCTTTTCATCCCCGCATCGGACATCTCGCTCGCCCGCACCGCATCTGGTACGTGTCCTTCGAACGCGATCTCCTGCTTCTTCGCCTCTTCCGCGATGGCAAACACCGCCTCCCGCGGAATCAGCGATTGCAGCTTGATGAAGTCCGCTCCCTGCCGCTTCAAATTCGCAACGGCTCGGCGCCCATCTTCTGGCGTGGCGATCGTCACCGAACTCGGAAACCGCGGCTTCGGCCCATCCAGCATCGGCCCGGAAGTAAGAATCCGCGGCCCGATCAGCCGCCCCGCTTCAATTTCATCGCGCCACCCCAGCACCACGTCCAACTCACTGCCCATGTCCCGCACGCCGGTAACGCCGTTCGCAACGAAGAGCGGCAACGAAATATCCTTCGCATCCGGAAACCAGTCGCCGAACACTAAATGCACGTGCATGTCCCACAGCCCGGGAATCAGGAACAGCCCGCGGCAATTCACGCTCGCCGCATTCCGCGGATACTTCGTCGACTTGCTCGGCCCCACCGACAAAATGTGATCGCGCTCGAGAACGACAGTCTGCTCGGGTTGCAGCGTCCCCGTTCGAACGTCCACCACCGTCACGTTCTGGAGCACCAGCAAATCGGCACTCGTAGGCTTCTGAGCGAGGCTCGGCCTGCAGAAGAAAACAGCCATCAAAATTAAAGCGCAAGTTTGGAGGAGAAAGCCTTTGCGTGTTTTCATCGTCACGCATACTATCTGCTTTGCCCCAGGAGTTCACGCAGAAGACCTCCATCCGTTGTCCGTCGGCGCTTGACACTATGGCGCCATACGCTATATCGTGTTACGTCATAAGAGGCACACGCCTCAAGGAAACCGTATGAATACTCCGATCAAAAGATCTTTGCTTGTCGCTTTGCTTCTCGTCCTTCTCTTGGGAAGGCATTCGAACGCACAGCAAAAAACCACGGCCAATCCCGCAGCCGCCCGGGAGCCCATGCTCGTCATCGTCGATTGGCTCGGTGACCACCTTAACGATCCCTCGCTCGTGCTCCTCCAGATCGGCGAAAAAAAGGACTACGACAAGGGCCACATCCCCGGCGCCCAATTCCTCGAGTATGAAAGCATCTCCACTCCCCACAATCATGGCGTGACCTTGATGCTGGAGCTCCCGCCCGTCGAACAGCTCGTCTCCGTTTTCGAGCGCCTCGGCGTTTCAAATCGCTCCCACATATTCTGTACTTCGGAACAAATTGGGTAAGTCCGACCACGCGCGTCTACTGGACGCTTGACTACCTCGGCCTCGGCGATCGCACTTCGATTCTGAATGGCGGTCTGGTAGCTTGGCAGGCCTTTCACCATCCCGTTTCGACTGAAGTCAAGCAGCCCGCGAAAGGTTCCATCACGCCCGCCCCGCGCAAGGAAATCATCGCGGATACGGATTGGGTGAGCACCCATCTCAATAAGCCAGCGGTCACCATCATTGATGCGCGCACTCACGAGTTCTATAACGGCTCGCAGAGCGACGGAAATCCCCGCAGCGGGCATATCCCCGGTGCGATGAATCTCGTTTATCTCGATGCCGTCGATCAGGACAACAATAAATTCAAAAGTGCGGACGCACTCAAAGAATTATTTCGCGCGGCAGGATTGAAGCCGGGAAATTTGATGGTGAGTTACTGCCATATCGGCCAGCGCGCCACGGTTCTTTATTTCACCGCAAAAATGCTGGGCTATGAAGCGAAAATGTACGACGGCTCCTGGGAAGATTGGAGCCACCGCACAAATTTGCCGATCGTCACCGGCGAATCACCCAACAAATAGTAGTCATACTTTTCTCCGCGGCCGCATGGAAAGCGGAAGTTCTCCCCGGCGTTTGCCAGAACTTTCGCATTTTCTTTTCTCGCGTTTCCATTTTCGAATTTCCATTTTCCAATTTCCGGATCCATTCCGCTACTCCCTTCGCGGGAGTATGATGAGGGAAGTTTCCGCTGTACGCCGGAAACATCGCGCGGAGAAACCGAATGAAAAGAACCTTCACAATTTTTGCAGCAATTCTGCTGGCCACGATTTTTACTTCCGCTCAAGAAAAACCAGCGGCACCGCCGCATGACATGGAGCACATGCATCATGGCGGCTTCATGCAGGGAAGCATGCACCATGCGGTCGCCAAAGGCGTCAAGCTCGATCCGAATTTCGACATGGCCACGCATACAATCACGCTTCGAGTTGGCCCGATGAATTTACCGGCGCACACTTCGCACATGAAGATGCCGCAGCCACCGGATCTGGTTTGGGACGTGCCGATGGACGGCTGGTTGCTTGCGTATCATCCGAAACTCGTGGACGCCGGCGGCAACGCGGTGCCGGGTACGGTACTGCATCACGTGGCGTTCTGGAATGAGAATCGCGCCGATTTTCTCTGCCCCAACAAGGAAGAACATATTTTTGGCGCCGGCAGCGAAATGACCGACTGGGCTGAAATCCCCGGCTACGGCTATCGCGTGGAGAAAGGCAACAAGATCCGCATCGAGACAATGATGTACAACCCGACGGCCACATCGTACGACAAGGCCTATCTCGAAGTTGTGATTCCCTTCCAGGAAATAGCGGGAGACGCGAGCGCCGCGCCGCGGAAAAATGTTTATCCCGCATGGATGGATGTGGGCTCGTGCGGAGATTCCAGTTATGACGTGCCGGCGGGGAAAAGCGAAAAGACCGGATCGGTGACGGTGAAATACGACGGCGTGCTGCTCGGCGTGGGCGGGCACATGCACGATTACGGAAAACAAATCGTGCTGCAAGATGTGTCGCGCAAAGAAACGGTGGCGACACTCGATGCCAAGTCGGACGCGCAAGGCCATCTGGAATCCGTGCCGGTGAAATTGTTTGTCCAAGAAGGCGGCTACAAATTTGCGAAAGGCGATGTCCTGAAAATTTCCGCAACGTACGAAAATCCCACTGGAGAGTTGCTGCGCGATGGCGCAATGGGAATCGCCGTCGGCTATTTCGTCGCCGCCGATGATGCGAAAATGGCGGCTTTGCGGCGGAAATCTGCACCATCGCACGATATGCCTGGAATGTCCCACGATCAGTGAGAAGCAACGAGGTAAGGATGTAATGAGGTAACGATAAGGGGGATCCCTTCCGGCTTCCAACGTCCTTGGCGTCCGTCCGCGTTCCGCAGCAGCGCATTAGCATCAAGAGAGAGCCTTCGTCGTCCGCCACGGAGGGCTCCTCAGGACAGATTCCCTTATCGGGAATCTGGTTAACCATAAGACCCCCACCCACCCCCTGTTTTTTGTAAGTGTTGCAGGTAAAGGACTTAGCATGATCTAGTATCTCGGTAAGTCTTGTGTTTGCAACACTTAGGAGACGGCCCATAAGTGTTGCAGATAAAAGACTTAGGGAAATCTGACATCTGAAGCGCCCTCTCCGCGAAGCGCGCGAGTGAAGCAGTGTCCCCGCCATGTTTTTGTAAAGGATTGAGGGGATAAGGGTTAAGGGGTGGGGGTCGGCAAAAAGATTGATTCCAAAAGAGTTGGCGGATGGCGGGCAGTGAGTAGGGGTTAGGCCAAGGAAAAGGGCAAAAGGTTCGGGCTGGCGGTCGACAAACACAAAACAGGATAGCGCAAAGTAGTTTTTTTGTCAAGTACATTATTGTATATCATTCGAATGGAGCCGTAAGACGTTGAAATGAATCCAGGTTACAAGTCTGAAGGTTGAAACTTGGGAATGGGGATTGGGAACGCGAAAGCGGCAAATCCTAAGAAAAGAAGATGCGGAGCGAAAATAGAGAAAAGACAAAATCCCCAGGTGCAAAACCGGCACCCGGGGCACCCGGCCAGAGATGAGGCGCGCCATTTCTGTTAGGCCAGCCCCTTACCTTCTAGCTCAGATGCCGAGGTCTTCGCCGAACGGAAAAACGTCGTCCGAGTCATTTTGATCGTCGTCCTCATTTTCGTCGGTTTGTTCTTCGCCGTAGCTCGGGGCTCCGCCCTCCCATCGTGTCTCTGGATCATAAAACCTGACTCCAGATTTGCGAAGGATTTGGAAACAACCGTGAGGATCGGTTGCAATGTAGTCGTTATTACCCGGACGCCGCCAACCCTGCTCATAAGCCTCATACGCGAGGAGCCAGTGGTCCGAATACAAAGCCTCAGCGTTCAAATAGTTATCCCACAGCGGCGTGCTGACCTTGGGCAGAAGTCCGTTGGCCATCATGTCGAGCGAGACGAGGGCAACTATGTCGTCGTTCACATTTGAAACGGCTAGAGCCGTCTCTTTCGAGAGTTCTAGTTTCAGCGCTCGCGCAGTCCACAAGCTCCATGCAATTTCATTGCTCTGTTGGAGTGGCGCGAGATACTGACACAGGGTATTGACTGCCGGTGCGAGCGCTTTTGATTTCGGCGCACCGCACCTCTCATAAACTTGTAGCAACCACTGAATCATACTTGGCTCGCCGAATAGTGAGCGTAAGAGTAGGCTTTCGCATACCTCCCAGTCCTTCGGGGCAATCGTAGCGCTCAGAAGTTTTTTGGCAACGTACGTAAGCACACTGTCTTGGGGATACTCCTTCGCAAGTTCGTAGGCCCTGTCGAACAGCGCTTTTATGGAGGTAGTGTGATCGTCAAATTGGAGTTCCATGCTTCGCAGTTGCGTCTTCCAATGGGGTTCTAGCGGTTCGGGCACTTCAAGTATCTGTGTTTTTAGATCGTTAATTTCGAGTTCGTATTCCTGGGCCGCTCTGTGGAGTACGGACAGACCCTTTTCGGCGTCGCTCAAGCTGGCGAAGTACAAATTATAATCATCGACGTATCGAGTCCCGCGAATGGGGCTATCGAAAGCACTTTGTAATTCCTTATCGAGACGCGAGGCGATTACCTCCGCCATCAGAAAGGATGTGTCTGGTCCAACAGGGATGCCCCCTGTTTGTTTGTCCTGTGTCTCTCGTAGCCAGAGATCAAGACGGTTGCCGAATAGCTTGTAGTCCTTGTCCGCCCTAGCCGCTGCCTTGCCATGAATTGCCCACGGAATGCTGTGCGTATAGATTGATGGATAGAATCTCGCAAGATCAGTCTTCAGAACGTATCGGGAGCCGACTGACCGTTTCGCCCGCTCGAGAGTTTCCCTCTTTCGGTCATGCGAAAACTCAAGCGCTCGTTTCTTCGAAGGGTTCGGCAAAGTTAAGGAAATTGTGGATTCCTTGCATCGTTGAAGAAGCGTTTCCCAGTGATCGACGACTTCGCAAATCAGGATGCACTGGTGAAGTGGATTGGGAATTGACATTGTTCTGCGAAGATGCTTCCGCTTGGGTATTGAGTGCTGTACGCATCGGCTCCGCACTGGAAGTGCCGGACGATATTTGTGAGTTTGGGCGTCAGCCATTAACTCTCTGGCACGCGCAATGAGTTCCGCTTCGGCCGGCTTCAGCCCTAGCGTGCTCAGAGGGCGGATCATTCTGTCGTGGAAGAAACCCCTCAACAGCAGATCCGATTCCGTGGGTTTAATGCTTGCTAATACATTGCTCATTCGCGAACCATTGATGGCGGTTGACTGAACCTTTTTTCCTTCCGTAATAGTGAGGCTGAACAGAGAGTATACCGCTTTTGTAACTGGTCGCCATTGGGCTAGCGCTTTCCAGTCTTGACGGGTTGGGCTAACGTCTGGCGTGCCTACGGAGCTCATTCGGCGCCGAGGGCGAGGAAATGGGGGGCCGCAGAGGGCGCATCAAATGGCGCCCCTAAAAAAACAAATTCAAGAACGTGAGGGACATTTTTTATGGCTCGCTTGCCGCGAGATCAAAAGGCGTCCCGCAAAGGCGTCCGGGATGCGAAAATCGCATTTTGCCGCATGGCGGGTGAAGTCGGATTGAACTTGGGGGCAGCGGAAGAACAAAATCGAGGGGCAGGCAGGGTCAATTTTGTCGCCCGCAAAAAGGCGGGAATAAGGATGGCGACGTCCCGACCGGGTCCCCGAGATGCTCGGGGCAGGCGGGATAAATGCGGTCGCCCGTGCGAAAGAAGAAGAAAGGGACGCAATGAATTGCGCCCCTACATAGGCAGATTCGAAGAGCGGGCGGTAAGGGCCGAGGAAAGCAAAGCGAAGAGAGATTTCTCACATCCGCAGGCCGACGCTTTCGCAGGAGCGAAAGCGAAAGAAAAGAATCGGCCTGCTCCGTTCGAAATGACGGTGTGGTGGAGAATGTAAGCGCAGGCGGCGTTCCGTTCAGTTGGGCAGGAGGCCGTAGACTTCGAGTTCGCCCAACACGGATGAGTCGTCGCCGCGAGTGCCGACGTAGACTTTGCCATTGGCGACGGTGGGCACGGTGAATTTAACGGCGTGTCCGGCCAAGTCGCGATTCGCGGCGGCTTGCGAGGTGTTCCACAATTCCGTCGCCAGATTGGTGGCGTCGTAGGCGTGGAGGACGGTTGCGCCGCAGCCGGGCGATTGGGGAGTGCAGTAGAGAGTATTGTCCAGGGCCCAGATGATGGCGTTGGCAGAGCCAGAGGAAGAGAGAGACGGGGTAGCACCCGGGAACCCATAGCGGGTAGCGGATTGGGAGAATGGCGCGCCGCCAAATTTGCCGGTGGAAGTGTTGAAAGCGAATTGCTTAAGGGTGCCGACGCCCGCGACGTAGAGATTGTTCTGCCAAAAGACAGGCGTGGCGAAGATGGAGTTACCCAGGTTGACGGCCTGGACGACGTTGTTGGTGGAGCTGCTGAATTTCCCCAAGTTGTCGCGGTTGAGAAGGAACAGGTTGCCCTGCTTGCCGCCACCAATGAGGAGGTGAGCGACTGGTCCGGAAGGCTG
>JBGPIX010000223.1:0-8999 GCA_041485085.1 Candidatus Acidiferrum sp.
CACGCAAACGCTGGCCGGGCCGAGGATGACGGGCCGTTGGACGGGACTGCAAAATTTTCTGGGAAATCTTGCAGGCATAATCGCGCCAGCGGTGACCGGGTTCGTCATCGATTACACTGGGCATTTCTTTGTGGCTTTCGTTGTGATGGCGGTCGTCGCGATGCTGGCTGCGCTTTCCTATTTCTTCGTGATCGGCCCGGTGAAGGAGATTGCCTGGGAGGGCTGATCAGGAATCAGCCATGTGACACTTCGTTTCGCTCATTGAGGCCACCCCTGGCTTTGTCCTAAAATCCTGGCTATGAACGTCGATGAACTGCGCCAGGTTTGCCTCTCCTTTCCACGCGTCACGGAAAGAATTCAATGGGTCAGCGTCCTGGTATTCAAAGTTGCCGGAAAGATGTTCGCGGTAACGCAGTTGGAGCCGTCGCGGGTGTGGCTATCATTCAAGGCATCGCCGGAAAATTTTGCGGAACTCACGGAGCGGCCCAACATTATTCCCGCGCCGTATCTTGCCAGGGCGCGATGGGTCGCTCTGCAAACCAGAGATGCCGTGCCGGCCGATGAACTCGCGCGCTTGCTGCGTGAATCCTACGACCTGGTCCTCGCCAAGCTCCCGAGGAAAACGCGTGACGCAGTCTTGAAGGCGAACTCTTCGGCTCGCAAAGCTCGGCGCAAAAAACCAGTAAAGAAGAGAAAGCGGGCGTAGCCGTTGACTTCGGGAAAAGATATACTCCGCTGAGTTTGCGCGCATTCGAACGAGAGAGAAAATTCGTCGAGGTGGTCCATGCTTGCACGCCTGTCATTGCTCGTAGTTTCCATGCTGCTTGTCACTTTCGCGGTGCTCCGAGACGCAAAGTCGGCGCCGCCGAGCGGCCTACTGGTTGTGGCAAACCAAAAAGAGCACACCTTGCTCGTCGTCGATCCCGACGCTCGCCGCGAGTTGGCAAAACTTTCTGTCGGGGTGAACGGCCATGAAGTCATCGTGTCGAAAGACGGCCACTTCGCCTACATCCCCATCTACGGTAACTCCGGCGTCGGAAAGCCTGGAACCGACGGCAGCACGATAGACGTCATCGATCTGCAGAATCGCAAACTTGCTGGCACGATTGATCTCGGCAAGCCGCTCCGCCCGCACCGCGCCGAATTCGGCCCCGACGGCCTGCTTTACGTGACCGCCGAACTGGCGAACGCCGTCGACGTCATCGATCCTTCGACACGGAAGGTCTTAGCGGAAATTCCCACGGGTGAGCCGCAATCCCACATGCTGGTTCTTTCACGCGATGGTCATCGAGGTTACACCGCCAATGTGAGCGCCGGCAGCGTGAGCGTGCTCGATCTGGCGAAGCACACTCTCATCACCACGATTCCCGTGGCAAAAAGTGTGCAGCGGATCTCTATTTCAATGGACGGCCTGCGCATCTTTACTCACGACCAGGATGCGCCGCGCATCGCCGTCATCGAGACGGCCACGAACAAAATCGCAAATTGGATCGCATTGCCGGATGTGGCGTATGCGTCTGCGCCGACGCCCGATGGCCGCTGGTTGCTGGCAATCAGCATGAGCGCCAATCGCCTGCACGTCGTGGATTTGCAAACGCTGAAGGTGGTGCGCTCACTGGACATTCCGGAGAGATCATCGGAAATCCTGGTCCGGCCAGGCGGGGAAATCGCGTACATCAGCGGGACCGGCGCTGGAAAGATCGCCGTGCTCGACCTGCGCTCCTGGAAAATGCAGCCGCCCATCGAGCTTACACCGGGAGTCGACGGCCTCGCGTGGGTTCCCGCCGCACCTTAGAAGTCACGGAGGGTGGAACAACTTTCAGAAAATTCCAAGTGAATTGACGTCTTGGACTCACCCAAGTTTCCGCGATTCATCAAGGACCACGAACTCCACCTCCCAGGGCGCGCGCTCCAGCCGCAAAAGTGCCACCGTGACGGGTAGCTGGAATCTCCACGGCCCGGCACTTCCTGGGTTGATGTACAGCACGCCATCCCGCTCCGTTTTTCCGGGCTTGTGGGAATGGCCGCTGACAACGATGTGAAAACCGGCTACAGCAGGATTCAAATCCAGAGCGTTCACATCGTGCAGAATATAGATCAGGACCGATCCCGCTTCCGCAACGGCCGTCTCGGGCAGGGTTTGCGCCCAGTGATGGGTATCCACATTTCCGCGCACCGCGACCACCGGCGCGATCTTCCTTAGCTCCTCCAAAATCTCCGGCTTGCCGACATCCCCGGCGTGCAGAATCAGCTCCGACCCGCGCAGCGCTTCGACAGCTTCGGTTCGCAGCAAACCGTGGGTATCCGATATCAGACCGATCCTTGTTACACCGCTTGTCATTGGCAGATCGTACCGCGGAACCAGCCGGATTGCGTGCCGGCGGACCGGACCTCTCCTCTTGGCGAGTTTTCTGTCGGCCCGGCGAGCCTCATGGCTCGACCCAATGGTAGCGCTAAGAAATGAGTAGTCGTGGCATTAGCTGAAAGCAGAGACGAATGGCGCGCAAGACGGTGGGAAAACAGCTGTGAACCGAGAGGGCATCTGAAACAGGGAGCAGGACGGCTACGCTTCGTTTTACGCGGAGGCTTTGTTGGGAACGACCCGGCGCAGTGGTTTTGAGCCGGGAATCGGAAACTGCATGTGCCAGAAGTTCGTCTCGGGCGAGACAAACTCCACTCCTATATATTGCTTGCCGTCGCGCGCCCGGTGGATGGAAACGACGCGGCATTCCATTGACTGCGCGGTGTGATCATTCATCAGAATCAACGTCTGCCCCACCAGCACGATCTCTTCCAGATGAAACAGCGCTCCGTGACGGTTCACCGACTGCGAATGGGTTTGCGCGCAGAACTTTGCGCCCTCATCTGTTTTCCCGTGGACCGTCAGCGGCACGGTCAGTGCTACCCGTAGAGTTCGTCGGCGCTCTTTGCAACGAAAGTGAAGCAGGGACATTTCGGCTACGACCTCACATCAAATTTATGAATCCACTTCGCTAGCGACTAACTTCGATCGACGGGTGCGCGCCTACCAAGTCGTGTCAGCAGGGTGCCGAAACGACAGAACAGCAGAAGAGATATGACCAGCACGAACCTTGCCCACACAGCCCCATACTGCCTACTTCTATTTTCCAAGACAATGGCTGAACGGTACCACAAATGCCCAGTCTGTAACAGTACTTGCGTACTTGCCCTATTTGCCCACCCTCGACGCGGCCGGACCTCGTATCCCTCGTAGTTCCGCTATCCCCTTCATTATCTTATATATCTGTAAGGGTATAGCCTTCGCGCCCGTTCCACCCGTGCCAGGTCCACGTCGCCTGTCCTAACTAGTGTCCCGAACGGCGGATTCGTTTCAAATCCTTCAGGGCTTTGCGGACTCTTTCCGTGCGGCAGCTCCCGGCGAATTCCCCAAGAGCTTTACGAGAAGCAGAGGATTCACTCGCGCCCGCTCGACCGTCAAGCCCCAATGCAGGTGTGGTCCAGTGACCCGTCCCGTGGCTCCCACTTTTCCCAGCACGGTCCCAGTTTCCAGCGCGTCTCCGACCTTCACGTCAATCTCGGACAGGTGGCCATAGAACGTGTAAATTCCTAGGCCGTGATCCACGACCACGGTATTCCCGGAAAAGAACAATTCTTCAGCCAGCGCGACGCGCCCTCGTTGCGTGGCATGAACCGGCGTCCCTGACGTCCCGGGCAAATCCGCTCCGCCATGGGGTGACCCGGGATTCCCATTCAGGATCCGCCGCCTCCCAAAATTCGAGCCCGTTGTCACTCCATCCAACGGAATTCGAAACTTTCCATCCCACAGACGCTCCGGCGTCACGCGGTCAAAAATATCGCGCAACTTCTGGCGCTCTTCGTCCGCGCGCTTGATTTGTTCCGCGCTAGGCTCCACGAACTGCTTCCCCACCTGTAATTTCTCCGTCGCAAACTGGCCTTTCCGCACCGTTACCATCGCACTGCAGCCTATTTTCTTGCCGCTAGACGTTTGTCCCGTGACCTTCAGCTCATACTCCCCGGGCGCCTTTTCAAGGTCCACCGCCAGCAATCCTTTTTGCTGGTTCTCGCCTGCTTTCTCGCTCCAGAGTGGCACAGCGCGGCCGCCCCATTCTCCTTGCACTCCCGCGAGCGGCTTTGTGCTTTTCAAGTCGATCAGCAGCAGACTTCCCTGGCGGGATTCGGGTGCGCTCAACTGCAGTGTTGCTCCTGCCGTGCAGGTGCCCGCCTCCTTCGCCACCGCGCCAGCGGGCAGCATCGCAGCCGTTGCCGTCAGACAGGCGAGAGCGAACTGCACGCCTCGTTTGCAAAATGCCGTATTCGTTTGCAGACTCATTTCTGCTGCCGCATCGCGGACACACGCGCCTCGACTTTTTCAAATTGCGCCCGCGCGATCTTTGACCCCATGATGGCTTTCTCCATGTTTAGAAACAGCTCTGGGTTATTCATTTTCTCCCGAATCTCTGGCAAAAAGGGCCGCACCTTTGCAAAGATAAAATACATCTCTCCGCAAAACGACACCTGAAAGAAAAGTTTTTCACTCACCACGCCATTCAATACAAACGAAACCGCAATGCTCCAGTAGCCGCCCACCTGTCTGAGCCAATTGTTCTCTTCCGACCCCATGGCCGTCGCCACTTTGATGAAATCCTCCGCACTCTTCGGCCAAAACGTAACCAGCCACCAATTCCGCGCCTTTCGAATCTCCGCTTCACGTCTCAAGTCGTAAAGTTCCAAGATCAATCTGGCATCATCAATTGTCGGCTTCTTTGGCATGATATCCTCCCTCGGACTTTCCGCTTGGTGATTCTACCCTAGAAAACACTGCTTCCTTTCGCGCCCTTCAAACTGTCCGGCAACGCGACACCTTCATCCCGCTAGCGAACGTTCCCTACCCGGCCCGCTCTCTGCCCCTAGCCACAAGTCTTTTTGTTTCTGTAGTTTCTGTAATTTCCCGCTGCGGTACGCAGATTGCCCTGACTCCCTGCGGGAATTTCTGTTTCCGCGCGTCTAAACAAGCGCGCCCAGGGAGGCTTTCATGAAGAAGATCGATCGCATGCGCGAGAAGGTCACCATCCTGCCGACTTCCGTCTACCTCTCCAAGATGCATGATGCCGGCTGGAGCCTCGTCGCCCTCGAATGGGAACGCGAAGTGGAAGTTTCCGGCATCCCCGAAGAGCCGCCAGTTCCGGAAGCCTCCGAAGAAATTCCCTTCGGCCTGCGCATCGCCTCCGACTGCCGCCATCTCGAAGACGACCCGCTCGAAATGCAGACTCTCAAATTCCTCGCCGAAATGATTGTCCAGGACATCTCGTTCACTAGCATGGCCGACGCCCTGAACGTCCGCGAGTATCGCAACCGCGACGGCCGCACCTGGTCCGCCGCCGGTGTCTTCAAGCTGATACCTCGCCTGATCGACGTCGCCCCGCGCCTGCTCTCCGGTGCCGAGTGGGAATCCCGCAAGAAACAGTTAACCCGCGTCACCTGGAACTCGTAAAGAGCAGACGTAGTCGCTTTTACACAACAGGCAGGGCGCCTACCCATGGTTTATAAGGGTGGGGGGACTCTCTAATTTCTAGTTTCGAATTTCTAGTTTCCGCCTTCATCCCCCCGCGCCAGCCGCCGCCGCCCGCGAGGAGACATTCTTCTCAACTTCCTCAGCCGCGCTCCTGTCGATTTCGATCGAACCTTTGAAGTCCGCGCCGTCTTCGATCATGATCTGCGCCGTCGTCAAATTCCCGATGATCGCACCGTCTTTCTTGATCTCGATCCGTCCCTTCGCGCGCACATTTCCTTTCACGGTGCCGTACACCACCACGTCGCGCGCGTTGATGTCCGCCGTCACCTTCGCCGTCGCTCCCACCGTCAGCTTCCGCTCATCCAGATGAATCAGTCCTTCGACCACCCCATCGATCAGCAGATCCTCGGTGCCGGTGATTTCGCCTTTCACCTGCAAGCTCGACCCAAGCCACCCCATCTCGCAGCCCACTGTCGCATCCAATGGACTCATCGCCTCTGTGTTCTTCTTACCCCACATGTTAGAAACCTCCTTACGGTGTGTCTCGGGGACGAGCTGGGCGGGTTCCTGCGAGATGCAGCGCTGCCCAGAATCCTACTCCTGCGAAGTGGACGCATCAAGCCGCTGCGCGTCCGCTTCAATCCCACGTGATACAATTCCTTCATGGGCGTCATCATCAAAAACCCGGACATTCTTGGGGGAACTCTTGTGTTCCGCGGAACCCGTGTACCCATCCAAACGCTCTTCGACTACCTGGAAGGTGGAGAAACGCTCGAAGACTTTCTGGAGGGATTTCCTACCGTCTCGCGTGAATCGGCCGTTGCTGCTCTCGAAGAAGCAAAACACCTCTTGCTCGCACGTCCCTAAATGCGCATTCTGATCGACGAATGTATTGATGCTCGACCGTTATGGACCACAACAGTTCCATTTCGGGACCAAGCCGGAGCTGATAACTTGGCGAGATCCTTTGAACATCGGGGAATCAAAAGCAGGAAATGCAAAAATCTAACAGATAGCTTGCCTCGGGCTCTGCCAAAGACATTGGTGGTCTACTTGCTTTGAAATTCCTAATGAAAAGTGCTGCGGTTTCGTCCTTGACCGCTTCGCATTACATTCGATATGTTCAATGACATCGCCATGCCAACTCTGGGAAGATTCGCTCTTGACTATGCGCACCGGACCGTAGGCAAGTCGCTGATACTTCACGCAGATTGCTTCGAGTGGATGGGCCGAATTCCACAGAATTCAATCCACGGAATTGTGACTGACCCGCCTTATGGAGTCAAAGAATACGAGTTCGATCAGCTTGAGAAGCGGGCGAATGGCAACGGAGGAATTTGGCGCATTCCTCCCTCCTTTGATGGTTCGACCCGGCAGCCGCTTCCAAGGTTTACGGCGCTGAACCAGCGGGAACGAGAACAACTATTTCGTTTCTTCAAGGAATGGGCCTCGGTTTGCATTCATGCGCTGCGTCCGGGGGGGCACGTTTTTATTGCGTGCAATTCGTTTCTATGCCAGTTGGTCTACGGAGCCCTGGTCGGTGGAGGCCTCGAATTCCGAGGGCAAGTTATTCGAGTCGTGAGAACGCTGCGGGGAGGGGATCGACCGAAGAACGCTGAGGAAGAGTACCCGCAAGTCTGTTCAATGCCGAGGGGCAACTACGAACCCTGGGGAATTTTCAGAAAGCCCATTCCGCCGGGCATGAAGGTTAGCGATTGTCTTGAGGAATTCGGAACTGGCGGTTTACGCCGACTTCCTGAAGGATTGCCTTTTAACGACCTAATAATGTCTGGACGAACGCCGAAGCTAGAGCGGGCAATTGCGAACCATCCGAGCCTCAAGCCACAGTCATTTCTAAGGGAGCTTGTTTACAGCGTATTACCCCTGGGCAAGGGAATTATTCTGGATCCCTTCATGGGCTCTGGGTCAACCATCGCTGCTGCGGAAGCACTTGGCATCCCATCGATTGGTGTAGAAAAACATCAAGCGTACTTTGAAATGGCTAAGCACTCTATCGTGCGTCTGTCAGCTGTCGGAGTCCCGCGTGATCAGGTCAGTCTTGCCTTCGCGTAACTCTCGACACTTGTAGATCCAATTCGCCATCATTTTGTCGAGGCCACTTCTCGTCACGCTGGCGGTAATTGTCCTACGACTTGTCTTGGACCGACCGGCGAAAAGCCAGTCCTTCTTCGCCAACAGGGCTCCTGCCACCATCAAGAACCGGAAGCGCACAGGCTCGATCCCTTTCGCCTTATCTGTGGGTCTTCCGCCTTGGAACACAAAAACCATGAGCCACACATCCTCAGGATTGTGTCCCTGCCATCCCTTAAGGTAGCGTGACGCCTTTATTTCGATCCCATCTTTCCCCGCGTGCTGCGCAGCGTTCCCCTCATACTTACCTGCGGGGAGCAGATCCGGATGCCCATTGTGATACTGGTTCTTGGCTACCGTCTTGCAATATTTGGGAATTCCAACAGATATAAACTCTCCAACCAGGCTGCTAAAGTTGGCGGGCATGAGCATGTCTTCAAATCGCGTCATCCCCTTGTCGAGTAGCTGAGTGTCGACAAACTCAAGAAAATCGATGAACTCTTCCATCGCCCTCCTTATGTGTGATGTCGTAAGCCCTAACGGGATGGCAGCTTTCTGATTGAACCCAGCCTGGTCGGGCTTTTCGGGCGCAAGAGGCCGAATTTCGGGATGTGTCAGCTGCATTTTCGGAGGTCCCCTGAGAGGTTATGTGCGGCATAAGAATCTACCGAGTAAGAAAACAAATCAAGTGCCCTGCGGTCGGTCCATCTCTCACGCAGCGCGAAATGTGAGCTTTTGACTTTTCCACAGATTTCCACAATTCTTTCGAATCCCACCCCTCCCGCAAACCCCTTCCCTCGGCCAACTTGAACCCCACCGTCTCAATTCGCGACGCCCATTCGAATAACAACATAGTTATCCTTGACAGCCATTACTTTTTTTGCTACCTTGTCCTTTGATACTTCGCGACCATCTTCGACTCCCCTTCGACGCCTCGCAGCCCGCAATTCGCCCACCGCAGTCCTCTGCCTCTGTGAACTCTGTGTCCTCTGCGATCTCTGTGTTAATTCCGGTCCTTTCTTCCAACTTTCAATTCTTGACTGTCAGCTTTCAACCTTTAGCTTTCGACTTTCGACCTCCCTGCATCTCTAAGCCTTTTAGAATCAGTGCCCATTTTTCACGATTTTGGCACCGCCTAAGTACCTTTAGAATGAACATTTCCAAAAGTGTATCAAAACAAAGGACTTTATCTCCCTTTAGAATGAAGACTTTTGAAAAACACGGGAGGGGGTACCCAGTTATTGTTAACCAGACACCCGACGAAGGGTGTCTGTCCCGAGCGACCATCGGGAGCCGAGGGACCTCTCTTGAATCCGACAAGGATTTCTGTCCTGAGGAGCATCGCGACGAACGGACCTCTCTTGCTTGCGGCGAAGGTATCCCGAGTCCGCCG
>JBGPIX010000224.1:0-8913 GCA_041485085.1 Candidatus Acidiferrum sp.
GTGGTGAGGCGGTCGACTTCGCGCATTTCGGCGGCGGTAAGGGCTTTCATGGAAGATTCACGGCGAAATCACAACATCCAGCCGCCGCTGACGTTGACGACTTGCCCTGTAACGTACTCGGCTTCTTCGGAGGCGAAAAAGGCGACTGTAGCGGCGACATCTTCGACCGTGGGCGGGCGCCCGATGGGGAAACGCGCGTCGCGGATCCTGCGAGCCTCCTCCAGCGTCAGCTCATTTTCATCGATGCTTGAAGGATTCACGACGTTCACGGTGATGCCGTTCTTGGCTTCCTCGAGCGCCAGGGAACGGGACAAAGCCACGACGGCGGCTTTTGCCGCGGCGTAAGCCGAAATTTTCGCCTGGCCGAATGCGCGCTCGGCGCCGACGGCGCCCATATTGATGATGCGTCCCCAACGCGCTTTGCGCATATGCGGCAACACGGCGCGGCACATGTACAAGACCGTGTACAGATTTGAAGTGAAGATGCCCTGCCAATCCTGCAGCGAAGATTCCGCGAGCGTGCCCCAGCGGAAATCACCCACATTGTTGACGATGACGTCGAGGCGGCCGAAGCGATCGACGACCGTCTTGACCAACTGGTCGCAGCGCCCGGCGTCGGTGATGTCCGTTTCCACGGCGACGCAGTCCACTCCATTGGCCTGCAATTGGCGGAGCGTCTGCTGCGCGGCAACTTTGTTGGAGCGATAGGCGATGGCCATGCGCGCGCCATCCTGTGCCAGCCGCAATGCAAGCCCGCGGCCGATGCCCCGGCTCCCACCTGTTACCAACGCTACCCGATTACGAAGCGACATTCTTCTCCCCGGTAAAATCGCTTGAAAGAATTTTTAGTATAGCCTAGCCGCAGCAGACGTACTACCGAAGCCGCGCGACGATTACGGTCATGTCATCGGCTTGTTCGGGAGTCCCGGCCCACTCTTCGGCCGCCGCCATCAACGATTCCGCCACCATGAGGGGCGCGGCGCCCTGGACGTGGATGGCGGCTTCCTGCAAACGGCGAATCCCAAATTCTTCGCCATAAACGTTTTCTGGCTCAACCAGGCCGTCACTATATCCGATCAGCAGAGAATCAGGGCCTACTGTCAGAGTTCCTTCCTCATAGATGTAATCCTCCATGACACCCAGGACCATGCCGCCTTTATCCAATTGTTGCGAAGCGCCATTGCAGATTAGAAAAGCCGGCAGGTGGCCCGCATTCGTATAACGCAGGGTGCGCGTGGCGCTGTCGTAGACGGCGATGAAGAAAGTCGCGAAGCGGTCGTCACCCGTGTTGCGCACCAGATGTTTGTTCAGCCGGGACACGAGTTCGACCATACTCAAGTCCTCGCTGCCCTCCACGAGAAGCTGGCTGCGGAGGGCGGCCTGCAAGCTGGCCATCAGCAACGCCGCCGAAATTCCCTTCCCCGAAATATCCGCGATGGCAATGGCGATATGCGTCGGGCTGAGCTGAATGAAGTCGTAGTAGTCGCCGCTGACGGAGCGCGCCGCCTTGCAGATGGCTTCGATTTCAACGCCTGGCACGGATGGCAAGGTGCTTGGGAAAAGCTGATTCTGTACTTCACGCGCGATGGAGATTTCGTTTTCCAGGCGCTGGCGTTTATTCTGCTCCGCGATCAATTCGCTGATCGAGCCGGTCATCACGTTAAACGATTCGCCCAGCTCACCCAGTTGATCGCGCCGCGCAATGCGCACACGGTGCGTAAGGTCGCCCCCTTGCACGTACTGGGTTGCGCGATACAGTTCGGAGACGGCCCGCGTGATGGAGCGCGTCATCACAATTCCGGTAATGAGCGCGACGGTCTCGATCAAGAGCAACAGCACCGCCAAAGTAAAGAATCCAATGAAGTTCAGGTAACTCAGCTCCCCGATCGATGTAAACATCCGCGAATTCAGACGCGACGGTCTCGCACTGAAAGACGCCACGACCGGGTAGCCTCGCACTACTTTTCCGTCGTCATATAGCCGGACGGCCTCAAACCGGGAAGACCCGATGACGTCAGGATCAAACCAGCCACTGGGGAGCTGGAGAACCCGCCCTTTCGCTCGAAGCGAATGCACTCGCAAATAGTCCTGATTGCCGACGCGGTACGGGACAACGTTGCCAGCGCCCGGAGAGAGCGGCTCCATGATTTCCACCAGCACAGCTCCTAAATCCGGCGCGAGCGTCGCCAGGAATTCCGGTGTGACTGGGATTTTCAGTTGAATAACGCGCGTGCCGCGGGTCGTCTCCACTGGGCGCATCGCGAACAGCGAGAGATTTTGTCCCTGCTGAACCAGTCCGGCGAACTCGCGGTTTCCCGGTTCAACCAGCCGGCGGAAAAGCTTCGGATCGTCGGCGAAATCGATCACCAGTCCGGGCAAACGTGCATCGTATACTTCATGTTCTTGCGCGGCGACAATCCGCTCGGCGACTTCCGGAGAAACGCCTGCCACCCGGCTGGTAAGCGCAGAGGCGATTTGATCCGTACCGTCTGCAAGCATCTCGATCCGCCGTTGCCAATCCTGATAGAGCAGATAGCTCCCCAATTGCGTGTAGAGGAGCTTTCCCGCCTGAACTGCCAGCAGCACTACGCTCAACACGGGGACGAGCGCGATGAATAGATAAGCGACGATCAGGCGGTTACGGAGACTCCACAGCAGGCGGTTTCTCCACCAGCCAATGAGCCGGAACAGCAGATAAATGCCGGCAAGAACCGCGAGGTATTTCAAGAAGCTGAAAAAGCCGCCATTGAACGCGAGAATGGCGGCCACCGACCCACCGGCCACAACCACCGTGGAAACCAGATCGGGCCACGTGAGGCGGCTCCAGACTTCTTTGAGATTAGCGCGCAGGGATGTCATCGTGCCGTCAACGGAAACAATACTTTACCTGAATCGGCGCAGCGAAGGCAGAGTAAGCGGTGGACCATCGAAAGACGGGCCGAGCGCCAGAACCGCCCAGCCTGCTAGAGTGAAGACTTACTGCTGTTGTGCGTTGCTGACCCGGCTGTGGTGACGGCTGTAAGTGAAATAAATCACCAGGCCGATTATCAACCACACAATCAGGCGAGCCCAGTTGACCCAGCCGAGTTTATACATCATGTAGCCGTTAAACAAAATTCCGAGAATTGGGACCACGGGAACCCAAGGCGTGCGGAACGGCCGTGCCTGATCGGGATTCGTGTTGCGCAAAATCATTACCGCGATGCAAACGATGACGAAGGCGAGCAGCGTGCCGATGTTCACCATTTTTCCGATATCGTCGATGGGCGTCACGCTGCCTACGATTGCGGCGAGAAGACCAACCAACATGGTGTTTTTGTAAGGAGTCCGAAACTTGGGATGCACCGCGGCAAAGAACTTCTTTGGCAGAAGGCCGTCATTCGCCATGGCGTACAAAACGCGTGTCTGCCCCAACAGCATGACCAGCATAACGCTCGTTAGTCCTGCCAGTGCGCCAATCGTGATGATGTGAGATGCCGTGGTTAGCCCGCGGTCCATGAAGGCCCGAGCGATGGGCGCTTCGATGTTGACGTCCTGCCAGTGAACCATCCCGGTCAGCACGCCCGCCACAGCGATGTACAGGACCGTGCAAATCAAAAGTGAAACAATAATGCCGATCGGCAAATCGCGTTGCGGGTTCTTGGCTTCCTGAGCGGTGGTGGAAACAGCGTCAAAACCGATATAGGCGAAAAAGATGTAAGCGGCCCCCGCTCCGACTCCTGAAAAACCCATCGGCGCAAACGAGGACCAGTCATGGCCCCAGTTCGCAAAATTGATGTAATGGATGCCCAGGCCGATCACGAAGAGAACGACGGCGACCTTGATGGTTACGATCGTGGCGTTGAAGCGTGCGCTTTCCTTAATGCCGATGACCAGAATCGCCGTGATGACCAGGGCGATCACAAACGCGGGAAGATTGAAGCCGATTTCCGATCCGAAAATGGTCGGAGCATTTAGCAGCGCGTGGGCTTGGTGAACCAATTCCGGCGACTGCGCTTTGATAATGGCGTCCACTTTGTCGAGGAAGGCTTGCGTACCCGGCTGCAGCGCAGCGTCCGAAGCCTGCGCCATCTGGCGAGCGACGATCTTGGTAGCCGTGCCCAGCCCCGTCCAATGGTCGTAGGCCAACCAAAGAGGCATTTTGATGTGAAAGATGTTGAGCAGCTCGATGAAGTGGTTGGACCAGCCAGAGGAAACCGTGCTGGCCCCCATGGCGTATTCCAGCGTAAGGTCCCAGCCGATGATCCAGGCGAAGAGTTCACCCAGCGTGGCGTAAGCGTACGTATAGGCGCTACCGGCCAGCGGGATCATCGCGGCAAATTCGGCGTAGCAGAGGCCTGCAAATGCGCAGCCTAAGCCGGAAAGCACGAACGAAAGCATTAGGCCGGGCCCGGCGTAATGCGCGCCCAGACCGGAGAGAACGAAAATGCCCGCGCCGATGATCGCGCCGACGCCCAGGGCCGTCAGTTGGAAGGGGCCGAGCGTGCGCTTCAGGCTGTGCCCACCCTCCTCTTGCGCTTCCGAGAGCAGCATGCTCATCGGCTTTCTTGCGAACAAGGGGTTGCCCATGCAACTCCTCCTTTGGGGGTCGGCCCCGATTCCTGATCGGACTGCCAAATTGGACTTATGCATTGTAGAGGCGCAGCATGCCGGGCCCCTACAAGAAAATTCAGTTATTCCGTGCGTGCGGCTGGCGTGCTCCGACGCGACCACCAAACCCACAGCCAGTAAACAGGCAACCCGATAAGCACAATCACCAATCCCGTACCAGCCGTCTGGGTCTGATAAAGCAGAAGCACCAACATGATCGCGATCGACACCAGAACGTACAGAATGGGAACAAACGGATAGCCAAAGGCGCGATACGGCCGCTCGGCATCCGGACGTTTTGCTCGCAAGACAAAGATCCCTATGATCGTGAGCACATAAAAAAGCAACGCGGCAAACACGACGTAGTCGAGCAGGTCGCTGTAAAGATTGCCGTATGTCACGGCCCCCGCAGCGTCCACATGCCGCGTGCGCAGCAAAATCAGAACAGCGATCCAAATTCCCTGATACGCCAACGCAGTTCCGGGAACACCCTTTTTGTTCAGCGTGCCCGTGGATTTGAAAAAGAGTCCATCTTTGGCCATCGCGTAGGAGACGCGCGCGCCGGCAAGAATCAAACCGTTGTTGCAGCCGAATGTAGAAATGATGATCGCCACGGCCATGATCATCGCGCCCGTGGGACCAAAGATGGCGTTCAGTGCCGCACTAGCCACGCGATCATCCGGGGCGGTCTGGATTTGCACCAGTGGCAGCGTGCAAAGATAAGCGAGATTCGCGAGGCAATACAGGGTGATGACGATGATGGTGCCGAAAGCCATGGAGAGCGCCACGTCGCGCTTCGGATTTTTCACCTCCGCGGCGGTGAAGCCGATGTTGTTCCAGGCGTCCGAAGAAAACAGCGAACCAACTTGCGCCACACCTAATGCCACAAACAATCCAAAAGCACCGCTTGCGGCGGTGATTGCCGGCACAAAACCTCTCAGGAAATTCGCGCCGGGCTCGATGGGCTGTGCGTTGCGAATGGCCCAGAAGTGGCTGAAATTCTCGGTGAGGGCCCCGGCATTTTTCCCCACAAAAATACCCAGGAAAATTAGCCCGAGAAGGGAGAGCGTCTTGGCGCTGGTGAACACATTCTGGATCAACTTCCCGAGCCGCACGCCCAGGGTATTGATGAACGTCAGGAACACGATCATCAGCACTCCCACTAACTGCTGCACCGAAAGGCTGATCGCATACTTGGAGCCTAGGGCGATGGGATGAACAATCCATGCGTTCGGGGAAATCGACGGAAACAAAACGCCAAGATAGCGCGCGAAGCCAACGGCCACGGCGGCGATGGTGCCCGTCTGAATCACCAGAAAAAGTGTCCAGCCATAAAGAAAACCCCACAGCGGCGAGTAGGCTTCTCGCAAATAAACGTATTGACCGCCCGCGTGCGGAAACAACGCGGCCAGCTCGCCATAGGAAAGCGCGGCAGAAATCGTCAACAACCCAGTGAGAATCCAGGTGAGCAGTAGCCCGCCGGCGGATCCGGTCTGGCGCGAAATATTTGCGGCGACGATGAAGATGCCCGATCCAATCATCGAGCCGACGACGATCATCGTGCCGTCAAACAATCCAATGGCGCGCACAAAGCCCGGCTCGCTCTTGGCGCTAGCTTGTGGGGTGGTGTTCGTGTTGTCAGCCATTCAATGGCCCCTCAGACCGCAGCCGCATGATTTGCGGCTTCCAAAAGTTCGATATATTGCCGCGCCCGCTGCCCCGGATCGGGTGCAAGGAGGATATCGCTGATAACCGCCACGGAATCGGCGCCGGCTTGAATGACTTCGGCGGCGCGCTCCAGCGTGATCCCGCCGATAGCCACGATGGGCTTGTCGGTCAGCGAACGGACCTGGCGAATCAATTCGATTCCAACCACGGGAGCCGGGTTGGCCTTCGTGGACGTGGAAAAAACCGGTCCGAGGGCTATGTAGTCAGCGGATGTTGCGGCGGCGTCTTTGAACTGCTCCAGATTGTGCGTCGAAACACCCAGCAGCTTCCCAGCCCCGATCACGGAGCGCGCGGCTTCCACGCCCAAATCTTCCTGTCCGACGTGAACGCCACTGGCGTCCGCGGCCATCGCCACGTCGGCCCGATCATTCACGACAAAGGTCACACCCTGCGGGATTAGCAGAGCAGAAAGCCGTTTCGAGGACGCAAAGAGTTCGCGCGCGGACGCCCGCTTGTTCCGGTACTGGAGCAACCGGACACCGGCAGCCACAAGTTTTTGAGCGCACTCTGTTTCGGGAATGGCAAGCAATGCTGCGTCTAATATCACATACAGCCGAGGTAGAACAAGGCGCTTCAACGTTTATTTTCCGTTCGTTCCAAGAAATCTTTCGATGAAGTGGGTATCGAACTTTCCGGCGGCGAAATCCGGATCGGCCAGAATCCGGCGATGCAACGGGATCGACGTCTTGATTCCCTCAATGACGAACATCTCCAGCGCACGCTTCATGCGTCCGATGGCCTCAGTACGGTCGCGGCCTTTGACGATCAGCTTTGCAATCATCGAATCGTAGTACGGAGGAATGACGGCGTCGGCATACGCGGCGGAATCCACGCGCACGCCAGTGCCGCCCGGCGCTTGAAACGTGGTGATGCGTCCCGCAGACGGAACGAACGTAACGGGATCTTCCGCGTTAATCCGGCATTCGATAGCGTGCCCGGAAGGAATAATCGCGCCGGTGGCATCCTCCATCTTTTCTCCGGCGGCAATGCGAATCTGCGCCTTGATCAGATCCACTCCCGTGACAAGTTCCGTCACGGGATGCTCGACCTGAATGCGCGTGTTCATTTCAATGAAGTACATCGCGCCGTCCTGGTCCATCAGGAACTCGATGGTGCCGGCGTTGGTGTAGCCGATCTTTTCAAGCGCTTTCACCACCTTGGCGCCGAGATCCTTCCGCTGTTTCGCGTCCACAACCGGCGAAGGGGATTCCTCCACCAATTTCTGGTGGCGCCGCTGGATGCTGCATTCGCGTTCGCCGAGATGAATCACTTTCCCATGCTGGTCACCCAGCACCTGAAACTCGATATGCCGAGGGTGCTCGAGAAACTTTTCCGCGTAGACATCAGGCGTGCCGAAGGCTTGCTGTGCCTCGCTGCGAGCCGTCTGGTAAGCGGACAGAAGTTCGTCCTGGCTGCGCACTACCCTCATGCCTCGGCCCCCACCCCCTGCCGAGGCCTTGATAATCAGCGGGTACCCGATGTGTACCGCTTCTTTCGCGAGTTGCTCTTCCCCTTCGATGACACCGTCGCTCCCGGGAATGGTAGGCAGACCGGCGGTCTTCACTTCCCGCCGTGCGCGGTCCTTTTCACCCATCATCTCGATGATTTCCGGCCGGGGTCCGATGAAAGTGATTTCCGAAGCTTCGCAGACCTTGGCGAAATTGGCGTTCTCGGAGAGAAACCCGTAGCCCGGATGGATGGCATCCACATTGGTGATCTCGGCCGCGCTGATCACTTGGGGGATGTTCAGGTAGCTCTCGCTGCTCCGGGCCGGCCCGATGCAGACCGCCTCGTCCGCAAACCGAACATGGAGAGAGTTGCGGTCTGCCTCGGAATAAACGGCAACCGTGGATATTCCCAACTCCTTGCAGGCGCAGATGACCCGCAGGGCGATCTCCCCGCGATTGGCTACTAGGATTTTCTGGAACATGGTGTGGGGGCGCCGGCTATTTCTTCCGGCTCGGACGGATGCCGAAGAGCGGCTGCCCGTACTCGACCGGCTGTCCGTTTTCGACGAAGATCCGGACGACCTCGCCGGACATGTCGGACTCAATCTCATTCATCAGCTTCATCGCTTCCACAATGCAGAGGATTTTCCCGGTCTCTACGTACGTGCCTACCTTCACGAAAGCTTCCGTGCCTGGGCTGGGAGACTCGTAGTACGTGCCGACGATTGGAGACTTGACCAGGTGCAGGTCCTCGGTGGAGCGCCCTTCGGGAACTGAAGCCGGGCCGCCACCGGAGGATGACTGGGGAGCCTCCATCGACCCTGGAACGATGATCTCCGGAGCGGCGACCATTCTAGGGGCGGAAACCACCACCCCCGCGGAGGGCTTGCGCAAACGTATCCGCAGGTCGCCTCTCGAATACTCGAACTCCTCCAAATTATGCTCGGTCATGAACTGAAGGAGCTGTTCGATCTGCTGAATTTCCGGATTGGCGAACGACGGACTGGATTTGCTGGGCTTTTTGCGTTTCATGCCTGCTCTAGAGCTCAATGAGATCCCGCGGTGCGCGGGTCAGTACTTCCGTGCGATCGGCGTGAATGGCGACATCATCTTCGATGCGAATCCCCCCGATGCCCGCCGAATACAC
>JBGPIX010000225.1:0-8859 GCA_041485085.1 Candidatus Acidiferrum sp.
ACCCGGCGGTTCTCGATCCACGGGCGGCCGCCACGGCGATTCTTGCGCGGCTTCGGAAGCAAGGGCGCGATTTTCTTCCACTGTACTTCCGTCAGCAACGGACCCGATCGGGCCATCGGCCCTCCCTCGGCGCTGCTGACTCTGCTTATCTCGCATCTGAGAAAACTCAACTACATTCTTTTCAGGGGCCTGTACTAGGTTATGCAACAGCTTCTAACAACTAACGACCCAGACTCAGTATCGGAGCACTTCTTTTCTCTTACTGGCCACTGAAAACTGAACACTGACAACATTCTCCATCGCGCAGCGCTCAAAAAACTCCTCTAGTAATTCTCCACCACCGCCGCCACCAGCCGCGCCGCAAAATCCTGCGCCATGCGGTCCAGTGCGGGATCCTGCTCGTCAAAAAAATTCTTCACGCTGTTGGGGTTCCCTGGGTCCGTCGAAATTTCGTACTGGCTGCGAAAAACAAAATTGTCCGCGTGATACAAGACCTTTCCCGTCTCGCGCTCTTCGAAAGTGATTTCGCATTTCAGCGTGACCAGCATGGCCGTCGCACGCCCCGTCGCCGTATCAAAAAGCAGCGGCACCGCCTCCAGACTCAGCACTTTGCCCCGCAGCACCGCGTCCCCGTTCGCCGGATCGGATACCACCCTGTACGAAGTCTTCGCCAGGAATTCATGCACCGTGGCAGTCGTGAGCCTCTGCTCAATGCGGTAGCTGGTAGTCTTGTTCTCCAGCGCCGGCACGGCAATCACATGGATGCTCTTCGGCAGCGAATCGCTCCGCCCGGCCACGTGGTACCCGCACCCCGCGCTCCACACCGCCGCACTCATCAACGCAAAAAGAATCCGCCGCTTCATGGCACCAATTTCTCCGCCAGCTTCACCGCATTCCAAGCCGGCAACCGAATATTATCCGCCGCTCCCCAAATCCAAAACGTGCTCATTTCAGAGGGATCATTTTCCGGCTGAGCCAGGAAAATCGAATTCTCTCCCGCCACACTCACGTTACTAGGCCCTGCATCGCCTTCCGACACCATCACGAACTCTGCTTCCCTGCAAACTTGTGCGATTTTCTGACCATCAAGCACGTTGACTTGCGCGCACGCACTGAAAGTCGCCCCGTAGAATACGGGAGCGTGCAAGACTTGCAACGCCGGAAGCACAACCTTCTTATTCACACAAGCCCCTACTTCGGACCGAATTCGTTCGACAACGCTTCGCAGTTTCTGACGGCTTCCAGCGCCGAAGCGATCAAGCATGTTGAACGCTGCCTGCGTATCGAACACCGGCTGGCCGAATGGCTGAAACGAAAGCAATTTCCCCGTTTGTGCTTCCAGTTCCTCGATCCCCGCGCGGCCCACCTCGGACACCGGGTGAAAATGAACCGCGTTCATCCACAAGAGCCCCACTTTGGAAAGAGCAAGAGCCAGCGCCGATGTAGCAGTGGCCGCCGCGGAAGGCACCCCGAACAGATTCCCGTCCAGCGATGGCACTTCGCCGCGCAACGAATCGAGTTTCGGAAACCAGGCGACCACTGGCGTGTCATCATCATCCTCGAGCGCAGCGCCAGAAAGATCGATGACTTTGGCACCGCTCTGCGCCGCCGTTTTCAAATTTGCTCTGCTGAATTCCGCCGATCCTGCGAAGAAAATCAATCGCGCCCGATCGAAGCTGCCTTCTTCCACCGGCTGAATCACCGCCGGCTCCCCTCCCGCTTCCGTCAGAACTCCCGCGGCCACTTCCTCATCCACCAGCCGCAAATCCCATCCGGCAAACTTGCTCTCTTCCAATAGCGACTTCAGCTCCGCTCCCAGTAGCGAAGACGCACCCGCAATCACTATCCGGTTGGAATCCCGTTCAAAGGAAGGCATGAATCACGCGGTCCGCGAAATCATGCGATGGCGAATAAACCGCACGAGGTGAAGGGCCCCGCCTACTGCCGCATACGTGCCTGCCAGAATCACCAGCGCAAACTCCGAGTATCTCCAGACCACTGCCACCATTAGGCACAACGCCACTATCGAGAGTGACGGCTGTTTTCGCGTCCACGGAATGTCCTTGAAACTGGTGTACCGGATCGTGCTGGTCATCAACGCTCCCAGCCCAGCCGCCAAAAGGAACCACGCCACCGACCAGTGCCAGTTGTGCAATGGCTCCTTGAATCCATGGACCAGCGCCGCCAGCATGCCCGCCGCAGCCGGCGTCGGCATTCCCACAAAATACTTCGATCCGCCCGGCGCCATGCCCTGCACGTTAAACCGCGCCAGCCGCCAGGCGCAGCAAATCAAAAACGCCAGGCAGCAAACCCACCCAAACTCGCCAATCTGTTGAAAGGCAACCGATCCGTCTCCCGGCAGGCTGCGCACTCCCCACGCATAAGCCATCACTGCCGGCGCGATTCCAAAACTCACCACGTCGGCCAGCGAATCAAACTGCACGCCAAATTCCGTGCTGGTTCCGGTCATCCTCGCGACGCGCCCATCCAGCGAATCAAAGAGAATTGCGAACCCGATCGCCTTCGCGGCGTGATCAAAGTTTTCTCTGCCGCCAAGCAGCGACGCCACCACTGCGTAGTAACCGCATAGAAGGTTCGCCACCGTGAACAAACTCGGCAGGATAAAGATTCCCCGGCGCAGTCGCGCACTCTTGATGCGCCGCTCTTGGAACGGGATTTCGTGTTGTTCGGGCTCGCCCATGGTTACGATCGCTTCCCCATTGTTTCCAGATTTGCGTTTGATTCGGCCGTACTCACCCCATCCAATTCACTTGCTGCGGATTTCGCGGGCCACCTTGCAAGCACGCTCGACCCACCTTTCACGTTCTCTCCCACTCTCACCAGAATCTCCGCGTCTTTCGGTACCCACAGGTCCACCCGCGACCCGAATCGTACCAGTCCTATGCGCTCTCCGCGAGCCACCTTTTCGCCCGCCTTCTTCCAGGAGACCACCCGCCGCGCGATCAACCCGGCAATCTGCTTGAACACCAGCTCTCCAGCTTCTGTCGACAGCGTAAAAACATTCTGCTCGTTCTCCACCGAGGCCCGTTCCCGCATCGCCGCCAGGAATTTTCCTGGCCGGTATTCCATCTTCGTAATCGTTCCTTCCGCCGGCGACCGGTTCACGTGCACATTCCACACCGCCAAGAAAATGCTCACCCGCTTTCCCGGTCTTCCGGCGTTCTCTTCTTCCGTTACTACCACCACGCGGCCGTCCCCAGGAGACACTACCGCCCCAGTTTCCGTAGGAATCACCCGTTCCGGATCGCGAAAGAAAGAAAAAACAAACAAGGCAAGCAGCACCGCTACGACGGCAGCAACATTCCAATGCAGTAGATAGAAAACGCCGCCCAGCACCAGCAGCGGCAGCCCGAAAGTGTAGCCTTCTTTGACCATGCTCCCCGGAGGACACCCCAGCATTCCGCCGCGCGGCTTCCGCGCCGCGAGCGCGCATGGTCATTCTACGACAGAATCGCCTGCGATAAAGTCGTTATTGGCTGTAATTGGCGTGCGCGCGTATGATACGCGCGGCAATCCGCTCCATCTCATCTTTACAGTGGAGCTTCATCTTCTTCAGCTTGATTTCTTCCAGGAGGTCTTCCGAATTCAGGTAGGGCGACTTGGAGATTTTCTGCAGTTCTGCTTCGTATTGCCGGTGCTGCTCTGCCAGACGCTGATACTCGGCGTCTGTCTCGAAGGGTATGTCCCGAGGTGTCCGCTGCGCACTTGCCATGCGTTCCTCCTCACGACTTCATGAATGGAATGTGAGCACTACATGAACGCAAGATAGCACTTTGGCGGTCCACGTCAAGCGCGAACCTGTGGGAATTTGGTCCTAGCCCGTCAGTTTCGTCTCCATCACAATCGCGGCCTCCTCCGGATCGCGGTAATAACCGGCGCGGCGCCCCGTTTTGCAAAATCCGCGCCGCTCATAGAAAGTGATCGCTGTCACATTCGACTCGCGAACTTCTAAAAACACTCGGCTTACGGCGCGGGCTCGAAATTCTTCGAGCACTGCCGTCAGTAGCGCACTGCCTTCACCTCCTCGCCTTGCCAATCGAGCCACTGCAAGATTCAAGATCTCTGCTTCATCTGTCATCTGCCGCCCAATAATGAAACCTCTAACTTTCCCATCGACCTCACTTACAAATGCCACCACACCAGGCCAATTCCGCAACTCTCGATAGCTCTCCTCCTGCCAGAGGGCGGCTTCCGGCGCCTCGCGCAAAATTGCCGCCGCCGCTGATGCGTCCGTGGGCTGAAACGCCCGAATCATATCAGTGATGTGCTCGCGCTCCGTTTCAGAGCCCACGCGCTGCTTTCTCCTTCCACAAAACCTCCGCGTCCGATCGCCTTACGTAATTCGCATCCAGCGCAAGGGCATCTGTGTACCGCCCCTCCGCCACCGAGTTCGCCGCCATTCGCGCAATTCCAATCCCCACGAAACCGGAAACGAGTTCGAATCCTTCATGCAACTCTGCCCTGGCCTTCCATTCCTTTTGCTCGAACATGCACTCCACATCGCCCGAAGCCCAAGCAATCTTCTCCCCTCCCGCGACCTCCGCCGCCTTCTCCACGAATTTCCCCGGCCTCATCACCATTTCATCGCCAATTCTCTCCAGGCTATTTCCCCTTCGCCGGTACACCGCCCCAAATACTTGCCCGCGCCGCGCGTCCGCCCAGGATGCCACGTACTCCGTCCCACCCCGGGCATGCCATGCCATCAACTCCAATCGAGAAACCGCTACAATCGGCTTGCCGTACACTTCTCCCCAAGCCTTCACCGTGGTCAAACCAATCCGTGATCCCGTGAACGAGCCCGGCCCGGAAGCAACGCCAAACACGTCTACCTCCGTCATCTGCAAACCCGTCTTCTTCAGCACTTCGCCGACGGCAGGCAATAACCACGATGAATAGTCTTCATCCGTTTGGTGGTTGGCCATAGCCAAAGCCACATCGTCCCGCAGCAACACCACGCTGCCACGCAAATCGCACGTATCTATCGCCAGCACAATCACTTCCGCATTCTACCGTACTCCCACCCTCTCCGTAGGGCCCGTCCGCCGCAGGTGGGCGGGCCGCTCCCCAGCGTCCGAATCACTATCCCCACAGCCAACGGTCCATTTTCCGGGTTAAACGGTGCCAAGGGAGCATCCAACGACAATCGAGAATCCGACTCCGCCTAGCAATTCCATTGCCAAATTAGTACCTAATTTTCCCTAACCTCCTGATTCCACGGGATATACCTTGACTCTTGCAACACACTCTTCTACACTTCTTCTGCATCTCCTAGGGGGCATCGGAATCTATGGACTACAAGATCGGCGACAAGGTCGTTTACCCGAATCACGGTGTGGGCATTGTTGAACAGATCAGCTACGGAGTCTTGAACGGCAGAACCGAACGTTACTTCATGATCCGCATTGTTTCCAGCGGTTTGCGTGTCATGGTCCCGCAATCAAACGCAATGACTGTTGGCCTTCGTTCCGTTATTCGTTCCGCAGAATCCAGCAAAGTCCTGGGCTTCCTCGAAACAGGCAAACTCAATTCCCATCACGACTGGAAACACCGCTTCAAGGAAAACTCCGAGCGTATGCGCACTGGGTCCCTCCTCGAAGTCGCCGTCGTCCTTAAGAGTCTCGTTTCCCTCAGCCGCAGCAAGCCGCTCTCCTTCCGCGAAAAGAAAATGCTCGAGCGCGCGAAGTATCTTCTCGTCAGCGAGATGGCCACTTCCCGCAATACCACCGCGGAAAACGCCGAGGCCACCGTCGTCAAGTCCCTGGCCAAGGCCAAACTCCAGTTCCCCGTAATGACCGAAAAATTTGAATAGCTTTCTGCGCCTCCTCTCGAGGCGTTTTTCTTTCGGCGGGCAACCTCACGTTGCCCGCCTTTTTCTTTTCTTTGTGCCCTCTGTGTCTCTGCGTTCAGTTGCTAGTCGAAGGGAGCGGAGCGAGTCTAACGCCCGCTTCGTGCAAGCTCCGCGCCACCGTTGTCGCAATCTCCGGCGCGCCAGGAGTGTCACCGTGAATGCACAGGGTCTGCGCGTCAACTGGGACTTCGGTCCCGTCAGATGCAATCACTACTCCTCGTTCAACGATGCTAAGGGCCTGACGCGCCGCTTCCGCAGGATCGCGGATCAGCGCATCCTCAAATTTTCGCGAGCGCAAAGTTCCATCGGGCTCATATCGCCGATCGGCAAACGCTTCCGCGGCCACCACGAAACCCGCCTTACGGAATACATCCAGCATCGGCGACCCCGCCAGTCCCACCAGCACAACGTCGCGGCTCCATCTTGCGACACCTTGGGCTATCGCTTCCGCAAGCTCGCGATTATGTACCGCCTGATTGTAAAGCGCACCGTGCGGCTTGACGTGCCCTACGCGCGCGCCGCATCGTTTAGCAATTTCGCCAAGCACGCGAACCTGTTCGAATACAGAATCCGCAATCTCGTTCGGCGGCAGTTTCAATTCCAGTCTCCCGAAATTGGCGCGATCCGCATAGCCAGGATGCGCCCCGATCGCAACCTTCCAGCGAAGCGCCTGCTCAATCGTCGTCTTCATAGTCTGTTCGTCGCCCGCATGCCCACCGCAAGCGATGTTGACCGACGTGACCGAACGCATCAGCGCTTCCTGCGTGCCGTCCGCAATCGCTTCCGGCACTTCGCCCATATCACAATTCAAATCAACTCTTAAGGAAGCGTTTTTCATATTCGAGGGTTCGCCTGTCCCGCAAGTCATTCCCAAGGCTCATTTCTTGAAAGGCCAGCAGGGAGCGCGCGCCCAACGGTTCGACCCGCTCGAACCGAATCTCGTCGCGCGGCCGCAGTTGGCCCAGTCTGTGAAAATCCGCCGAAATCACATTGGCAATCTTCGGGTAACCGCCGGTTGTCTGCTGTTCGACAAAAAGAACAATGGGCTGCCCTCCCTCCGGCACCTGAATGGCCCCCAGCGCCACTCCCTCCGAAATCATTTCTCCACCCGCCGGCACCGGAATCGCGGCGGCACCTTCCAATCGTATTCCCATCCGATTGGAGTCTTCCCCTACACGATACGCGCTCTCATAAAAGACTTTCTTTGCCGCTTCCGAGAACCAATCGCTCTGCGGGCCATCCGTGACGCGTATTACTTTTCGCGGTTCCAAAACATGCATGACTTTCGGCGACAACGCCCACTCGCGCTTTCGAAAATTCGCGGACCATTGGATGGGCATCTTCCAGCGGGGTGGCCCGATCTTCAGTGCATCCCCCTTTCGCAGTGCTCTCCCTTCATGCCCACCCAGTCCGCTCAAGACATGTGTGGAGGCGCTGCCCAAGAAAAGTTCTACCGCGATCCCACCCAGAACGCACAAGTAACACCGCGCCCCTGACTGCGTCGGCCCCAACCGCAGAACCTGTCCTGCACGTGCTTCAAACCTTTCCCACAGTCCAACAGGCTTTCCGTCCAGCGCCGCGCCAAAATCGGACCCCGCCAGCGTCAGAACGGCGCCATCCGGAAACGCAAAAGTCCCGCCTAGTAGCGTCATTTCCAGCCCCGCTTCCCCCTGAGCATTACCCACCAGACTATTCCCCATTCGAAGTGAAACCGCATCCGCCGCCCCTGAAGGCGAAACCCCCAGAGGTCCAAACCCTTCTCGTCCCAAATCCTGCACGGTGGTGAACAGCCCCGGATCGAGCACCTGAATCACACTCATGCCCGCTCCATCTCCGCAAACCGCTCCGCATCAATCGGCGTGAATCGCACGCGATCTCCAATCGTTACGAGACTCAGCTCCTTGCGGTCAGCCCGAAACATTTTGACAGGCGTCCGCCCGATCAATCTCCATCCCCCGGGCGTGGCAAACGGATACACGCCGGTGTGATTCGCAGCGATTCCCACGCTGCCCGCCGCCACCCTCCGCCGAGGCGCCGCCAGCCGTGGCGTCACCAACTCTTTAGGCACTTCACCCAAATAAGCAAATCCCGGCACGAACCCCAAAAAATAGACCAAATATTCGACCGATGAATGCACCTCGATCACTTGCGCCGTCGTCATTCCGCAAAGCGCACTCACCTCAGCCAAGTCCGGGCCAAACTCACCTCCGTAGCACACCGGAATTTCCACCAGCCGCGGCTCCGGCAGTTTTACTTCGTCAAGCCGTGCGAGATATCCCCGCAGAATCCCTTCCACTTCTTCATGCCGCAACTTCAACACATCAAACTTGACCAACAACGAGCAATACGCCGGATGAAGATTCCGCACCCCCTCGACAGGCTCCGACTCCAGCAGGCGCAGCAATCTCCTAACCTTCTCATTCGCTTCAACGGTGTTCTGACTTTGTAGTGGCCGGTCTTCAGACCGGTCTTTCTTAGTCGCTGAATCGAAGTAAACCAGCAGCGACTGATCGCTGGCAATTTGAAACCGCGGCCCTACTGCCATCGCCATATCCATAGCCGCGAAAGTATACCGCACGCCGCGCTGGCTTTAGTGGAACAGGCATTTCCGCCCGTCTCCTCCGAGTGCGCCCTTAGTGCTCTCAGTGAACTCTGCGTTGAGTGCAGCGATGAATAGAAGCAAATTCCATATTCATGCAAGAGTGAGGCTGGGATCGGCGTTGAGCGTTGAGTCCGCGAGGATGCCAGCGCAGAAACGCGAGTACGCCGCCGCCGCAATCATCGCGGCATTATCCGTCGAAAGCGCTCGGCTCGGAAAGAACACCTCGACGCCTGCGGATTTCCCGCGTCCCTCGAACGTCGCGCGAAGTTGCGAGTTCGCCGCCACACCGCCGGAAACCAGCACACTCTCGACGCTCAGCTCTTCCGCGGCCCGCATCGTGCGATCCACTAAATCGCGTACCACCGCATTCTGAAACTCTCTCACCAGC
>JBGPIX010000226.1:0-8858 GCA_041485085.1 Candidatus Acidiferrum sp.
AGGCCTTACAAACAAAGAAATCGCTTCTCACTTGAATCTTTCTCAGTTTACGGTGAGGAATCACATCCATAACATTTTGAAACAGGTGGACGCCAGCAGCCGAAGTGAAGCTGTGGAAACCATCCGCGCTTGCGGCTACTCAATCAGTTCATGACCATCTGTTCCCCGCTTTCCGACAAATCGAATAGGGTTATAATAGTGTAAGTTGCCGGATTTAATGCGGGGTTTGGAATTCGAGGAGTTGCGTTGCAGATTGTAATCATCGCTGTATTGTTCGTTGCGCTCTCACCGCTCGTCTACTACCTTCTATCTCTCTACTGTGTGATTGGCTATTTCCGGCGACGCAATGCCACGGCGCAAAAAACATCTTTCATGCCACCGGCCAGCATCATAAAGCCAGTGCGCGGCCTGGACCGTGAATCCTACGAGAATTTCGCCAGCTTTTGCAATCTTGATTACCCAGAGTACGAAGTCGTCTTTGCTGTATCTGGCGTCCGGGATCCAGTCATTCCAATCATCGAAAAACTCCGCGCTGATTTCCCTTCGCGCTCCATCCGCTTGATTACGAGTGTTCCGCGCAGAGGGACGAGCGACAAGGTGAATAATCTTTGCGAGTTAGTTCAAAATGCAAGATACGATCTCCTTGTCATGAGCGACAGTGACGTGCGCGTGGAACCTGATTATCTGAAGCAAGTCATCGCACCTTTTGCCGATCAGCAAGTCGGTGCTGTCACTGCCCTTTACAAGAGTCTCAGCGCTGGGAATCTAGCGTCGAACCTGGATGCGTTGGGCATGTACATGGACTCAGCTCCCTCCGCCTTGGTGGCAAGGAAAATCGAAGGCCGGTTGCAGTTTGCTTTCGGCTGGACTATGGCGACATCCAAGCGACACCTTGCCGAGATTGGCGGCTGGGAAGAGATGGCTAACTACAACTCCGACGATTTCGAGTTGGGCAAGCGCATCGCAAGATGCGGACACCGCGTCGAACTCATGACCACACCAGTCACGATGGTCTTTCCCAGCGAAACTCTTGCGGAGCACTTCCGCCATGAACTGCGCTGGTCTATCGGATTGCGGAGCGTGCGGCCTTTGGGCTATTGGGGACTCGTCTTCACTCACGGATTGCCATGGGCTCTGGTCGGAGCGGCGGCGGCCGCGGCGATTGGATCGATGGCCATGGCCATTTCTTATCTGGTCGCCTACCTAATTCTTCGAGTGGGCTTAACTTGGGTGACAGGAAGATGGGGAATTGGGGATCGGCGGCTTGGCAAAATCCTCTGGCTCGTTCCCTTTCGCGATGCAATTAGCTTCATCATTTGGCTAGCAGGCTTCTTTTCGGACAAGATCATTTGGCGCGGCCTGGCCTATCACGTGAGGTCGGGCCAGCTCATCCCGATCCCAACCCCCTCTCGTAGGCCTGCGCCCCGGCCAGAAACGATATCGCCGGTGGCCAACTAAGCGCGGTGGAGCATCGCACAACCCAAATACCACCGCGTGGAACTTGTCCGGTCTCATCCACTCCTTCTCCGCTGCACTGATCGTCTGGGTCGGCCCCTCGAGCCATTTGTCTATTGTGTCGCCAAAGACATTGCCACGTAGGCCGTTTCCTACGCGCAAAAGTACCTTACCGATCCCTGTGTGGCGATGAACCTACTGGAAGAGGCGGCCGCGACCGTATCTTCCTCAGCGAAGCCAAGGCCAGATTTCAAAGCCAGGGCGTTGAGGAACTTTACCGCAGATGGCACGCGGGCGAGATCCAGGACCAGTGGGTGCGCACGGAATATCCCAAGTTCAGGATGCCTCTGGAAGTCCACTTTGTTTCATTCACCGTGAATGGGCAGGCAGCGCTGTTTGAACGCCATCCGCATCAACCTCTGAACTTGGCGGTGAAAAGTTCGAAGGAAGCATCTTTCTCGGGAGATTTCACCTCCAGCGTCACCCCGGGCTGGAGATAAACGGCTGAAACAAAAAGCAGATGCAGCAGATAGGACAAGGAAACGGAACGCGGCCAAAACACGATCATAGGAGGGAGCGACCTCACCGTGCCGCAAAATCGCGGCCCTATCCCTGTGTGCTTCGGGGCGCACCCCCGCCTCTTGCTGCTGCAAATCGCAGCTTGTGTTTTGGCCGCGGGAAGAACGGAACAGCAAAGGAGTTGTAGGATAGTTGGTAATACAAGACAGCTAAGGAGGAATAGAAAGGAAACATGGCAATCATCAAGGCACCACCCAAGCAACCAAAGACAGTAACGATCCAAGCGCGCGTCGAGGAACCCATAAAGACTCAACCCCAATTCGGTGTGCGCGAGAATACAGCGTCCTCAAGACAGCATGACTCGCGCCTGGCAGGAGACCCCTTGCCGTCGTCGCAAGCGACAATCCTTTGCAGTTCGCAGCTTCAGGAACCTGCACCGCCATTTTCGCCTCGAACGGGAAAGGACACCTTGGGCCCGCCGCTCAAGGCCGCACTGCTTACCGTCCAACAAGTTGCCGAGCTACTGCAAGTCCCCGTGTCTTGGGTATATGAACGTGTGCGCAAGCGTTCGCTGGAACGATTGCCGGGCTACCGTCTCGGCAAGTATTGGCGGTTTCGCGAGGCGGAGGTCTGGACGTGGATCGAATGCCAGCGGGTGGGAGCGCGTTCCAATGCTTGACGCCGGCGCTACAATGATTGCCGACGCAGATACAGGCGGACGAGTCAACCGAAAGGAGCGTATGACTCGACCGCGTTATCAAGAAGGTTGTTTGTGGACTCGTGGTAAACGAAGAAAGATGTGGGTAGTTCGCTGGAGAGAGAACGTTCTGCAACCCGACGGCTCGGTGAGAAGGATACAGCGCGCAGAAACCTTGGGGCCGGTCAGCAAGATCACACGGCAGCAGGCACGCGACTTTCTCCAAGCCAAAACGGCCACTATCAATCTGTGCCAGCGCCGGCCCCAAGCATTCATCGCACTCGAAGAGTTCGTGCGGGTGGAATGGCGGCCCAATGCCGCACTGGCACTTAAGAAGAGCACTGTGAAGTATTACGGCTTCCAACTCGACAGGCACATCCTTCCTGCTCTCGGCAGTTGCTCACTTCACGACATTCGCCGGGGACAGATTGAGGCAGTGCTTTCAGACTTGAGACAGAAGGGGCATGCGAGTGGCACCATTCGTGGAGTACGCGCGACATTTTCGACCGTGTTGCAGTCCGCCATGGAGCGGGGCTATCTCGACAAGAATCCGGCGCATGGCATCCGAATCCGCACGACGGGAGCTCGGATCGAGCACCGATTCTATTCTCCTGCTCAGGTACGCCAGCTGTTGCCCGAGCTGACGGAGCCGTGTCGCAAAGTCGTTCAACTTGCCGTGCTCACAGGGTTGAGGATCGGCGAAATTCTCGCTCTCCGCTGGAAACGAGTGGACCTGCTTCGCGGGACCATCGAGGTTGCCGAGTCTTATTCTGACGGAGAATTCGGTTCGCCGAAAACTCGAAGCAGCAACCGCGTGATTCCAATCAGCGAACTTCTTCGCATGGTATTGGAATCCCATCGGGGCAGCTTCAAGAGTATTGCGCCGAACGACTTGGTGTTCAGCACTCCAACGGGAACGCCACTCAATCAGAAGAACCTTTACAACCGCGTGCTCGCGCCGGCATGTGACCGGATCAAACAGCCACGTGTTTCGTGGCACTCGTTCCGGCACACGCATGCCACGCTGCTCACGGAAGTAGGAGAGTCGATCAAGACCGCGCAGGCTTTGCTAGGCCATTCGGATCTTCGCACGACGCTCAACATATATGCTCACGTCATTCCGGACTCGCAACGCCGCGCCGTGGAGCGGGTTTCGGAGGTTTTGTTCTCGAGTGTCCTCGCATCTGAGGAAAAATACACCCCCGGTGGGAAAACCAACTGATTGCAAAATCAGGACTTAAGAATTTTGGGTGGGCCCGCTAGGATTTGGACCTAGGACCAACGGGTGGCATGGCAGTGGGAGAGCGGGCTACCGCTCCCCCCACGCCGGTTAGTTACTCGTCTGCCTGGTACGCATTCGTCGTACCTTGGGCGAACGGCTGTTGGTTTATGCTATCGGTAAAGAGGCTACCGGGCTTTTCGGTTTGGTCGTGAACTGCACCCAGGGCAGTACCCAAGTGTGTAATTTCAGGCTTGTTGTACCTCATTGTTCATTCCTCCTTGAATTTACTTCCATTCAATCCGGTCGGATTGAATTCCTTTTTGCCCAGTTCAGCTTCAGACATGGTTTCCAATTGAGCTCGCAGTTGATATTTGCTGGTCCATAGTCGGTCTCTCGAACTGCACTTTTCCGCGTCTGACGCTCCTAAGCCAGCTTTCGACATAGAGACTACGCATCAGAGGTACAATTGGAACTTCCTGGCCGTGCCGGACCTTTTGTACGGCCATAGAAAAGCTGCTTGGATCAAAAACCCTGAGCGAACTGCTGAGCATGTGTTGGGTCATCTCTACAACACTGGCCCATTCTCTCGAGATAGCTGCCATCGGAGCGCGGACGACATACGCTTTCCGCTTTCGATTCAGCAGCTCGTCAGGGACGATCCCGACAAGAGCGCGGCGCATCAGGGAGCGGCGCTGGCCGGGTCGGACGAGTTGTTCCCGGGGGATCGCATACAAGAATTCCAGCAGCCCACGGTCGAGGTAGGGATAGCGTTTCTCGCAGGGCAGGTCTGATGACAAGGCAGCGCACGCCAGCTGCCTTCGTAGCACATCAAGGGTGCCCACGTTGCGTTGAAAACTGGGCAGAGGGCCAAAAAGTTTCAGCCTGCTTTCATAGCCTTGCAAGGCGGAACGATTGCGTTTGATGAAGTCGGGATGCAGCCAAGACGCTGGGCGCTTGTTCTTGGGGACACCGACGAGGCCAGAAGGGAAGAATCCCCGTGCGGCTTCGAAGAGCAAATAGAACCAAGGTTTTCTCTTGTTCAGAGCCCAGATTTTGAGTTGATGAGTGAGCACTCTGACCTTGGCCCTCGCGATAAGATCTTCAAGTTCCGGCATTGGCGTTGGAACACCTCCCATGACCTCATCGCCGCCGATTCCGGAGAGGACGACGCTGTTCCCCTGCGCGGCCATATACGCTGCGAATTGGCGGCCCGCTTCATTGGGGCGACCGCCCGAGGCGGGAGTGGCGGCAAAGCGGTCGCCGTCGAATTCGAACTTGAAAGATTCTTGCGATCCAACGTCGATGTGGCAACCGGTGCGGCAGCGCTTTTCTTCGACTTTGGTGAAATAGGGTCGTTCGTTCCAGTTGGGTTCGGAGTCGTCGTAGTAAGAAACGGTATCAAGCCTCGGAGTCTCGGAGGCGCCGCCGGCGATGAGGGTATCAGCCATACAGACGATGGAAGAGGAATCCATGCCACCGCTGAGTTCGGCGAGAATGGGGCTGTCCGACCGGAGCCTGCGGCGGACGGCTTCAGCGAAGACGGCGCGAAAGTGCTCTTCGTATTCTCCGTCCGTGCGGTAGTGGATTCTCTTGTCCGGATCAAAGTCCCAATACTTGTTAACCGTGTGCTTCCCTGCCTGTATGCGTACCGATGCAGACGGCGGGACGGAATGGATCCCATCGTAAGGAGTCAAGTGAGTCGCCGGGAAAAATGACAGCCAGCCGGCGATATATTCTTCCTCAAGCTTAAACGTTTTTCCGGCAAGCAATACCAGGGGATCGAGGATGGTGCTCCAGCTGACTTGGTCTTGGTCGAGCGAATAGTAAAGATGGCGTGTCCCGATGGGATCCTTCGCGAGGATCAGTGACCGATCCCTTGGATTCCAGACGGAAAGAGCCCAGTCCCCAATGAACTTGGCAAGGCAGTTGGTTCCCCATTCTTCATAAGCCTCCGCGACGATGGAAACATCGGTCGAGTGGATAGTCAGGACATCTCTCAAAGAGATGATGAGCTCGGCACGGTTGTCCAGTCGGCCGTCCCAAGTGAGGACCGCACCAGAAGGTGTGATGTAGGGCTGCGCCTCACTCCGCGATTCCTTGGTCGTATGGAAGGCACGGAACAGGATTCCAACGCTATCCTTTATATATGCACCTCCCCCGTCCGGCCCGTAAGGAGCGAGCATCCCCCCCACTTTGGCCAGATACTCCGGGTCCGCTGGTCGTCCGTCGAGATTCCATCTTCCGAATTGCACGCTCACGGTGTCTCCGTTTTCTGAGTCCTTCTTCAGCACTTATCGAGCACCGCATACATTTCATGCATGTACGGTTTGTCGTTGACCACGCGGCCTTCTACTTCTACCCAGGCGTGCGCTTTGAACGGCATTTGCTGTGCACCAATGACCATCTGCGCTGGAATGCCATAGCGTTTCAGCAGGCACGTCGTGGCCGCCGATCGCTGCAGGCACAGCGCCTCTTTCCAATACCAGATACAAGCCATGTCCATTGCAGAGCAGATCCGTTCGATGGCATCCGCAGAAGCCGTCTTCTTGCCGGTCGCGTAGTCGCGGACCTTGTCGTAAAGTGCTGCGAAATTTCCGCGCGCCAGATACAGATCGAAACGGATCAGAAACAGGTACGCTTTCAGCACAAGAAATGACATTGCGAACTCCATTCCCCTTTCACACGGACAGTTGCAGCTGGTCGCAAACAAAAGCCATTCGGTCGGTCAGTGCGTCGATCCGCGCGCTCAAAGGAAGCACCGGCGAATGCCCGCGGAATTGGCTGTAATCGAGAAAGATTGGATACGCGGAAGCGTTGGCCGCTTGCAGTCGCGCCGTCATTTTTCGCGCGTGCAGCGGATTGCAATTCCGGTCGGCATCGCCGGAAACGAACATTGTGGCGGGGTAGGCCACGCCGTCCCGAACCTGGTGATACGGCGAGTATTTGGCAAGAACCGCGAAGTCCTCCGGATCTTCCGTTGTTCCGAATTCTTCTTGCCAGACGTGCGCATTGTCGAACAGGTGGTAGCGCAGCATGTCGAGCATCGGGACCATGCAGATAACGGCGCGAAACAGCTCGGGACGTTGCGTCATGGCGGCGCCGACCAGGAGCCCAGAGTTGGAACCACCGAAGATGGCCAGCTTGTCGGGACGCGTTCGGCCTGACCGGATGAGCCACTCGGCCGCGGAGAGGAAGTCGTCATACGCTACCTGCCGGTTCCGCCTCCTGGCGGCTTTGTGCCACTCGGCGCCAAATTCGGATCCGCCCCGGATGCTCGGAAGCGCGAACAGACACCCTCGCTCCACCAAAAAGGAGACGAATACGCTGAATTGCGGCGTCATGGAAACACCGAACCCGCCATAGGAGGTCATGATCGCCGGATGGCAGCCGCCTTCCAACACATCACGGCGGCCGAAGATGAACATGGGGATTTGCGTCTCATCTTTCGAGGTGTACCAGACTCGGATATGGCCGTAGCTCGCAGCGCCAAATCGAACGCTCTTCCTGGCCCAAAGCGTTTGTTTCGCAGAAGTCTCTGAATACCTCCAGATCGACGCTGGGTCCGCAAACGATTCCGTTTCGTAGAGCAGCTCGTCGCTCTCCGCAGAGCCCCCAAGGAACCGAATGCTTTGATCTTCCTGAACCGGCATCTCCCCGGTCTTCTTGCCTGAGAGGTCAAAAATGGACACGTTGGTTCTGGACTGCCGGATGTAGGAAACAAAGATACGGTCGCCCACAACGAGCCACTGGTTGATTCGGGCGTCCGTTTCCGGAACGATCTCGACCCACTCCGTTTCCTTTTTCCCGCAAAGCCGCAATTCCACAATGCAAAGATTCGGTGCGTTGCGATCGGTAAGGGCCAGAATTTTCCCTGGAATCAGCTGCGGGCTCAAAACGCAATCGGCGCTTGCGACAAACGTCTGCGTCGTGCCTCTCTTTTCTAGCGTTCTGAGGTAGAAGTCCGTGCGGGTCTGCTTTCCAAACTGGTAGACCAGAAAGCCGAGCCGGTTCCCTTCGGAGATCAGGCACAGCCGGATCTTGTCACTGTCTCCCGCGCGAAAAATCTCTTCACCATGTTCCAGGCTCGTGCCGAGCACGTGGCGATACACGGCGCGATAGAACGGTCTTTTCGTATCCACCGGCTCGTGGACGTAGTAGAAGCTCTTCCCGTCCGGCGCGAACGCGAAGCCGCGCAGGTATCCCCGGGGGAGAACATCAGCGAGCGTTGTGCGCGTTTCGATGTTCAGCAACGCAAACGTTCCCGTCCGTTCTCCGCCTTGCTTGATTTCGTAAAGCAGGAGCCGACCATCGGGCGAAACGCGCAGGGGCTTTACAGCGGTGTAGTTTCCTTTGCCCGGTACAGCGGGGTCGATAAGTAATTGGTCCTTTCCCTCAGCTCCGTCTCGCATGTAAATGGATGGCTGTTCCTGGTCTGGGAGACGCTTTCGGAAAAAGTAGCGGTTCCCCGCTTTTTGTAGTGAGTCGTAGGTTTCTACGGCAAGGAACTCGCGGATGCGGTCGCGGATCTTCTGCCGTCCCGGCAGGTGGTCGAGATATTCGCGCGCGTATTGCGTTTGCTCTTCGATCCACCGGCGGGTGCGCGGGGAGTCCTGATCTTCGAGCCAGCGGTAGGGATCCGTGATTGGCACACCGTGAAGAACCTCGGTGACAGGCTCGATGGGAGAAAAGGGCGGAGCCGAAGCTAGTTCAGACACTGTTCGCTCCTTTTCGCTGCGATGACGGCGTCGCGGTACATTCGCCGCGTCAGGCTCCGAAAGTATCCGGCGAGTGCTGGATTCGCGACAGGATCCAAGGTGTGCCAGGCATTGCCCGCAACGGCATAAACAAACACCGCAACGGGTGGAACGGCGGCGATGGCACGCTTCAAATCGTCCGGAGAAAATAAGGACACCCAGGACCGCAGGTAGGCTGCCGTCAGTCGTGAATCCGCAGCCGCTTCATCGA
>JBGPIX010000227.1:0-8816 GCA_041485085.1 Candidatus Acidiferrum sp.
GTCCTTCTTCGCCTTCTGGCGCCAAGGCATCCACTGTACGCCCTTAGTAGCTTAATCATAAAACTTACTCAAGCCGTCACATCGGTTCCATTCAAATTTCTTTGTCTGGAAATAATCTGACGTTTCGTCTCACGTAGCTCCATACATCCTCGTAACCGCATTCCGCTTACCCGGGCAGGGTTTGCGGAGCCGGTCACCCCGAAGGGTTTCCGGAAATCCTGTGACCCGCTAAGGGTCACACAGAAGTTCGATTACAGGCTTTCGTCTCTACGCTAACCAAACGATTGAATAAGCCGCCTTTTCTTCCACAGTTATGCTCAATCTCGAGCAAACTTGTAATTTCCACAGCATAATTCCCCGCCTCACCTTAATGAGGCCAGGGCTGTCGCTGTGGATTGCCAGCCTTTCTGTTGTCAAAGAACTTTTGTTCCGAGTCCATCGGAATGCCCCAAGCCTATCGGGGCTTGTCTGGTGGGACTTACTCGTTCGCATTGCGCGAACTCGCCTTCCAGCTCTGCTTACCTCAGCTTCCGCTGAGTTTTTGCTTCGTGTTTTAGTTGCCCTGCGACTTGCTTCGGAAATTCCTTGCGGAACTTCTTATCGCCCGCCACTCGCTACTAATCACTGCTGCAAAATAAAAAACCCGGCGTCGAGCGCCGGGTACAGTCCCGATCGGATCGGGACTCCACGCGATGCTCGACTTCTTTCTAGCCTGTGCTCGTAAAGAACCTCACTATAGGATCTACTTCTTGCCTTCGCTTGATCTTACGCTGGGAAGACTTACTTCGACCCGACTGTGATGCCCCTAATCACGCCCGGTGATTCGTAGAACCCCCGAGCCATTTGTAACTATACCAGCTTTTCTTATTTCGTCAAGCCCCCGTAACAATTATTTTTGCCCTTTTCCTCAGCCCTGTGGATGCTGTGCAAAAGCCAGGCTCTTTGAACTACCTTGAGTCACGGCATCAGGTCAAAATGCAAGTCGCAAGTAGGACCTACAAGTTCGCGGCGAGTGCAGATAGATTGCGCTGCAGGACGTATCTTGTGAGATCAACAGTTTGGCCTGCCTCGATCCGGTCAAATATTTGGCGCATCTCCGCTTTAGAAACACCCTTGTCCAGGAAGCGGAACGCTGATGCCGCCACATACTCGCGTGAAAGCTCGAACGCCAACCATGTGCGCCGCTCGGCCTGGGCTACCTGTCCAGTCGTGTTCGACCCGGCGAAAATATCCAGCACCAAATCGTCCGGGTCAGTTAGCATCTTTATGAAGAATTCCGGTAACTTCGCTGGGAAACGAGCAGGATGCTGCTTCTCCCCAATAGCTTTGCAACCACCCAGATATTGTCCGTTCGATTCCGAATTGGAGATTTGCAGCAAGTTGGGCGGAATGGCCCCGCCATTGTCTTTGCCAAAGCCACTGCCGATGTCATGGCCGGAGGGCCGGACTTTTGGGGAATAAAAGGCGGCTGGATCCTCCAGGAGCTTCTTCATCCTCTGGCTGTACGGAGAGAGCACCCTCGTAATGTCGGCCTTTGGCCACTCAGTTTTGCTGAACCACCACACTGTATTGACGGCATCCTTCACCCTCATTTTCCGTTTGTTCACCCATTCAATCGGGCTCGGTAATTTCGAGGGATTAAACCAGTAGAAGTCTTCCGCGAGAAAGAATCCCAACTCATCACAGAAACGGATCAGCACCCGGAAATTGTAGAGGCTCCGTGTGGGAACACCCTTCTCATAGGCACCCCCGAGATCAAGCACAAAACTGCCATCGCTTTTCAAGACACGATGGACTTGCTTTGCAAATTGAACGAGCCAGTCGATGTAATCAGCTTGGTCTTTGTTTCCGTACGCCTTCTGCCTTTGCAGAGCGAACGGGGGGGACGTAATTACGAGATTGATGCATTGGTTCGGCAGCAAAGTCAGCAATTCGAGAGAGTCGCCGCAGTAGGCAGCGCCGTAGTCAGTTGTATAGGCGGGATCGAGCCGCATTGCAGGTACTTTACTTAGCATATATAGCTGCATTCTAACGGACGGCTTTGACAAAATAAAGCTACTTTAAGTCTGTAGACGCAAAGTCATCCTCTGGGCGAACCTTTATTTGTGGCCCGCCACAGAAAAGTCGTCTCTACCCCACGCGATACGTTAGCACGAAATTTACGCCAGTTACGGGCCGAACACGATTTGTCACAAGAAGAGTTGGCCGACCTGGCCGGTCTTCACCGGACATATATTGGTTCGGTTGAACGCGCCGAACGCAACATTTCCATCGACAATATCGCCAAGCTGGCTGAAGCCTTTGGCATAAAGCCGAGCAAGCTACTGGAGGATGAGCCAGCATGAAAGCTCATCCAGATGTCAAGCTATTGAAAAAGTTGTTTCCCGCCGTTCGCGAATACCAAAAACTTGCGATGAAGCATGGCATACCCGATATTTTTCAGGATAACGGCGGCAAGATTCTCCAGGTATGTTTAGTCCTCGGTCTGTCGGTGCTCAAATCACGGGAAGGCAATGACGCTATCGACGGTAACGGAAAAGAGTACGAATTGAAGACAGTAAACCTGCTACGAACAGACCAATTTACAACGCACCATCACTTGAATCCGGTAATTATCAAAAAATACCGCAAAGTTGATTGGATATTCTCGACCTACGAAGCCATCGAGCTGAAGGAGATTTTCCTGCTGAAGCCCGCGGCAATGGAGTATTGGTACAAAAAGTGGGCGCATAAGTGGAAGGCTGATGGGAATAAAGATATCAACAATCCGAAGGTGCCACTGTCCTACGTCCGCAAGCACGGTAAGCAGCTTTATTCGTCCGGGCTGGCGGGGCGCCCTTAACTTGATTAGATCGCACTGGATACCGTATCCCTTTCCAAGCCCCGCCGGGACCAGATTTGGTACTCTAATTTTGCTATTTCCGCGAGTGCTTGCCAGCTTTTTCACTCACACTCGGCTTTCGCCGATTCGCCGACGCTCGCACAATTTCCGCCTTTAGCTCCCATACCTCGTAATCCTTATGCGCTCCCCTTGCACCGCGCGCTCCACCAACTCCTCGAATCTTCTCTTCGCTTCTGTCAATCCAACGGTCAGCATGACTCTGTGCTATTGCAAACCCCGTGCCAAATCGCATGGGATGTAGACAATTGGGTCAAGAACGAATCGCCACTCCCGGCTCTTTTCGTACCCTCACTCCGGAAGTCTCCGGCCTGCCCCAGAACCCCTCCCGCCGGCCCGCCAGGGCGCCGAATGCGCTACCATCATGTCCCTCTACGACTGAGGAACAATAGATGAAACGCAGCGCACTCATAGTCACGATCGTCCCCCTGATAGCCATCGCCTATCTTGTCCATGAGTTCGCGCGTCCTCCATGGAGCCCCATGCGACTTACGGGACTCCTTCTCATGACCCCGGCCCTAATTCTCTTGATCACCGCACGCGTCCAGCTTGGCAATGCCTTCTCGGTCGGGCCCAAGGCGACTCAACTGGTCACCCACGGCATCTATTCGCGCATTCGCAATCCCATCTATGTATTTGGCACCCTCGTCTTTACAGGACTTTTTCTCTTCCTCGAACGCCCTCTTCTGCTCCTGTTTCTTGTTCCAGTGCTCGTCCTGCAGATTACTCGCGCGCGCGCCGAAGCGCGCATCCTCGAAGCGCATTTTGGCGATCAGTACCGCCAATACAAGACTCATACGTGGTTTTGACTTCCTGCCGGACTTCCATCGATCGCGGCGGAGATTCGGAACGAACTCGACCCAGCTCGGATCACCAAAAACCACTAATGCAAATCCACTATCGACACCCAGCAAGGCGCGCACTATCGTGCACCGACAATTCACTGGTACGAAGCAGCAGCATTCCTGAGAAACATCCCTGGAAAAGAGATGTAAGGAGACAAACACGATGAATCGCACGAAAAAATCCCTGATCGCGGCGCTCTTTGTAGTTGTTCTCGTTTCGGCAGGCACGTTGCTAGCCCAGCAGAAGACCATCACCGTGGAAGGCTACGTCCTCGACTCTGCTTGCGCATTTACTAAAGACCTGGAGAAACCCATCAGCCGCGAGTGCGCTTTGGCCTGTGCCAAAGAAGGTTCGCAGCTTGTGATCATGACCAAGGACGGCACCATTTACTGGCCCATCGATAGCGCAACACCCGCCAAAGGTCAGAATGCGCGCTTGCTGGAATTCGCCGGCAGCCGCGTCACCGCCACCGGCAAGCTGTACGACCGCGGCGGCTCGCACGCCCTCGTCATCGAGCAAATCGCCGCTGCCAAGTAAGCGCTTCACCTGTCGCACCGCTGCCGTGGCTATGCGTGGGACGCTTCCGCGGATCAATTCCCGTTCATCTTCTGTTTAGAAACTAGGGCGTAGCTTTGCCTGAGCGCGGGCAATCTCCCGCGTTCAGGAGGGCACATGAAAACAAATCTTCTCGTAGCGATTGCAACCAGTGGATTACTGCTCGCAGGATCCGTATCCGCCCAAGAAAAGAAAATCAAGCGCTCCGATCTTCCACCTGCCGTCGAAAAGACAGTCGCGGCCCAGAGCGAAGGCGCCACCATTAGAGGATTTTCCACCGAAAAAGAAAAGGGCCAGACTTTTTACGAAGCGGAAATGATGGTCAACGGCCACAGCAAAGACGTTCTCATCGCCGCCGACGGCGCGGTCGTCGAAATCGAAGAGCAAGTCGTTCTCGATTCCCTCTCTGCTGAAGTGAAAGCTGGCTTGCAAGCTAAAGCCGCAAAAGGAAAAATTCTCAAAGTCGAGTCGCTCACCAAGAAAGGCAAGTTGGTGGCCTACGAGGCCCAGGTCGATACGAACGGAAAGAAATCGGAAGTCCAGGTAGGACCTGACGGCAAACCGCTCGATCACGAAGAGTAGGACTGAAGCTGCAATTCATTCGCGGTAGTTGGAGGGCGAAGCAGTCTTTCTGTTTTGAAAATGTTCCCGCGGAGGCTTACGCTTCGCTTCTCGAAGGGCAAGGTCTTCGCCTCAACCTGACTTTCGTTTGCCGCTCATCCCACGCATTGGCGCTTTTCCCTTCAGCTGGGCCGCCGCTTGCACCAGTCGTTGAAGGCTTTTCTGCTCCAGGTCTTCCACCTTGGACAACTTCACGTGCCGGATGTTTTTCCCGGTGCCTTCCAGTAAATTCTCTGGATCCTTCAGCGAAGTGCCGAAGTGGAATCCGAACGTTACGTGGTTCTTGCCCACCATGTAAAAACAAAAAGGATTTGGCGCTTCAAACGTTGGGATGCCCCAGGCATTCACGGTTTCCCTGACGCCGGGAACGATTCCTTTCACAAAGCTTCTAAGCGCTCGCGCGACGGGTCGCAACTCTAGATTCTCGTCATTTACGTACGGGCTTTTCTTTGCTTTCGCGCGCTTCTCAACTCCTGCAACCATATTTCCATTCCTCCACTGGCGCTCCGCCAATGCGCCGGAAATCCTTATCAGCCCCGACTCGTCATTCCGGGAAGGCTTTCGCGTCAATCCCCGGCACCAGCTTCAAAGCGTTTTTATAATAAATCTTCTTCAACACCTCATCGGGCACCTGGAATCCATAAATCCGCCAGAACGCGTGGCGCTTGCGGTAATACTCAAAATATTCGTCGCGCGTTTCGAGCGCCCGGAAATACCATTTGTATTCGTCCACTTCGTAAATGTCTTTGCCCATTAGCACGCGGTCCTGATACTTCACCAGAAAATCGTGGGCCGAATAAGGCTGCCTCCCCAGCTCTGCAAGCACCGCCGCGATATCCACGTACACATTCGGATTCGCATCGAAGAGTTTTCCGAGACGTTCCAGATCATTTCCATGAAACCCCAGATGCGCGGCAATGAAGTTCGTCTTGGGATGTTTCGCAAACAGGTGGTTGCGCTCGGTCATCAGCGTCTCGAACGGCGGATACTTCGCCGGCGGCCGCGCGCGCCCCGGAAACTCCTTCAACTCCTGCCAGCGTTCGTTGTGATAGTCCCAAGGATCGAAGAACGCGGACGGCTCCCCCACGTGGATCAGCGCGGGAATCTTCAGCTCCGCGCATTTCTCAAACACCGCGTCAAATTCCGGATCGTCCACGTGCACGCGCTGGCCGTTTGCGTATTTCAATTCCATCCCGAAGTCTTTGAAGATTTTCAGACCTTGCGCGCCGTTCTTCACGTCCTCTTCCAGCCGCGCCGCCACGCGCTTCCCGAATCCCGGCGTGTTCAGATCGTCGTAGTTCATGTTCGCGAACACCACAAACCGGTCCGGATAGCGCCCCTTCATCGCTGCTACTGTATTTTTCAGCCGTTCTCCCGTTCCCCCGCTCAGATTCACCATCACGCGCAGGTTGATGGTGTCCATCTCCTTGACGAGTTGGTCCACTTCAGCTGCCGTGGGATTCCAGTGATGGCTGTGAATATCGATGAACGGAAATTTAGCCCGCTCAATTTTGTGTTCTTTAGTAATGAGCGTGGATTTCGGTTGATACTCGTCGATCGTCGGCATCTGCTGGGTCTTCTGCGAGGTCTGCTGTTGCTGCGTCATCGCGGAGCGTGGCCAACCGATGAATGCAATAAATGCAGCCACAAAAATGACCGAAAACAATTTGATGGTTTGCCGGGAATTCATGGTGCCCCTTGGTTACTTGAACGCCGAATTCATTTTCCCACAGGAACGAGGCGGGGCGCCGCGGAATCCTCTGCTAGAATCTGCCTATGCCGCAACGCGGATTCTTCAGATTCTTTCTGCTTGCAGGACTAGGCCTGGCCGCGGGTTTTCTCGCCTTGGCCATCGCCGTGCCGATCGAGCCCCAAACGCCCGTGCCGCTCATTGCGCTGTTTTCACCCGGTCTGAAGCTGGCCGAGTTCGTCACCCCGGAAACTGGCAAGTCTTTCGCTTGGACGTTTGGTTGGTTTCTGCGGATCGCTATCTTGGCAAACGCGGCTTTCTATTTCGCGATCTTCGCTTTTGTCACATACCTTGTGGATCGTCGCCGCGCCAAATAGGTGGGCCCCGCGGTCAGCCCTCGCGATTGACGGGATTTGAGCGTGGGTATGCGGTGCTCGGTCTCTGTGTTTCGGGCTTTGCAACGGCTCCAAAAACTTTCTTCTGCAAATAATTCGGCTCGCGATAGATCAGGTCCACAGCGATGGATGGCGCCGCGCTATGATTCACGTGATCCTCTCGTCGTTGTTAAGACCCACGTTAGACGAAGATTCCGCGTTGCGGCAATAGTACGCGTACCCGAAAGGTTGTCGTTATTTTCAGAACAGCCGGAAGCGGCCTAGGGGGGCGCGCCAGGTATGCATGGAAATTCGGGTAATAGAGGGGGGGAGGCAAACAAGACCGGCAGGCGGGGAGCACAACTCTCCCAAGAGTGCCCCCACCTGCCAATCACCAGCCAATAGGAACAAACAACCGCACGGCACAGTATCTTGAATGCGGCCGCTTGTTCCGATTGGGCTAGGCTGTCCAAGTAGTGTCGCGACCCGCCAAATCGTTTCACGCTGAGTGCCTATTTTTCTTCGCCGTGGGGGTGAAACAAGAGACGGGAACAACAATCTACAGTTGAAGGGGTAGCAACAGAATCCCATCTCTATCCAACCCCTGCTGTGGAAAAAGCTTGTGCGCTACAGAAAACGAGTCCAATCCGGCGATTTCCGGAGCCACTGGCCCCGCGTCGCGGCCTTCCACCAGATTAGGCGCAAGATGGCAGAACCACCCCAATCACCTCGCGGCTCGGAGTGTACCCCGCCGGCCTTTGGATTCTACTTCCGCGCGGCAATGACGGAGAACTTGGGCCGTGTTCTGCACCGACTTGCCGTCCTCATTTTCGTAATCTGCTGGAAGAAGGTTCAGGACATGACCAAATTCGTGCAACAAAGCAAGCGTTCGAGCATTTAGGCTGTCTCCGGGGTATGGCCCAATGTTCACGTAATGCACGCCACTCATTTTGGATAATCCCGTTTCCTTGGAAATTACTATCGACGGCGCCTGGGGTTGGAAAAATGCGCCGCCGGCATTTAACGTGATGGTAGCGAATGCTCCCAGGTCTTGCCCGACGCTGGCCACGTACGGATCACGATATATGTACTGAGACGCAGCATCTTTCCAAACGTGTACGAACTCTTCCCCATGCCGATCCACCTCGTAGGCGAGTGTACGAAAGGTGGCCGCTGGATTCGAATCCTTTTGCCGCATCCACGCTGAGCACGCGTTTTCAGCTTGCAGTATCTCCAGAACTTTATCGCGTGCCCGCAGAATTTTTTGGCCTGTCTTCCCCATGGTCGCCAGTTCCTCATGCACCAGATCTTTGGGCGCCTCGCAACCCCTTTGCCCCAGTATTGCGGGACTACAAGGATTCACCGGTGCCACGCTCACCGGCGTGGTATCGCATGGAAATCCTGCATCATTGCTGACGGCGGTAGCCGCGTACGGAGCTCCGGCCGCGCTACCGGGGTCGCTCATGCAAGGTGCCCGGCCAGAAGACATGAAGGCGAGCGGCAGAGGGTCTGCAGCGTTGCCAATGAATTTAGCGGCTTGCGGAAACGCAACTGTGCCGGAAAAGCTCGACACAATAAGTAAAGCGACGGCCCGAATACTCCTAGGGGCGGAATACATCTGTTCTCCCGCCCGGACCTGTAACTCACCACAGGCCGCCCACAGGGGCTTGCTTCCAGATGGCCGTCAACCGGAAGCGCCCCGCGGAACGGTAAAACCTCGATCCGGGACTAAAGGAGAAGACGGATTTCGAGCGGCAAAGCCACCTAAAACATTTCTGGAATGATTCTTACCCGTGCGCAGAGTACTGAATCCCGAACTGGCAGGTTCTAA
>JBGPIX010000228.1:0-8808 GCA_041485085.1 Candidatus Acidiferrum sp.
GAAGCGGAAGATTGCTGGAAGTGCCGGTAGCCAAGGATCGGGTTCCTCCAACCGGGCCGAAGTAGACGCATTATACGCCCAAAAAAGCGCGAATACTCAACTCCGCAAGCACCTTTGTTTTCACTGACTTCTACTCTCACCCAAAACTAATCCTGCGCGAATTGACCGCCCGCCGCCCTGGTTGCAGAGTCCTAATGGAAACGGTGGCTTATGAACAAAGGCCATGTTCGCGAAACGGTCAGATGTTCGAGCGTCTCGCGAGAAAAGAGAGAGGACAAAAGATGAGAAACCTGAGAATAGCCGCGCTCACGATTGCGGCAACGCTGTTGGTAGTGGGCCTGACCGTACCATTCGGGACGGCTCTCGCCCAATCTAAGCGCCATCTGAGCTTCAAGTCCATTGATGTTCCTTTGCCAGGAGTTACCTTGACCAGCGCTATCGGGATCAATGCCCAGGGCGATATCGTTGGCCGTTACGCCGTAGGAGCTGTTGGCCACGGTTATTTATTGAGCGACGGCACGTACACGACGTTTGATGATCCAAATGGCGTCGGCACCAGCCTGGCGCAGGGAATCAACGAGGAGGGCCAGATCGTGGGCTACTACACGGTTCCGGTTGCGAAAACGGTAGATCCGACGGGGATGTTTACGCTGGGCTATCTCCGGGATTCGGACGGCAACTTTTCCCCGGTCCAGTTCCCCGGGGCCAACAATACGCTGGCCATAAAGATCAATCCGAGAGGCAAGGTCGTAGGTTGTTTCCACAACTTGAGTTTCGATTTCCCGACGACGATGCACGGCTTCGTTATGCAGGACGGAAACTACGAGGAGTTCCCTGTGCCTGGCACCATGCACAATGGAATAACGCCGAACGGTCGGACGATCGTCGGCGTGGTCTTTCCGAACCTCACCGCCTTCTACGCCTACAAGGTGGAGGACGGAGTTTATGCGCTCCTCGATCTGCCAAGCTACGTGATGTGGTCGGATGCTCGGGACATTAATCGCCACGGCGAGATCGTCGGGTTCTTTGTCGACTCTGCGAATATGACTCATGGCTTCCTGCTCAGGAAGGGCGAGTTCACTACCATCGACTTCCCAGGGGCAGACGTGGTCTCGACACAGGCACGCGGTATCAACCCTCAGGGCGACATCGTCGGCCTCTATGTATCTAAAGACGCCTTAGGGAATTTGCATACACACGGATTCCTCGCAACCAGGAACAAGGACAAGGACGAAGACGACGACAAGTAGATTAGGTTTCGGAAAGTCTCAGGTTTGGTCCGTGTTGTGCGTCGGCTCGGTACCGCCCAGCTTCGGCCGGGCGGTATTCTTTGTCACGCTGAAGAACGCTGCAAGTAGCGCTATTGCGATCGTGGTGTCGCGGTGCCCCAGAAACAGTAGGTCCACGACTTCGGGAACGGCACTAGGTACGCCGTTTCCATCTGCTCGATGTGAAAGCCGGCGCTCGTAATGAGAGACGGAATGTCCCGCGTCACGTGACAGCCCTCGAACAGCCAGTGAGGAATCGGTTCCGACCGCTTCTGCCAGCGCTGGACGCGAGGATCGGGCGAGAGTCCGTGTTCAAAAAAGATGAACTTGCCGCCTGGCCTCAAGACACGTCCGATACCTCGAATGGCCTCCACGACGCCGGGGATCGTGCACAAGGTAAAGGTGCTAACAACCGTATCGATAGAACCGTCCTCCAACGGGATGCGTTCACCTGGAAGGTCTATGAACTCAACTCTCAGCTTCGTTTGTTGCCGATGCTTTCTGCCAGGCGAATCATGCCGGGATTGGGTTCCAATGCATAGATCCTGCCCACTCTTGAGGGGTCGTAATGAACGAAGTTTGCGCCTGGACCGACGCCAATCTCGAGGACGTTCCCTTGCGCCAAGGGAATAATGCGCTGACGAACTTCTCGAAAGGGCTTCGGATCACCTAGCACGCTCACGAGGTGGGGGTAGATATGGTCTCTATAAAAGGGCATAGCCGTACCACCTGACCGCCTTGGTCATGTAGACTATTTTCCCGACAGTCTGCCAGCAAACCTTATCCTGTATTGAAGCCAATGATAGATGCCCAGCGCCGGCGTCATGTGTGTCCAGGAATAGCGCCCTCACGGTGATAGAGGTCGACCACCCAGAAGGCTGTCCCGCGTCTTACGGCGCGGGCCAATCCAGCATTCTCCAATGTGGCGGACATTCGCTGTGGCGAGTGAACAAAGGCGCGAAACTTGTTGCCCGTCAGTCGCCGCCAGAAATTCTCCAGCCCAGTCATCATCCGTACGTACCAACGATTGCGCGGGTACGTGAACGCGAACAGATGCAGAGTCCGCTCCGCCGCTTTCCGTAGCAGCGCTTCACCATCCGGGTAGCAGCAAACGACGCGGTCGAGAGTCACCACGTCGGCATTGGGCAGGGTGTCCGCGATCGCGGCGAAGTCGCCAAGGATGAATTGCGTGGGACGCGATCCATACCTCGATCCAACCTCGCGCCGCGCGACCTCCAGATACGCAGGCGACGCTTCAACCATGGTAACAGTGGCTACGCCTGTGTCGGCCAACTCCGCGCTGATGACCCCGATCCCGCCGCCGACATCCAGTAACTGCCTCCCCTCTAGCCGCTGCCGCCGAAGTTCCTCCAATAAGAGACGAGTTGTAACGTCTGCGCCCCGGCGTTGGTAGCGCCGCAGATCATGCTCCGCTACCTTGCCGTCGAACTGCTTCTCCGCAGCGCAATATCCTGTGCAACACGCCATAGAAAAGGTCTCTACTCCGCGCTACGAATTCCGTAGCCTTGGTGCTTACTGCCCTCAATGAGCAACATTTCTGTTTTCACTGATTTCCTGGCTGACGATACTCTTCAGACTGAAACACGGTCAAGCGCAGGCTCTCACTGGTAATTGTTCACAAGCCTGCCTAATGCGGATTGGCACCTGCCTGCTGGCTTGAACTTTCCAGAGGTTTTTCCAGTCGGTCCAACTGACCCTGGAGTCCGCTCAGCTTGGCCCGCTCCACTCGGAGTTGGTCCTCTGCTTCCATTTCTTTCGTTTGACTTTGTTGTTCATCATTCTCCAGCAAGGCAAGATTCGCCTTGAGCCGGGGAAGCAAATCCTCAATCTGTTTTCGTTCACCTGAAGGGTTCTCGGTGTGGCTTACGAAATCTTCGTGCTGCTTAATATCGGACGTCAGTCTAATCCGACTAGCTTGAATCTCGGTGAGTCTTGCGCGGGCGTCATCGAGCCTTTGCAATGCGCGTGCAACGATTACCTCCTGGCCTTGCAATTGATAGAGAACAATCTGTGCTCTTTGCGCCGCTACCGTGATGGTTTGCAAATCGTGGCGCAGTTCCCTGACCTCCGCCAGCAGGGCTGGCAAAGTTTGTGAGTCGGTTGAAGCGGATTGACCGAAAATAGGCCCCGAGATGAGCAATAGACTCAGGATCAAAAGGCAAGAGCGATACATGCGGTGCCTCCGTGATGCCCGGAAATTAACGAGCAACGCCACCAAGCCCATTTGTCCGTCTTCAAATGCAGGCCGGTTCTCTAGTGAGAAATAGCTTCATTTTCCATCATTTTCCAATTACCAGGAATTTTGTTTCAGCTAAGTGCCGCCAGTTCAGCGTGTTAGGATTTGCTAGAGGAAGCTTGGGAAGCTTCTATACTGCCATTGTACGACGCCCGCTCGTTACTCTGGCTAGTTGATTATACATAACTAAGTGACTGCTCGTACAGACCGGCTATTTTACATATTTTTCAATTCCAGTCGGGAAAACGCCGCCGCACTTGATTGTCTGGCACCACCTAGCGCCGGGGAAGCAAACAGATTCGTTCACGCCTAGTGTTATCCGGCTTGACAAAATCTTCGAACTGGCACGGAAGCGCAATCACGTTCTGCAGATTCTCAGACCACGAGAAAAATGCTCGGGGCCCAGAGAACTGCGGTGAGATCTTGACAAACCCGTCATTACAACGGGGACTCCTGGTCTTCTAGATGGGCGAATCCATGCCGGCCAGTGCTAATTTCCTCAAACTCAAGGTTTGCCCGGCCGATTTTGATGATGCGATAGCGGCCAAGCAAGGTGTCGCCCTCGGCAGCAACGTACACTGAGTCTCCATTGGTAAGAAAGGCGCGGCGGCTGGAACGTTCCATGACGGTGCCAGTACCAAAAAACTTGAGGGGAAGCTCCGGCGGCGGCGGTGGAGGCGGTACCGGCGCCACGTAATCAGTGTCCCCTGGTTTGGGTACCCGAACGATTTCCGCGGGAGGGAGGGGAGGCAGTTGGCGACTGAAGATATCACGAACCGTTGATCCGTATTCGGTATTCTTTGAAGCTTGAACGCGATCACGGTGAATCCGCGGACTCTCGGCGCCCATCGGTTTGTAGTCGACCAGAACCGAAGCCGCACGCGCAGATCCCAACTCGGGATGTACGTAATACCACCAAATGGTACCCGCAATAAGCACGAGGGCGGCGAGGACCATGCTCTCGATTTTGGCTTTTTTCTTCAAGCGCCCGCCTTGAGATATGCCTTCATATGCAAATCAACTTTCAAGGTGCCAGAAGGAGTTCCCCCGGCAGATTCCCCGGTCAACGCGAGATTGTCCACCGCGTAGTAATTCTCCGAACGCTGCAAACCATTTAGAAAGTGAACCACACTCTTGTAATCGCCGGCGACCGTAGCATCAACAGCGACTTCGGCTATACCGCGTCCTTGGATGTCATGCTGATGAAAACTGAGCGAGCTGATTTGCAGCCCGGCTTTGTGTCCAAGATCAGCGAGTTCGGAAGAAACGATAGAGTAGCCCGTGCCGGCAGGCGGAAGCGAATTCTCAAACTCGTCACAGTCGCGCCTGGCAGCTGGCGTGTCCCTCTTGATAATTCGTGCTCGCTCGACATCGGCCTGCAAGAGCTTAAGTTGTGCAATGTGCCCGGCCAGCTCCTGTTGGGGCGATCGTCCGGAAGACGCCATGCTTGCGGAATAGATAGCCATAGCAGCATCGGCGCCAATCAGGAGAACAAGCCCGGCGACAATGATGGCCTTCTTCCTTTGAAAGCTGAGTTTCATCATGCCCTCGAGTAAATGACCGTAAGTTCCAAGATCACCTGGTCACCGGTTGATTCTTGATGGGGCGCATGGACGTTGGTGAGCTGCAAATGCGAGAACGTGCCGGACTGCTCCAAGGCCCGCAGAAATTTTTGTTTTTCTTCCTCATTGGACGCACCGACAGTGAGCTTGACGGCGGCCTGGCCATTCACCTGTTTGGGTTCGATACTCAGAACATGAACACCACCTGGCAAGACCGTCTCTAAATCCATGAACATGCGCGTCCAATTGAAGCTGCGCGCGTCCAGGATCGAATTGACAAAGGTGGCCCGGTCGTGGAGTTGGGCATTGCTCGGCTCCGAAAAGAAAAGCTCCAACTCTTGTCGCTCAGTGGTAAGCGCTTCCATTCGATGAAGCGTGGCAGCAATTTGCGAGCGGAACGCCGCATCCGCCTTGCGCACGGAATTCACATGCCAGCCCAAGAGAAGGAACAAGATAGCCGCCAGCGCTCCGGTGACACAGATAAATGCGAAGAAACGGCGGTGTGTTTCGAGAGGCTTGGTCGCTATGTTTACCCGCATTCGCATGATCTTAAGCGCCTCGCGAAAACTCGACAGAAGCTATCTACGATTCATCATCCATCCCGCTAGCCCTTCCAGTTCGCCATCGGCCATGGGCCGCGCATCTTCCGGAATGCGCCCTTCGGAAACGGCCGAATGCAAAAGCGACTTCACGGAACACTGGAACTCGATCTGGAGTGGCGCTATAAATTCTGGAAGACGCCCGCTGATCCCTGCCACGCTTATTAACTGGATGCCTTCGCCCCAGGTTTCCCTGTAATATACGGTCGCAGGAAATATTTCCTCAAGTAGCATCTGCAGGGTAAGATCTTTGCCGCGCGCCGGAAGCTCGGTGCAGCGATATCCACGCAACACGCCGTCGCGGACGATGGCGGTAGTTAGGACCGTGCCTGAAACGCGGGCAAGAAGCGTGGTGTTATGCTCCTCAAGCAGAGAAATGGCAGCGAGCGATGAACTGAGAATTACACCAGGGCGAAGCCCGATAGATTCCGCGAGAGCTTCGTATTCTCGCACTATGCTGAGCCTGGCGAATGCGGTGAGGACGTCCACGCCACCTTCCCGTGGAGCCTGCCGCATGTAAGAAAGTGCCGTCTCGTCAAGTCCGAAGGGGACGCTCTTCTTGAGCTTCCAGCGGAGCATTGGCAGTGCCTCTTCCGGTGAACGGGGAAACTCCTCGAAGTGCTGCACAAAGACGCGGATCACCGGATCCGGCAAGAGCATTGCGACATCTTCGTCCCCGGCTCGAAGCCGGCTGCAGACTTTGGAGATGGCCGCGTGGACTGCGTCAGGATCCGCTAAATTCTTCTCGACAGCAGAAGGCGCGACAGTCCCCGGCGGGAGAGGCTCAATGGCAATATCACTCACGGACCCATTTCGGGCGCATCGAACGGCTGCGATTCGCTCCACACCGATCTCGATCGCGAGAGGCGGATCGGGCATAGCATCCAGCCAACGTGCCATGCGGCGAACGCTGCTACTCCGGTATATCCCTTGTCGAAATGTAGCAGCGGTAGCCAACTTATTCGCCTTCCAAGTATGTTGACGATTGTCAGTGGCCTTGCCAAGACGGCCTCAGCCAGACATTCTTCTCAAGCCTGGCAACATTCTGCCCGTGACAGACAAGATCGCCAATACTTCCCAAATGTCCAACCTAGCCATATTTAGGCACGAAAAAACGAGAGACTTATTGCTTAGCATCAAAGAGCGTTTGATGGCCTCTGGATGTAAGGCCATTGTTTTTAGGGCTTTACCGCAGAATTGACAGGGGGCTTCGTTTCAGGTTTTGCGCTGGGTTCGGCTTTGTGCCTCCAAAAATCCGCATCTTCAGCGGCAAATTCCTTCGATACATGGGACATCTCAGGTCTAACCGCGTAGAGGTTGCTTTCAGTGCTGGCAAAGGACTCGCGGGCAATCTGCTTCAGCCGTTCTGAACCTTCCTCGCCCTCGGCACCTATTAAGTTCTCCCTCCAGGAGAGGAGGTCGTCGTTCTGCCTGAGCGCGGACATCGGCATGAGAATAAGAAAAGCCGGTGAAGACATGCCCAGGTTCACCTGGTAGACCAACCACGGCGTGTCAGCGTTGATCTTTTTGTAAGCATCGGCGAGGATCCTCAGTGATTCGACGAAATCGCCCTCGTGCCCCGGGAAAAGTCTGACTTCGAGGACGCGCAGGAAACGGGTCTCGGAGAGATCAATGTTGTCTATGAGGTAGCCGACGTCGTCACGGCGAACAGCGACAATTTTGCGTTCACTCCCGACTAAAGCATCGATCTCGTCTTTGACCCGAGCGAGGTCGGAATGAGCAGAGTAAAGCTGAGACAAGCTGGCATCGGACTGCTCCATGTGCTCGAAGGAATCGAATGCGCCGAAGTACAGAGCCTCTCGCGGGCCCGTAAGCGATTGCAGGTCAATCCAGAAACTAGGAACTTCCAGGCGATCACAAGCGCGCGAGATATTGGTTTCTAGCTTCTGGCGATCGCTAGCTCTTCCCGGTAAGAATTCCCGGTGCACGAGGAGCAGGACATTCGGCGGCGCGGCGGTGAGATTTGCGGCTTTCGCATCCTGTCCTGACGAAATAGAGGCACACACCAGTGAGACGAGTATCGCTCCGAATGGTCTGATAGCCTTCATACGATCTATCTCCAAAGTTGAATTAGCCGCTTCCCCGCACCGAGAAGGAGGCCACGGTTGTTGTGAGCTAGTTCCGGAAATGAATATACACCGAGAAATTGTTAGATTGGCGAGGTGCTTTTGAAACCGAAATCCGCTCTTTTGGAGGTCTTCATCCGAGTCTTCAAAAGTAGTGGAGCGAGCGGATCCGCCCAGGGCGATAGATTCCAATAACCCTTCCTCAAAGGACTGCTGTACGCGCTTCACTGGAAGCGCACTTCTTAGAACCAAAGGTACTCGGGAACGCAATGCGGGCAGATGAGGGTTCACTAATGATTCGACAGCGCTTCCTGATTCGGTTGAATTGTCAGTTTGGCTGCCTTGACCTCTTTAGCTTCTTTGCTCCCCGTCGATGTTAGGTCTTGGTTTCCAAACCCGATGCCGATCTTTTTCAAAAATTCAGTGGGGGTCGCCACCGCCAAAGATCCACATGTAGTCGTTCGGATCTCTGGTGTTTTCCCGTTCGGCTCGAGAACGACGGAAGACCTGCCCATTCGGTCAGTATTTGATGCGCGAGCACATCATCATCTCTTGCTGTTCCGGCATTGTCCTCGGCCTAAAATTGGAGCAGTCCTCCCGCAGAACTCATGACCGACCGGCGGAGGCAAACGCAATGGCAAGAACCGAAGACTCTGTTGGCAAGCGCGGTTTGTCACTTACGCGAATCGCCTGTGTTGACTCTGGTTCTGACCGCGCGAAAGCCAGCCGTCGCGAACTGGCTGCGCGATACGACCTCGTGCCGCCGGAGGAAAGCGATGTGATCGTCGCTTTAGGTGGCGACGGACTCGTGCTACGCGTGGTCCATGAGTATCTGCACCTGGGGCGCCCGATCTTTGGGATGAACCGTGGAACTGTCGGATTTCTGTTGAACGCCTACCGGCCGGACGTGCTCATTGAGCGGATTCAGGCAGCCAAGGAGGTAATCCTCCACCCGCTACGGATGACGGCCAAAACCATTGATGGAAAGGTTGAGGAGTCGTTTGCCTTCAACGAAGTATCCATCCTCCGCCACAC
>JBGPIX010000229.1:0-8785 GCA_041485085.1 Candidatus Acidiferrum sp.
GAAACTCCGCTTTTTGTTTTGTGCCGCTTATTGCAAGATAGCGCCAGCCTATGAGCACCTCCGACCGCAGGACCATGCGCGTAGCCTTCCAGGGCGAACCCGGCGCTTTCAGCGAAGCCGCCGCCATCCAGCTTCTCGGCAATGGCATCACCACCGTGCCGCGTGCCACGTTTGACGCCGCCTTCCGGGCTATCGATGAAGGCGCCGCAGATGCGCTCCTTGCCCCCGTGGAGAATTCCCTGGCGGGTTCCGTCGTACGCGTGTTCGATTTGCTTGTGGAAAGCCGTCTTGCCATTGTCGCGGAAACGATTCTCCCTATCGAAATGCAGCTGATCGCCGCTCCTGGCGCGTCGCTCGCTGATATCCGCTCCGTCGCTTCGCATCCCATGGCCCTGGCACAGTGCGAGCGTTTCTTCGCCACACATCCCCAGTGGAAGCGCGTTCCCGCTGAAGACACCGCCGGCAGCGTGCGCCAAGCGCTTTCCCGCGGAGACAAATCCTGCGCCGCAATCGCGGGACGCCGCGCCGCCGAACACTACAAAGGCGTGATTCTTGCCGAGAGCATCCAGGACAATGCCGAAAATTTCACGCGCTTCGTGCTCCTGGTTCCAGAAAAAGAAGCTGCGGCGTGGATCTCGTCCGATGCCCGCAAGGTTTCCCTTGCGATGCGCCTCGCCCACCGCCCCGGCGCGCTACTCGCTTCGCTAGAGCCGTTCGCCAAGCATGGCGTGAATCTACTCAAGATCGAGAGCCGTCCCATCCACGGCCGCCCCTGGGAATATCAGTTCTTCATTGATGTCGAAGCCAGCGATGTCGCCCGGCTCGACCAAGCCCTCGCCGAAGTTCGCAGCGCCACCAGCGAGCTCCGCGTCCTCGGCCGCTATGTTGCTGCACAAATTCGAGCTTGATACTTTTTCTGCTATAAGGATGGCAATATGAATGAGCGAACCAACGCGGTGCGCGCAGTCGAATTCGACGTGGACATCAAACTACAGGATCTGTATTCGATTTATTTTACTGTGATGCTCCGCAAAGCCTTGTATCTGTTTACCCTCGTTCCGATAGCCGTCGTGCTACTGATGGGCATCACGAGCGGTGATTTTGCATTTGTTCCTTATCTACTTGCTTTCCCATGGCCCTACGTTTTTGCGCTGCTGTTGATTTACACCCTATTCGCGAAGCCTTTTTTGGTTGCGCGGTCCCTTCTCCGAAAAGATCTTTATCGATTTGGTTCCATACACTACATTATCGATGATCAAGGAATTCAGCAGCAGCGCCAATACTCGCAGTCTACGATTCAATGGCCAGCGGTACAGAAGGTGTCCGAGACTGCAAGGGTCTTGATTTTGTCGCTGGGAACTTATTCGACCATAATTCTGCCCAAGCGCTGCCTCAGGAATTCTGATCAGCTTTCTACTCTGCGAACCATCATCCACAATCGCGTGCAGCCACAACCCGCTTCATCCACTTGAACAATTCCCCCAACAAAAAGGCCGGCAATGTCGCCGGCCCCCTTTTTCTTACCTCGTTTAAGCCCTTCTTCAGCAGTAGCTGCACTCCGGATCTCCCATTCCTCCGGTCATGTCGTCCTTCATTCGCCGCAGCCGCCTTCCCAGCCGCTCCGCCAGTTGGTGCCGCGCGCGCCACAACCGGGCCTTCAGCGTATTCTCCGTAACGCCCAGCTTTTTGGCCGCTTCGCCTGTCGAGTACCCCTGCACTTCGCGCAGCACAAACGCCGTCCGCAACAGCGGTGAAAGCTCGTCGAGGTTTTCGCTGATCATCTCGCGAATCTCCGTGCTCGCAAACACCTGCTCCGGATTCGGTCCGTCGTCCGCGAAACGCTCCGCCGCGGGCAGTTCGTCCTCACGTGGAGTCTCATCCAGCGAAACCGCTGGACGCGCCTTCGCGCTTCGCCGCCGCATCAACGCCGCGTTGATCACGATGCGCGTCAGCCACGTCGAAAACTGCGACCGTCCCTCGAAGCGCTTTAGATTGCGATACGCCGAGAGCAGTCCGTCCTGTAACGCGTCTTCCGCGTCCTCCGTGTTCCCAAGCACCCGCAGAGCCGTCTGAAACAACGGCCGCTGGTACCGGCGGAATAGAGTTTCCACCGCCCGTTCGTCGCCTCGCTGTCCGGCGCGAATCAACTTCTCTTCATTCGGTAGTATTGCCACTGCCGCTTGCGTTGCCATCGTAGCCCCCCAAATTGAATCAAACCCTTTGCGCGACCCCGAAGCGCAAAAACCTTTTCTTCAGTGAACCGGAATACTCCCCGCCCGCACTCTCGGTCTCTTCATCAGCAGCAAAACCGGAATCACCGCGAAGAAGATCACCCCGAGCATCTTGAAATTGTCGATAAATGCCAGCATCGCCGCTTGCCGCTGGATGATGCCGTAAATCATTCCGTGCGCTTGGGCGCTGGCGTGCGCCGCCGTCGAGCCCGCGGAGATCAATCGCGCCTCCGTCCCGTTCAGCATGTTGCGATATGCCGCGCTGAATTCGTTGACATGCTCCATCAGCCGCGCTTGATGAAACTGCGCCCGCCGGTCCAGCATCGTTGTCACCGTCGCGATTCCCACGCTCGCCCCGATATTCCGCGCCAGGTTGATGATCCCCGTGCCCATGTTGCTTTTTTCTTTCGGCACGTACGCGAACGCCGCCACGTTGATCGGAATGAACAGAAACGCCAGTCCAAAGCTTTGCAGCATGCGCGCCCGCACCGCGTGCCCGTAATCCAGCCCGAGGTCCCACCCCGCCATCACAAACAGCGCCGATGCCGACACGATGCACCCAAACGTAATCAGGATCCGCGTGTCCACTTTTGACACCAGGATTCCCACAACGGGCATCATGCACATGATCACCGCGCCGCCCGGCGACAGCGCCATTCCCGCCAGTTGTGCCGAGTAGCCCAAAAGCTGTTGCAGCAGCTGCGGAATCAATACCGTGCTCGCATACAGCACGAATCCCAGAAAGAACATCGCTACCGTGGCGATCGCAAAATTGCGGTCTTTCAACATTCGCAGGTCGACCACCGGCTCTTTCTCCCGCAATTCCCACAGAATCCCCGCGATTATCCCCACCAACATCAGCAGGAAGAACACCACAATGAACTTCGACGCGAACCAGTCCTCCCGCTGCCCGTTGTCCAGAATGATTTGCATGCTCCCCAAACCCAGGCTGATCAACCCAATCCCGATGTAGTCGATCCGGAATCCCGCTTTCAGATTCGCTTTCTTCATGTACGGCGGATCGCTTACCAGAAAGTTCGTCAACAGCAGCGAAATCATTCCCACCGGCACGTTGATGTAAAAAATCCATCTCCAAGAAAAATTGTCCGTAATCCAGCCGCCTAACCATGGGCCGATGGTGGGGGCTACGACGACTGCTAGCCCGTACACTGCAAACGCCATGCCACGCTTCTCCAGCGGAAACGTATCGTTCAGAATCGCTTGCTCGCTGGGCTGCAATCCTCCGCCGCCCGCGCCCTGCATAATCCGGAAAATCACCAGCACGCCCAGGCTCGGCGCCAGCCCGCACAAAAACGAGCTCACCGTGAACAGCGCCACGCACGACATGTAAAATTTCTTCCGTCCGATCAGTCCCGAAAACCATCCCGACAGCGGCAGCACGATCGCGTTCGAAACCAGGTACGACGTCAGCACCCAAGTCGATTCGTCCTGTCCGGCCGACAGATTTCCCGCGATGTGCGGCAGCGCCACGTTCGCAATCGACGTGTCCAGCACCTCCATGAACGTCGCCAGCGTCACCGTTACGGCGATCACCCAGGGGTTGATCGTCCCGTCCGGCATCCTCAGCTTGGCTAAAATCCTGTCTCGCATCGCTTCTCATCCATGGTCCTAGTGTTTCTACGTATAACCGCCCGAATCCCTATCCTTATTCCCCTTAATTCGTGATTACCGTCGCGTCCACATTCATTCCCGGCCGCAGAATCGCCTTCTCGGCGGGAATCGGGTCCAGCACGATCTTCACCGGTATCCGCTGCACCACCTTCACGTAATTCCCAGTCGCGTTTTCCGGCGGCAGCAGACTCAGCACCGATCCCGTCGCCCCCGCGATTGAATCCACGTGCCCGCTGAAGGTCTTCCCATACATGTCCACTTTCACTTCCACCCTTTGGCCAGCCTTCATGTTCTTCAGTTGCGTCTCTTTGAAGTTCGCCGTCACCCACACATCGTGCAGCGGCACCACCACCAGCAACCCTTGCCCCGCCTGCACGATCTGTCCCGTCTCCACTTGTTTGTGTGTCGCCACGCCATCGATCGGCGCGGTGATCTCCGTGTAGCTCAGGTTCAATTGCGCCGCTTCCATCGACGCGCGCGCCTGCTCCACTTTAGCCAACTTCGCCTGCGCATCTGCGGTCTTCATGTTTACCTGCCTGTCGTCCGCGTGAGCCGACGCCACTCCCGCACGCGCCTGCTCGACTCGCGCCTTCGCTGCGTCCAACTGCGCCTTGGTCACATCCACATTGCGCTGCGCCTGTGCCTGCTTCTGCAAGTCCGCTTGCAATGCGCTCGCGTTTGCATCCGCATTCGCTTTCGCCGCGTCATACTGCTGCTTCGAAATCTCGCCTTTTTCCATCAATGGTAAATAACGCGCTAAATCCGCTTTCGCCAGCTCCGCATTCGCGCGGCTCTTGTCCACGTTGGCCTGCGCCCACGCCAAATCCGCCGTCTGCGCTTGCTCATAAGTCGCTTGCGCTCGTGCCAGGTCCGCTTGCGCCCCCAGCAACCGCGCGTCCGCGCTCGAATTTCCGCTCGCCACGTTTTCCCGCGTCCTCGGCACGTCCACTCCCGCCGAACGCGCTTCACTCTCCGCTAACATCAGCGACGCCTTCGCTTGATTCAGCGCTGCCTGATAATCCCGCGGATCAATCTTCACCAGCACTTGTCCTGCTTTCACCGGCTGGTTGTCCTCCACCAAAACTTGCGCCACTGGCCCGTAAACTTTCGAAGCCATCGGAGTGATGTGCCCGTCCACCTGCGCATCGTCCGTCGTCTCGCGATTGTGGAAGTACACAAACAATCCCACGATCCCAGCCAGCACCACCGCCCCGCCGGCAAACAGCACCCGCTTCACCTTCGGGCTCGCCAACCCTTTCGGCGGTTCTTCGAGCCTCAGCTCTTCGTCGGTGATCCGCGGCGCCTTTGCCGCGTTTTCCAGCCCGACTTCGATCTCAATGCTCATGGTCTCCTCGCCTACTTTGCGTAAACTCTTTCCATTTGCCCTGTCGAGCGCGCCAGGTCCGCGCGCGCCTGGTTGAAGCGGTACAGCGCCACGATCTGGTTGTCGTTGGCGCGCGACAGCGAATCCTGCGCCTGAATCACTTCAATATTGTTCGCCACTCCCGCCTTGAAGCGGTCCCGCGCTTGATCCACTTCTTCTTTCGAAAGCTGCACACCCAGGTTCGCCACTTGCACTTCATTGCGCGCCGATTGCAGATTCAGCAGCGCCGTTTTCACGTCCAGCGCAATCTGGTTCCTCATATCATCTCTTTGCTGATCCAGCTTCTTGAGCTCCAGGTCCGCCCGTACAACCTCCGCGTGGATTCTTCCGCCGGTAAACAGCGGCATATTCACGCTCGCTTGATAGGTGTACGTCGGCAGCGTGGTGTTCGACGACGTTCCGATGTACGCGAAATCCCCGTCGAACCGCAGCGACGGCAGCCGCGAATCCTGTGTCGCTCTCTTCTGATGTTGCGCCGCCGCAATCTGCGATTGCAGTGCCTTCCATTCTTGGCGCTGTGCCAGCGCGAGTTCCATGCTCGGTTCGGCTTCCGGCTGCGGCGTGTCAAAGAAACTCAGTGAATCCCCCAGCTCGATGGCCTGCCGAGGATCAAGGTTCAATAGACGGCTCAAGCCAAAAAGCGAAGTCTCCCGGTCCGTTTCCGCTTCGATCAGCCGCTGTTTTTCGTTTTGCAGTTCCACATTGGCGCGCAGCGTGTCGATTCCCGTGCCCACGCCTTCCTTCTGCAAGTCCGCTGCCTGGTCATACAACGCTTGCGCCAGGCTCACGCGCGATTGCGATGCTTCCACGCTAGCCACCGCTCGTAACGTTCCGATGTACTGCGATACCACCAGCAAAATCACTTGTTCCCGCGTCGACAGACTGTTCGCTTTGCTGACGTTAACCGTGTCCCTCGCCGCTTGATATCGGCGCCATAGCGTCAGGTCGAAAACCGGCGCCCCGAAACTCGATCCCGCGGAAAACACTTGATACGGTCCGAGCGTCTTCGGAAACCCGGGAAACGGTGTCTTGCCACCGAACTGCGCCTGTAGGTTTACTTTCTGCGCTTCGTCCGAAATCTTCGCATTCGCTTGTGGCAGCAAATCCGCACGGGAAATGTTCTTGTCCTGTTCGCTCTGCGCCGCTTGCAAAATCGCGATCTGCGCCGTCGGGTTCTGTTTCAGCGCCAGACCCACCGCCTGATCCAGCGTCAGCCGCAGCACCTGAGTGGGCGCATTCCCCGGCAGCGCGCTCTGCTTGCTTGTGCCTTGCGCGTGGGTGACCACGGGACCCGCCATCAAGCTAAAAAATATCGCGTAGAAGATAATGTGCGACGACTTGCGGCGCTCCTTCTCCGCACTGCGCGACTCTTGCTTTTCGCCCGCCACGATTTCGTGCACGATCGCTTGATTCAGGCATCCTTCGGCGATCAACCGGCCGCCCTGGCGATGAATCTCCTTCAACAGTACTTTTCCGGCGGCATCGATGAAGCTCACGCCGCACAGGTCAATGTGGAACTTCTCGCGCGGCGACGCCGCATGTAGCTCCCGCCAGCACTGCTCCAGCGCCGGCACCCACGGCCCCGCTAGCCGTCCCTCGACGCTCAGGGAAATCTTCCCGCGTTTCTTTTCCGTTGTAATTCTTAGCATTGATTCCGTCCTGCTCGTAGCTAGTAGATGCATTGCGATCACCATCCGATGCAAATATTTGTTAATCTGTAAGTACCTTTAGGATAAGGAGTTAGATATAATGGGAAACGCGAACTAATCCAACAAATGACGCTATATGGTCATTATATTAAATATGGGCGATACATATATGCCCATATACGGGCTAGTCTCTCGCCGCACCTTCTCCCTCTTCCACATACGAATCTACCCGCAGCCCGAGAGGGAGCGCTTGTCCAGCGTCTAGTTCCACCAACGTCTCCAGAATCTTGGTGTCCACATGCTCTGACGGTTCATCCGTCCGGATGTTCTTCTTCCCCAGAATGCGCCCCACACGAATCACCCTGCCCCAGAACTTGTGCGTTCCGTAGGCCTCCGCCGTCACATACGCGCGCTGGCCGACCTGCAATTTGGAGACGTCGATCTCGTCCACGTCCAGCCGCACTCGCAAAATGGAATCGTCCGCCATGGTGATCACTGGCGAATCAAATTGTGTCGAGACGCTCTCCCCGTCGTGCCGCAGCTTCCGTAGAATCACTCCATTGATCGGTGCTCGGATGTAGCTTTTCTCCAGGAACGCCCGTGCTTCGGCAAGCCGCGCTCGCGCAGTTGCTACCGCTGCTTCTGCGTGGGCGCGGTCTTCCTCGCGCGCCTCCGCATCAATCAGCGCAAAATGTTGCGCCGCTTGTTCGTGCTGGGCTTGCGCCACGTGATACGCCCGCTCGTAACGCTCCGACTCGTCCCGTGAAATCACGTTGCGGTCGGCAAGCCCGCGCCGCCGCTCCGCTTCACTCTTTGCGTTGTCCAGCACCGCTCGTGACGCCTGCATGGATGCCTCCGCTTCCCGGCGTTCCTGCGTTCGTGCGCCGTTCACCGTCCTCCGCAATTCGGCTTCTCGCTGCGCCAACTCCGCTTCTGCCGCCGCGACCCTCGCGCGGTAATCGTCATTTTCGATCTCCGCCAGCACCTGGCCGCGCTGCACACGGTCGCCCTCCTCGACGTACACTTTCTTCAGTCGCCCGCTCAGCTCCGAGCTCACGCGAATTTCTTCGGAAATCGCCTCGACTCGTCCCGGCGCAGCGATCTGCATCGTACTGGCCGGGCTCGCCTTTGTTACCGACGCCGAGACTTCGTGTCCGCGGCTCCTCCACAGACTCGCCATCGACAAAACAAACAGCATTCCCGACGCGAGTAATACAACGTTGGCTCGTTTCATGGTCTGGCCTCTTCCTCTTCAAATCAGAACTTGGTGCGAAATCACGGGCGCTACCGGCGCAACCTCGAGAAACGAACCTGTTTCCCTCGCGCCCATCACGCTCTTCTCTTCCCCCACGATTCGTCCATCCTCAAGGTGGATAATCCGGTCCCCGAACGACAACACTCGCGGATCGTGCGTCACCATCACCACCGCTCGCCCGTGTTCTCGCGCCAGCCGTTGCAGGAGCTCGATCACCGTTCGCCCGCTCGTTGAATCCAAAGCCGCCGTCGGTTCGTCCGCCAGCAGAATCGGCGGATCACCCGCCAGCGCCCGCGCAATCGCCACCCTCTGCTTTTGCCCCCCGCTCAGGTCTGCCGGGAAGGATCTCGCTTTCTGCTCCAGCCCCACGTCCGCAAGAAGTTCTTCTCCGCGTTTTTTTGCCTCACCGGCGCGAACCCCGCGTAGGTCCAGCGCCAGCGCCACATTTTCCGCCGCCGTCAGCGTCGGAAATAAATTGAACCCCTGAAAAACGAATCCAATCCCGTCGCGCCGGATTCGCGGCAATTCGTTTTCCGGCAATGTAGAGACATCCTTCCCGAGCACTTCCAGCTTTCCCTCGCTAGCCCGCAGAATGCACCCCAGGATCGAAAGCAAAGTCGTTTTCCCACTCCCC
>JBGPIX010000230.1:0-8776 GCA_041485085.1 Candidatus Acidiferrum sp.
GCCGCAGTCCTGACGGCGGCCTTGCTCATAACGTCTTCCGCCTTCGCTTTTGACACTCCCTTGTCAGACCAAGCTGTTCGAGAAGCATATTTCCTCGGCCAACGCCGCGACGAAAAGACCGCCCTGTTCCTGGAAAAATACCGTCGGCACTTGGCCATCCCCGAATCTGGTCCCTGGGTTTCGACCGTTGAAATGTTTACTCCCTATGCCGAAGCCGTCGAGCTTTCCCGGCAGCGTTCCATTGGCTACAGCGCTCAGGATGCCGCACAGGATTACCGCAAAAACGCAGCCTACATCCGTGTCACCATCACCATCGAATTTACGAACACTTACGGTGAATTGATCCAGGAAAAAACCAGTCAGCGTTCCGGTTCCCCCAACGCGTTTTCCGTGCGTCCTTCGAGCTTTTGGAAAGACTTCTCCTATCGCTTTTTTGACGGTGATGATGTGGTTGAGCCGCTCGAAATGCATGGCAGCGCCACTTTTAGGACGGTCGACGACAGCACCATGATGACCGGCGCCCAAATCGTGCTGCTCTACGATGCCGAGAAAATCTCCTCCTCGGCCGACGCCGCCGTCGTTGTGGACATTCCCGACCATCCGCAAGTCGTCGCCCCCTTCGACCTCGCCACCCTCCGCTGACACACGTCAATCCGCCATGCTTCCGTCGCCCATTCTCACAAGCCGTTCACAAGAGATTTGAGAGGAGATTGAGAATCTCCACAAACTCGGCCTTGACTTTCCTTAACGTTCTGATACACTAGTTGGCAGGTAAATCTACGTAACATTCTGGCTGCAGGTGGCATTGCCCCAACAATATGGTGCAGCGGGGACTTCCTAGTTAAATCTTTTAGAATCAACACTTGTGAAAATGCTTGAAAAACACGTCTATAACTACCTTTAGAATCATCACTTCCACAAGTGTTGATTCTAAAGCAACTTAAAGTCCCTTTAGAATCAACCACTTTTGAAAAAAGTAGGAGGGGGTGGCCTGTTATGGTTAACTAGGATTGAGGTACGCTGCCTGGCTGCCTACCGGCTGTTCTGTCTTATCAGGGATGCCACACTTCGGGAAGATTCCGGCGCAACCTGACTCGCTCCGGTGCTTCCTTCTTCCTTACCTCTTTACGTCCTTGCCGCTTTCCTTCACGACCGCCACCGCAGCGTCACCGGCCACAGTGGGACAGGCATTCCTGCCTGTCCTCCAGCGTTAGGAGCGCCAGCGCAAGGTAGTTGGCCCATCCATCGGATGCACCATCGGCGCGCCCGTCCGTCGCGACTCGATCAGATTGGCCTTCAGCGCGAAATACCACTTTGCCGGCCGATCCGCATCGTCAATCAGCATCAAGCGCGGATTGTGCTTCAATCCTTCTGCCTGCTGGATCATCGTCTCCTGATCCTGGCGGAGAAACACTTTGCCAAACGCCCGGAAAATCGACACCGGCAAGAAAAACAGATTCCAGGCCGCCACGAAATCGATCCGGCAAAGATCCCGCCGCACCGGCGTCACTGTCGCGCGGCTGGAAAACCACATCTTCCCGCTTTGATCGATCTCCGTGCGCAGATTCGGCAGCACGAAATCGATCGTGGTCGTCACCGGCTCGCCGGTAATTTTCTTCAGCAACTGGTACGGCGCGCTGTTCGTGCTCGGCGAATGCGGGCTCATCCGGAAGCCGTTCGGAATCGGCTCGAATTGCTTCGCTTTTTCGTGAATACTCGAGCGTTTCCGCCAAAACCACGACGCGTGCACAAACGGCCCATGCGCCGGGTCCATCAATCCGATAATCCCATGATCGATGTGCGACGGCAGTTCGCAAGAAAGATGCGTGATCTTGTATTCTTCGCTGAAAACCGTCAGCGCCGGCGCCGCCGGAATCGTCTCCGGCAATTTCGTTCCCGGCGAATTCATGTAAACCCAAACGTAGCCGTCGCGTTCTTCGCACGGATAATGCCCCGCAAAAATCCGCTCTACTTTCAGCTTATCCTGGCTCGAAAGCGACGGAATCTCCACACATTGCCCGCTGCAAGCATCGAATCGCCACCCGTGATAACAGCACTCCACCACTTTCCCATCCAGCCGCCCATAAGAAAGCGGTATCCCCCGGTGCGGACAAGAATCCCGCATCGCAAACACTTTCCCCTCAGCGGTTCTGCCAAGCACCAGCGGCACTTCCAGCAGCATCGCCGTAACGAGGTTCTGTCCGCGAATCTCCGTACTCCGCACCGCCGGGTACCAGAAATCCCACAAAAATCCCGCATCCGCCTGCGCCGCACTCTCCTGCGCCGACTCAGCATCCATCCGCATCATCGTTCGTACCGCTTCGCTCATAGTCGTAGACGCATCGTAGTATACCGCGGGTCAATCTTCTGCCTTATACTTAGCTTGAAAGTTGAGACGTGAAAAAGACCGCATTATTTGTTCTCATAATTCCGCTGACCCTGTTCGAGGTCTACCTATGCACTGCATTCCTACCGGATCCGTGGCAGCGCACTATTAACGATCACATACCCAATATTCTTCCGAAATCGAATGACTGGACACCGATAACGCACCCACTTCTCAGTCAAGAGATCGAACAAGTGTTGCGGAAGCACATCGGAATTAGAATCCTCCTATACGCGATCACGGTGGGTTTGCTAATCGGGAATGCCTGGCTCATTCGCTTGCTTTGGCGACTGCGGGGCAGTGCGCAGGATACATGATTTGCGCGATTTGGAATTCAGCGCTATCCTTGGTGCAGAGCAAATTGATGTACGCCACGTTCTATTAGCTGACTCGCCCTTCGCTCCCGCTCTGGGAGTCCGCATTTCTCTGCACACTGAAAGCAATACTTAACCCAATTCCTTTTCTCTTACTGAAAACTGTGAACTGATCACTGAGAACTCACGAGGTTTTGCAATGTCTGCACTGACGTTATCTGAAAAACTGGACCAGCTTGGCACTCGCTATGACGAGCTCACGCAGGAACTTTCCTCGGCGGAGATCGTCTCGGACTCCTCGCGCTTCCAGAAGGTCGCCAAGCAGCAGTCCGAGCTTGGCGAAATCGTCGCCAAGCACCGCGAATTCAAACAGATTGAAAAAGATCTTGCTGGCGCGCACCAGATGTTCGTCGAAGCGGAAGATGCCGAGATGAAGCAAATGGCGCAGGACGAAGAAAAGGAACTCACCGCGCGCAAAGAAGTGGCCGAGCGCGAGCTGAAACTTCTGCTACTCCCGAAAGATCCTCTCGACGAAAAGAGCGTCATCGTGGAAATCCGCGCCGGCACCGGCGGCGACGAAGCCGCCCTGTTCGCCGCCGAACTTTTCCGCATGTATTCCCGGTACGCGGAAACGCTGGGTTGGAAAGTAGAAATCCTCGAAAGCTCGCCGTCTTCGCTCGGCGGCCTCAAAGAAGTCGTCGCCGCCATCCAAGGCCAAAAAGTCTATTCCAAACTGAAATATGAGAGCGGCGTGCACCGCGTCCAACGTGTTCCCGCAACGGAAACGCAAGGCCGCATTCACACTTCTGCCGCCACCGTCGCCGTTCTCCCCGAAGCCGATGAAATCGATATCAAGATCGAAGCCAAGGACTTGCGTATCGATACGTTCTGCTCTTCCGGCCCCGGCGGCCAGTCGGTCAACACGACCTATTCCGCCGTGCGCATCACGCACATTCCCAGCGGACTTGTCGTTTCCCAGCAGGACGAAAAATCCCAAATCAAGAACCGCGCAAAAGCCATGCGCGTTCTCCGCGCCCGCCTCTACGAACAGGAGCAAGAGAAGCGCCAGGCTGCGCTCTCCCTCGAACGCCGAGGCCAAATCAAAACTGGCGATCGCTCCGAAAAAATTCGCACTTACAATTTCCCGCAAAACCGCGTTACCGATCACCGCATCGGCCTGACGCTCCATCAATTGACCGAAGTCATGGAGGGCAAACTCGCCCCTCTGGTCGACGGCCTTGTAGAACACTTTGAATCGGAGCGCCTCCAGCAAGAACTCGGCAGCGCGTGAGTAGGACAGACATTCTTGTCTGTCCCTCTTGGTCTTTATGGAACGAGCACGGACAGGCAAGAATGCCTGTCCCACCAAAAACCTCTCTGCGAAACTCCGCGTCTCTGCGTTATATTTTCTTGTCCTGTTTATGGAAGCAATTAGTCTGAAAGAATAATGGCCGACGTACGCACTACACTGAAACATGGTCTCGCCCAACTGCGCGAAGCGAAGGTCCCCTCGTTCACGCTAGCCGCCGAACTTCTGCTTCTTCACGTCCTCGGCCGCGACCGCACCTGGCTCTACGCCCACCCCGAAGAGCAAGTCTCCGCCGCCGACGCCGAGCGTTACTTCGCCCTGCTAGCCCGCCGCGCAAACGGCGAACCGACGCAGCACCTCACCGGCAAACAGGAATTCTGGGGCCTCGAATTTGAAGTCACCCCCGACGTCCTGATTCCCCGCTCCGAAACCGAACACGTCATCGAAGTCGCCCTCGACCGCCTCGCCGTCCGCGAACTCCGCGCCGGCCGCAAACAAACTCTCACCGGCGAAGGCCTGCAAATCGCCGATATCGGCACCGGCTCCGGCTGCATCGCCATCGCTCTGGCCAAGGAACTCCCCGGCGCCACGATCTACGCCACCGACATTTCCCGCGCGGCCCTGGCCGTCGCGCGACGCAACGCCACCCGCCATTCCGTCGCCGATCGCATCCGTTTCCTTGAATCCAACCTGCTTGAGGTCTTCTCTGTTGGCGGCCTAGCGAACGCAGGACAACTCGGCGCGGTCGATCCGCAACAGTCACCAGTCACCAGTCACCAGTCATTTCTTCTCGACCTTATCGTGAGCAATCCACCATACGTCGGACAGCGGGAGGCGGAAACTCTCGCGCGCGAGGTCCGCGATCACGAACCAAAAATCGCCCTTTACGGCGGCGAAGAAGGTTATGAACTCTACGCCGATCTCATCACGCAATCCGCGGCGCATCTTAAACCCGGCGGCCTACTCGTCCTCGAACTCGGCCACAACAGCCTCCCCGCCGTCCAACCACTCCTAGACCCCCCCACCTGGGCCAACGCAGCTGTAACCAACGACCTAGCCGGAATTCCCCGCGTCATAGCCGCTGAACGGTTGTAGAGAACAAAACCGCAGCGTAGGCTATTCGGCATGCCGGATCTCGCGCGATTTCGAGCCAAACACGGCCCGCTGGAAGAACAGTCGGCCCTCGCGCAGTCGTCCATCCTGCACGTGGACATGGACGCGTTTTTCGTTTCGGTGGAACTGCTCGATCGGCCAGAGCTGCGAGGAAAACCTGTAGTGGTTGGCGGGCGGCCGGATCAGCGTGGCGTCGTCTCCGCCGCGAGTTACGAGGCTCGCAAGTACGGCATTCATTCGGCGATGCCGTTGCGCACCGCGAGCCGTCTCTGTCCGCACGCAATTTTTTTGAATGGCCACCACGAAAAGTACGGTGAGTGGAGCGACCGCGTCGCGACAATCCTCGCGAAATTCTCCCCCATCGTCGAAATGGTCTCCATCGACGAGGCCTATCTCGATCTCGCCGGCACCGAGCGGTTGCATGGCCCTCCGCTTGCGGCAGCCGACAAGCTGCTTCGAGCGATCACGCAAACGACATCGCTTCCGTGCTCTGGCGGCCTCGCCGCCACGCGCCTGGTTGCCAAGGTCGCTTCCGACCAAGCCAAGCCGCGCGGACTCGTATGGGTCCCAGCAGGCAGCGAACAGCGATTTCTTGCGACTCTTCCAGTGAGAAAAATTCCCGGCATCGGCGAAGTTACGGAGCGCGCGCTTCGCGCCCTGGGCGTTGAAACCGTCCAACAAATCGCGGCCATGCCGCAGGAAAAACTGGAAAGCATTTTTGGCCAGTGGGGCACGGCGCTCTATCGCAAGTCCCGCGGCGGCGATTCCTACGAATTTGTAATCGACGCCGAGCCGAAATCGATTTCCCACAATCACACCTTTGGCGAAGACACCGCCGACGTGGAAGCCCTGTCCGCGCTGCTCAGTCATCTTTCGCAAAAAGCCTGCAAGCGCCTGCGCGAAGCCGGCCTGGCCACGCGAACGCTCACGCTGACCATTCGCTACGCCGGATTTGATACGCACACGCGTTCCAAAACGCTGGGGGAACCCACGCGGCTCGATGCCGACATTTTTGCCGTGTTCCAGGAACTTTTTAGAATGCATCGCGACGCAAAAAGAAAAGTGCGGCTGCTGGGAGTCGCCCTCAGCGGGCTCACTCACGGCGGTGAACAACTCGACTTGCTGGACGCCGAACGCCGCGCCAAGCTCGAAAAACTCACCAGTGCCACGGACCGTCTCCGGGACCGTTTCGGTTTCGGCAAAGTCCAATTCGGCGGCTCGCTACGCCGCGATGAACCCGGCTGCGATCGCGACGATTCTTAACTTCCAGCGAAACCTCCACCGAATGTCCTATACTTTACCTTCCCTGAGCGATCATCCATGAGCACGCCTCCACCTCCCGGTATTTCCACTCCAACTCGTTCTCCAAACGTGATCGAACGCGCACGGACCTTCTGGCAACGCATCAGCGAAGGCCGCCAGATTGATGAATTGTGGTCGCACTTCACCGCCGATGCGCGGGCCAGCTACGGTTTCTACATGAAGGAGTCGGACGCGGAAGAACTGCAAGGCCGTCACGGCATCCGGCGCTGGTTCCGGATTGCCAAGATTCTTTTCTGGTCGCTGTTGATGAAGATGACTCCGGCGCGCCGAGTGCTGCTGCTTGTGTCCCTGGTGTTGCTCTTGATGTCCGGAGTGAAGTTCCGCTTCACAAATAATTTTACCTTTGACGTAAACTTCGAATTTGTCGCCGCCCTGGCTTTTCTGCTTTTGCTCTCGCTGGAATTGGCGGACAAAGTCACGATGAAGCGCGACCTGGAGATCGCGCGCGAGATTCAAACCTGGCTGGTGCCTTCGAAACCGCCGGAAGTCGCGGGCGCGGACATTGCTTTCGCCACGCGCCCGCAGAATTCCGTCGCTGGAGACTATTACGACGCGTTTTATCCGAACATCGCCGAGCCCGAGAGGCTGATGCTGGTCATCGCGGATGTCGCCGGCAAGAGCGTTCCCGCCGCTCTTCTGATGGCCACGTTACAGGCCAGCCTGCGAACGATCGCGGGAGAACATGTCCCGTTGGCGGATCTCGTAGCGCGGCTGAACCGTTACGCCAGCGCGCACAGCCTAAATGGACTACGCTTCACCACCGCGGTTCTCGCCGAATACAATCCGGTGTCGCGAAAGCTCACCTATGTGAATGCCGGGCACAATGCTCCGATTCTGCGCCGCGCGAATGGTTCTTTTGAGATTCTGGACGTCGGCGGCTTGCCTCTTGGAATCCAATCCGACGAGATGTATGAAACCGCGACGCTGGAACTCAAACCGGGCGATGCGCTGATTTTCTTCACCGATGGAGTCGTCGAAGCGTTTAATGCCGCGGGAGAAGAATTCGGAAACGAGCGCTGGCTCAGCGCCATTCGCAATCTGCCGGATTGGGATGCGCAACAATCGCTCCAGTTCCTGATGAAGCGGGTGGATGAATTTGTCGGTGCCACCCGCCAGTCGGACGACATCACCTGCCTCATCTTTCGCAGTAGATAGAATCAAGCGCTTAACTTTTGCTAGAAAAGAACGGTCCGCCCGCCGCGGCGGGCGGACCCTACAAGAACCTCCGGAAACTACAAACTCCCCTCGAGGCTTCTTCTGTCGCATAATCACAGCGTGACGCCACGGCAAATGGCCAACTCGATCTGCTACACGCTCCGCCGCAGCGGTTATCAGGCGCTGCTGGTGGGCGGATGCGTGCGCGACTTGCTTCTCGGCCGCGAGCCCGCCGACTACGACGTGACTACTGATGCGACGCCTGAGCAGGTGATGACGCTCTTTCCGGAAAGCGTCGCTGTGGGCGCGCAATTTGGGGTCATCCTCATTCCACGCGACGGACTGAAAGTTGAGGTCGCCACATTCCGTTCAGACGTGGGCTACAGCGACGGCCGCCACCCGGACAGTGTGGTCTATTCGAAAACGCCGCAAGAGGACGTGCAGCGGCGCGACTTTACCGTCAACGGTTTGCTGATGCGGCACGACAGTGGCGAAGTGCTCGATTTCGTCGGCGGGCAAGCCGACCTCAAAGCAAAAGTGGTTCGAGCCATTGGCGAGCCCGACCGCCGCTTTACGGAAGACAAACTCCGCATGATGCGCGCGGTGCGATTCGCGGCGCGCTTCGGATACGAAATCGAAGCCGAAACATTTCGAGCGATTCGCCGCCATGTGGCTGAGGTCCATCAAGTTTCTCCGGAGCGCCTGCGCGAGGAACTCACCAAAATGCTCACCGAAGGCGCCGCGCGACGAGCGTTCGAATTGCTGGAGGAAGCCTGGCTGCTCCAGCAAGTCCTTCCCGAAATCGGAGCCATGAAAGGCGTGGAGCAGCCGCCGCAATTTCATCCGGAAGGCGACGTCTGGATTCATACGCTCATGATGCTGGAGGGATTGCCAGCAGGCGCGTCCCCAACACTCGCTTGGGGCGTTCTGCTTCACGACGTGGGCAAGCCACCAACGTTTCAATCCGCGGAGGAGACGGGCGACCGCATTCGCTTCAACAATCATGTTGAAGTCGGCGTGCGCATGGCCGAGGCCATCTGCGAGCGGTTGCGTTTTTCCAATGAGGATATCCAGCAGATCCTTGCGCTGGTGAACAATCACATGAAGTTCGGGGCGGTCGAGGGGATGCGCGCCTCTACGCTGAAAAAGTTTGTGCGTCTCCCTCACTTTGAGGAA
>JBGPIX010000231.1:0-8758 GCA_041485085.1 Candidatus Acidiferrum sp.
CCTGGCCCGCACTTTGTCGCCAAATTCGACCACCGCAACAAAACTGTTTCCGCTCGTTCCGTACCATTTCTTTGTTCCAGGGTATGGCCGCGCTCCGAACGACGCCAGTGAGCCCCACACCGCCGAAGTGAAACCCACCGGAATGCTCGGTCCTGTATCGCTAAACGGCTGGACAATATCACCAGTTAGACGCTGGAATCGATTGACGTCGCCCCACGACGTCTTCCAGCTTCCGAAATCCGCCCCTAGCTTGTCAGAGGCATCCGACAGTGACTGCAAAAGCTGTTCCGGCGGCGCTTTTGTACAGAGATAGTCGCTGACGTACATGCCGGCTTTTTTCGCGTCGTCCCCGACACGTCGCTGAACGTCCTGTCCCCAGAATACAGCCAAAGAAGTGGGCTGGGAGGTCACTCCCCACCGCAAATCCCAATCCCGCAAGAGTGCGATCTGCCCAGCCACTTTCGCTTTCAGTGCACTATCAGCAGGCGCATTGTCCCACGCTCTTACCAGACACGGCATGGGCTTTTCAAACCAGGTCAGATAACTGTCGTACGCCGCGGCAATCAGCGAGTCGACCGTGAAATTTTTCTTGTCCTGCAGCACTCGAATCGCGTGCAGCCCCCGCGCCGATTCTCCGCCTGTCTCGACATAAATTGGAAAATCTTCTTTCTTCGGGCTGCTCGGCCCAGCGGCGGACCACGGCCAGTTGTTCGAGTTGTAGAGCCAGCCGTTTTTTGGATTCAGGAGGTGAGGCGTCTCGTCGATGGAAAGAAGGTCATGCCACTCCGTCGCGGGATTGCTCCCGTCGACTGGCTTCGTCCAATCAAAACTGGTATCGCGTCTCGGAATGAAATTGCCGTGAAAATAGGCGATGTCCCCGTCGGCATCGGCAAAAATAGTGTTGTTCGAAGAGTTGGTGTGCAACTCCATCGTCTGCCGGAACGATTTGTAGTCCTTGGCCTTCGTGCGCGTGTAAGACTGCGTCAGCGCCTTCACAGGCGCTTGCATCAAGCGAATGCTCACCCATTTGCCGTCTATCTCACGCACGATTGGCCCATGAGTAGTGCGGTACACGGTGAACTTCTTTTCCGCCATTCCCTGGCCGGTCTTGTACGGCACGGTGATCACCTTATCTTCGAGGGGCCGCTCCTCCTTTCCGTACTTGTAATAAAACCGATCGCCCTTCTTCTCCACCGTTTCGAGATACTCGCTGATGGCATTGACTCCGCTCGAGGTGTGCATCCACCCCACTCTGTCATTGAATCCCTGGTAGACGAAGAACTGCCCCCACGTCACCGCGCCGTACACATTTAGCCCTTCTTCGCTCACCATCTGCAGTTCGGAGCGGAAGAAGAATGACGTGTGCGGGTTAATCAGCAGTAGCGCGTGATGGCCGGCAGTGTTCGAAGGCGCGACGGCTATGCCGTTCGACCCCGTGGGTTCCTCGGTCTCGTCATCCGCGGAAGTTCCCGCGCTCACGGAAACTTTGCCGTAGAACGCCTCAAGTTGGCTCAGGTTGATCCGCTCGATGTCGCCGCCGATGCTGCCCTCGGTGAAGCTCAGTGCCATCCATGGTTCGAATCTCTTAATGACCCTGGGCTTCACCTCGGGATGTTTTAAAAGGTAGTAGTTCAGGCCGTCGGCGAAGGCGTTCATCAACTTCTTCAACCACTCGGGGCTCGATGCGTATTGCTTCTTTAACGCTTTGGGATCGATGAAAAGTTTCATCCGCAAATCCTGATAAATTTTTGCTTCGCCCTCCGTCTCAGCAAGCCGCCCCATCGCGTTGATGTAGTTGGTCTCCACGCGGTTGAAGTCGTCCTCCGCCTGCGCGTAGATCATGCCGAAGACCGCGTCGGCGTCCGTTTTTCCGTAAATATGCGCGATGCCCCAATCGTCACGGATGATAGTGACGTTGCGGGCCTCCTGCTCCCACCGCGCGGCTTCCGGATTTTTGGCTCCTTGTGAAGCAGACGAGGCGGATGCAGATGCCAGAATTAAAACGAGAAAAAGTTTCTTCATGAATGCCCCTGAGTTAGTTAGAGGATGTCCGAGGCCGCAGTGTTCAGTAGCCTATGACGTCTTGCGCAAACGCGCGGGACTAGCATACTCCGGCACCGCGAACAGCCACAGGTCCCTCAATGCGGCGAGGCGTCCAGGCCGAATTCGCGGTGCGTCGTGTTCAAGGCTGTTTTTACGGATTTCTCATCGATCACGAAGGAAATGTTGCTTTCCGAAGAACCTTGGGCGATGGCGATCAAATTCACGTTTTCACGCCCCAGCGCATTAAACGTCCGTCCGGCGATTCCGGGCGTTCCGCGCATGTTTTCTCCCACCACGGCGACGATCGCGATGTTCGAATCCACGGTGATGTGTTCCACTTTGTGATGCGCCAGATCGTGCGCGAACTCTTTGCGTAGCGCTTCCACCGTTCGCTGAGCGTCCGCCGTTGAAACGATAAAGCAAATATCGTTTTGCGAGGACGATTGAGAAATCAACAGGACGTTGGCGCGCACTTCGGCGGTCGTGGAAAACGTGCGGCCCACCACATCGGGCAGCCCCACGATTCCCGGGCCTCCCACACTTATTAATGTTACGTCGCGGATGGCCGTGAGCGCCTTTACGCCGCCGCCGATGCTGCGGCCTTCCGGCGTGATCTTTGTGCCGAGTTTTTCCGGAGCAAAACTGTTGCGGATCCAGACGGGGATCGCGGCTTGTACGACGGGGTTTAGCGTTTTAGGATGCAGCACTTTTGCGCCAAAGTACGCCAACTCCGCGGCCTCGCGATACGAAATCACCGGAATCGTGCGAGCTTCCGAGACCAACCGCGGGTCCGCCGTTAACACCCCATCGACGTCGGTCCAGATGATGACTTCGTCCGCATCCATCGCCGCGCCGAGGATCGTCGCCGAATAGTCGGAGCCACCGCGGCCGAGCGTGGTCAGTTGCCCTTCTGTTGTTGCGCCTATGAAACCCGTCACGATCGGCGCGATTCCTTTTTCCAACAGCGGCCGCAACCGCGCTTGCGATTTCACTCGCGTCAGTTCCATCTGCGGTTCCGCGCCGCCGTGAAACGCGTCGGTCACGATCAGTTCCGTTGCTTCGATCGCTTCGCTTGCCAGCCCCAGCTCGCGGACTGCCGCCGCCACCAGAGGGGCTGAAAGTCTCTCCCCCAGGCTCGAAATGGCGTCCAGAGTGCGCGGCGTGAGCTCTCGCAGGAGCGCCGTTCCTTCGCAGAGCCGCCGCCCCTCGGCGAACACCTCTTCCATCCGCCGGCGGATCGGCGCGCGTTTTTCTTCGTGCGGGATCAGACTTGTAATTGCGGTTTCGTGTTGCCGCCGCAGTGCATCAACAATGGCCGCGGCCTCATCGGCGTTTCCTGTCTGTGCCTTCTTGGCGGCCTCGATCAGTCGATTGGTCACTCCGCTCATCGCGGAAACCACCGCTACACAGCCGCTCTCCTTGGCTGCCTTCGCAATAATCTGAGCGGTCCTGGCGATGCATGACGCATCCCCCACCGACGTTCCTCCGAATTTCATCACCTGTAGCCGCGCTTTCATCTCGTGCTGACCGCCTCCCTCAATGGACCGGCGAACCCTATTTGCCGTCGACATTTGCTCTTCTCGTTTCCCGGTTCTTTTCCATATTGAGTCTACCCGTGAGCCATCCAGTCGCGCACTACTCCCTCCTGCGGTTGTTCCTCCCTCCAACCTCCCAGTGCTGCATAAGAATTTAGATTCCAACTCCACCTTGCCGCTACGCAAGCCTATCTCCCACAATAAATGACATGCCCGTCGCCGCCCTGGAAGCTCCCCCAACTCCCGACTTGCCGCCAGAGAAGACTGGCTACCGCACCCTGTACATCTTGCTGCTCGTCTGCGGTTTTATCCTGCGTTTCGGATTCGTCCTCTGGAAAAAAACCTACATTCACGTCCCGGGTTCGTTTCATCCTTTCGGCCCGGAAGTCTGCAGCATCGCCGAGCACATTGTTCTCGGGAAGGGCTTCAGTTCGCCCTTTTACCAGGACACCGGCCCAACCGCGTGGATCGCTCCCGTCTATCCTTATTTAGCTGCGCTCGTCTTTCGAATCTTCGGCATCTATTCCCTGGCTTCGGCGGTCGTACTACTGGGGATTCAGTGCATCATTGCCGCCGCCACCGGCATCACCATCCACGCCCTGGGCCGCCGCACTCTGGGTGTGAAAATCGGATTCTTCGCCGCGTGGATCTGGGTGCTCAGTCCTATTTTCTTCCGCTGGCCGGTTTCCTGGATTTGGGATTTTGCCGCCAGCGCCTTTCTTCTTTCCGCGGCTTTCATCGTCACGCTCGATGTCGCTGAAAGAAACACTCGAAAGCTCTGGCTATCGCTCGGCGCGCTCTGGGCGGTGATCGCGCTCACCAATCCCGCTTTGCTCAGCGTTATGCCGTTTACTTTTCTTTACGCGGCCTTCGTGAACCACCGTTCCTTCAGGCCTTGGTTCGCTCCCGCTGCGCTTGCCGGTGTGCTCTTCGCCGCACTCGTTTCGCCCTGGCTGATTCGCAACGAGCGGGTCTTCGGCCGGCCAGTTTTTTTTCGCAGCAACTTCTGGTTTGAATTTCACCTCGGCAACTACCACTTCAGCAATGGCATGGGGTTCAGCGGAAAACATCCCACTGCCAATCCCGCGGAGTTCAAGAAATATGCGGCCATGGGAGAAATGGGTTTCCTCGACTATTACAAGGAAGACAGTCTGCGTTTTGTCCGCGAGTATCCGTCCGAATTTCTCGACCTGACGCTCCATCGCACTTGGTGGTTCTGGGACGGCACTTCGCTGCTCTATCAGAGCCGGGAATGGTGGAAACCCTGGGAATTCTGGCCGCTGTCTCTCGGCGGCTGGCTGGGACTACTTTTCGTTTTGACTCGACGTCCGCGCGGGTGGCTGCTCTTCGCCGCCGCTCTCCTCGTTTATCCCGTTCCTTATTATCTCGTCTATCCCGTCGCAAAATACCGCCACGCCATCGAGCCCGCGCTTCTTTTGCTCTCCGTCTATTTCCTATTCGTTCTCTGGAGTGAAATGCGCGCCTTCATACTCCGCAAAGCATAGCCTTGTACGCGTTGACTTTCCTTCTACCGCGCACCTAACATGACACTCGGAATTCCACGCCAATCAGGTTCGGGCAAGCGATCGATCTCGCATCGCTGCGGTGGACGCTCGGCGGCTCATTCGAAAGGTGGTTCGGTATGAATACTCGGCGCATTCTCGGCCTGGCTCTCATCATCGTCGCGATCGGAGTAGCCATCGTGCTTCGCTCTTCGGCGGACAGCACGGCAAAGCCCGGCGACGTGAACGAGGCGCGCATCATGGCCGATGCCGCCACCGGCAACAACTGGCTGGTGAACGGCCGCACCAACGATTCGAAACATTTCAGTCCGCTCAAACAGATCAACGATCAGAACGTCGGCAATCTGGGTCTCGCCTGGTATCTCGATTACGACGGCATGATGGGCGTGGTCTCCGAGCCGATCGTCGTAGATGACGTCATCTATGTCAGCGCTCCCCTCTCCAAGGTTTACGCCGTGGAAGCTTCCACGGGAAAGCTCCTCTGGAAGTACGATCCGCAAATCCGGCTCGACCAGGCGCTGAACGGCTCTTATTCTGCCCGCACCAATGGAGGCGTGGCTGTCTGGAACGGAAAAGTTTATGTCGGCACAGGCGACTGCCGCCTGATTGCCATCGATGCCGCCACGACGAAAAAGATTTGGGAAGCCACTGTCTGCGAGTCCCTGCAAACCGGCATCACTGGCGCGCCCCGAGTGGCCAAGGGGAAAATCCTCATGGGCTACAACGGCTCCGATGATGGTGTCCGCGGCGCTATCGCCGCCTATGACGCGGAAACAGGCAAGGAAGTCTGGCGCTTCTGGACCGTTCCGGGCGATCCCGCAAAAGGTTTCGAAACCAAAGAACTGGAGATGGCCTCGAAAACCTGGATCGGCGAAAACTCGTGGAAGATTGGCGGCGGCGACGTCTGGCACGCCATCACCTATGACGACGTCACAGGCCTGGTGATTTTTGGCACTGCGGGCGCGGACGTCGGTTACGGTGAAATGACGGGCATCAAGATTGGGGGAGAAAAACTATTCACGCAGTGCATCATCGCCGTGAAGGCCGACACCGGAGAATACGTCTGGCACTTTCAGACCGGCACCGAAAACGTTCACAACGAAAATAATCAGATCATGATGGCTGATCTCATGATCAGCGGCGAAAAACGTCACGTGGCGCTGACCGCTCCCAAGAATGGCTTCTTCTACATTCTCGACGCGAAAACCGGCAAGCTTCTTTCCGCCAAGCCGCTCGTCAAAACCACCTGGGCTACATCGTACGATCTGCAAACCGCCAAACCAGTTTTGATCCCCGCATCGCAGGGTGGCGGCAGACAGTGGACGGTCCACAACTGGTGGCCCATGAGCTATAGCTCGCTCACGGGACTTGTCTATATACCATCAACGGACCGCCGCACCGACACCAAAGCCCCTGTGGAAGCGGGAGAAAGCGGCGAAGGGCTCTACGGCAAACTGATCGCTTGGGACCCCGTTGCTGAAACTGCCCGCTGGTCCGTCGAGGAGCAAATCTCCGTGAACGGCGGAGTCCTTTCCACTGCTGGCAACCTGGTTTTTCAGGGACAAGGCACCGGCGAATTCGCTGGCTACGCAGCTGACACGGGAAAGAAACTCTGGTCCATACAGACCAAGTCCGCCATCGACTCCATCCCCGTCACGTTTACCGCGAATGGCGAACAGTACGTGATCACCTCTGTCGGCTGGGGATCTGGATCGCGACTCTTCGCTCCGGCGCGCACCATGGCCACGCCCGAATCCAAGCGCGGCCCCGAACGTCTCTATGCCTTCAAACTCGGCGGCAAGGTTCCCTTTCCGACGCCGCACATTCAAGTCCCGCCTGTGCCGAAACCGCCCGAGCAAAAAGTGAGCGAGGAAATCATTCACAAGGGCGAAAAACTTTACGTCTCTTTTTACTGCGAAGGTTGCCACTCGCCTTTCATCGACGGCAGCGGCGCCTGGGTCGAGGACGGCGCCGTCCCCGACTTGCGCTACGCCCCGCCTGCAGTGCACAAGGATTGGTACGGCATTGTCTTGGGCGGCAGCCACTGGTCCAAAGGCATGCCCGGTCTCGCCGATCCGCCGAAGTTTGCTTTCCCCAAGGCCCACATGACGGTCGCTGAAGCAGACGCGGTTCATGCCTACGTCATCGACCAGGCTTGGAAAGCATATAAGAGTGAACAAGACGCGGCGCACTCCAAGCACGAGTAGCGATAGACGAGTGTCGACTGCGAAGCCCCCGGTCTAAATTACTGGAATAACTGCCATGCGCATTCTGCGACGCGATTTCATGCGAGTTCTCGGCGCTTCCGGCGCATGCGCTTCACTGTCGCCGTCTATTTGGAACAGTCAAGCTCCGGATGTGGGCAAGCGCCTTGCAGCCGATCCGCTTCGCCCGCAATATCATCTGCTTCCCGCCAAAAACTGGATGAATGATCCTAACGGCCCTCTTCACTGGAACGGCCAGTACCACATGTTTTTCCAATACAACCCCAACGCCGCCGTCTGGGGCGACATGCACTGGGCGCACGCCGTCAGCGAAGACATGATTCACTGGCGCCATCTTCCCGTGGCGCTTGCCCCCACTCCCACATGGGACGACGCCGACGGCTGTTTCACCGGAAGCGCCGTGGACGATCACGGCACTGCGACGATTCTCTACACCGGTGTGAAGTCCTGCGCCCCGGAACAAGCCACTCTCCGCGACGGTACTCACAACTTCCGCGAGGTCCAGTGCCTTGCCACCTCCTCCGATTCACAGCTTCTCACATGGACTAAATGGAAGCAGCCCGTCATCCAGCCGCCAAGCGATCCCCGTTTGACGGGATTCCGCGATCCTTTTCTCTGGCGCGACGGTGACACATGGTTTCTCGGTGTTGGCTCCGGTCTTTCCAAGCAAGGCGGCCGTGTGCTGCTCTATCACTCGAAAGACTTACGCCACTGGGAATACCTCCACCCGCTGGCCTCCGGAAAGTGGACCCAAAAGGAATCCCTCAATCCCGTGGACTCCGGCGAAATGTGGGAATGCCCCGATTTTTTCCCGCTGGGAAAAAAGCACGTCCTTCTTTATTCCACCGCAGGCCAGGTCCTTTGGGAAACCGGCGAACTCGATCCCAAGGAACTCGTCTTTCATTCCGAGCGGCGCGGCCTCCTCGATCACGGCGCCTACTACGCGCAGAAAACGCAACTCGACGCTAAAGGCAATCGCATCCTCTGGGGCTGGATTCCCGAGACACGCCCCGAAGCCGAATTCAGCGCCGCCGGTTGGGCTGGCTGCATGGCGCTGCCCAGAGTTTTATCGCTCAATTTCGATGGCAGCCTGGAGATGCAAATTGCGCCAGAAGCGCGCGCGTTGCGAGCAAAATCTTTCGGTCTTCCGCACCATCAAGCGGATTCGCACCAGATCGCTCACGCCTTGGAAGACATTCAAATCGAAAATCTTGCCGGGGAAATCGCTTGGAAAAGCAATTCGCCGCACTTCTCGTTTACGCTTGCGGACACCACCGGCCCCTGGTGGTCCGCCAAGCTTGAACCGAAGGGCGCCGCCGCGACGCTCACCGTCAATGGGACTTCGCTCGAAGTCCCGGTCGGACCCAAATACGAAATCGAGTTCCATCTTTTCTTGGACGCCTCTGTTGCCGAGCTCATCTGCGACCGCCAG
>JBGPIX010000232.1:0-8662 GCA_041485085.1 Candidatus Acidiferrum sp.
GCCGCTCGTGGTGGTGTCGGCGTCCACGTTGGTCACCAGCGGCATCTGCAGATTCGAAAATTCGGTTTGACGCAGGTCCTTTTCCAGGCGTTCCTGCATGGGAGTCATCAGGGCGGAATGGAACGGAGCGGAAACCGCCAGAATCACGGCGCGCTTGGCACCGAGCTGCGAGGCGATTTCGACCGCGCGTTTCACGGCGCCGGCATGACCGGAGATCACCGTCTGATCCGGAGAATTCAGATTTGCTGCCGAACAAATTTCGCCTTCCGCAGCGCGCTTGCAAGCATCCGCGACTACTGCGGGCGACAAGCCCATGATAGCGGCCATGGCGCCCACGCCTGCAGGAACAGCATCCTGCATGTAGGTGCCACGCTTGCGAACGAGCTGCACCGCATCGGCAAATTTCAGCGCGCCTGCCGCGACGAGCGCGGCATATTCACCGAGGCTGTGGCCCGCTACGAAATCCGGAGTCAAGCCCTTCTCCGCCAGCACGCGAAACACGGCGACAGAACAAGTCAAAATCGCCGGCTGCGTGTTGGCCGTCAGCTTGAGATCTTCTTCGGTGCCTTCGAAGCACAACTTCGAAATCGAGAAGCCCAGCGCTTTGTCGGCTTCGTTAAAAACAGCCCTTGCTGCCGGATATTTTTCCGCCAGTTCCTTGCCCATACCGGGGTATTGCGAAGCTTGTCCCGGAAACACGAATGCGACTTTGCCCATCGTTAATCCTTCTCTCGCCCCGTCACGCGACTACCGCGGCGGCAGAGAGCTCCTGTTCGATTTTTTCGTTCATGCGCGCGCGGGCGAGTCCCGCAGCCACGCGAATGGCGTTTTTTATGGCATGGGCGTTCGAACGCCCATGCCCAATCACGCAAACGCCGCGCACGCCCAACAGCGGCGCGCCGCCGTACTCCGTGTAATCAATCGTCTTTCTCAGCGCCTTGAAAGCGCCTTTCGAAAGCATTCCGCCCACCTGCGAAACCAGGGAACTATTGATGGATTTCTTCAGCAAGCCGAAAATCTGAAACGCCAGGCCTTCGCAAATCTTAAGCGCGATATTTCCCACGAATCCATCGCTGACAATCACATCCACGTTGCCGGAAAAGAGATCCCCGCCTTCGACATTGCCAACAAAATGCACCGGACTTTTCTTTAGACGAGCGTAAACCTCGCGCGTCAGTTCATTGCCCTTGATTTCTTCTTCACCGACAGAGAGCAATCCGACGCGCGGGCGCTTACTACCAAACGTCGCGCGGTAATAGACCTCGCCCATCACTGCGAACTGCACCAAGTGCTCGGGCTTCGAATCCACGTTTGCGCCCACGTCCAGGAGCACGGAAACGCCGCCCTTGGCATTCGGAAACGGCGCTGCCAACGCGACGCGATCCACCGATTCCAGCGTTCCGAGCAAGAACTTCGCTACCGTCATGACCGCGCCGGTGTTTCCCGCGCTGACCATGCCATCGGCCTTGGCTTCGCGGACAAGCCGCGCGGCTACGTGCACCGAACTGTCCTTCTTCCGGCGAAAAGCCTGAGCCGGGTGATCCTGCATGGTGATCACGTCGCTGGCCGGCACGATCTCGATCGGCAGATTAGGCGACGCGTGTCTCGCCAGCTCTGCGCGGACAACCTGCGGCTGGCCAACAAGCAGGACCCGCACACCGAACTCCCGCGCAGCCAGCACGCTGCCTTCGACCTCGGGGCGGGGCGCGTGGTCTCCGCCCATGGCGTCAACGGCGATAGTGATCATGGGATTTTGTCCGCAGGCTAAGCGAGAGAAACTCGAAATCCTTACGAAGCCGGTTCTTGAGCCGCTTTGCCCTTGTAGTGTCCGCAATGCGGGCAGACTTGGTGCGGCTGCTTCATTTCGTGGCAATTCGGACACTTGGCCAGTCCGGGCTTGGTCAAGAAGTCGTTCGCCCGCCGCGTGCTGGTCCTGCGCTTCGAATGCCGTCGTTTTGGGTTAGGCATAGCAATACACCTCGTTGCCGCCTCAGTGGGCGGATTATATCGGGCTTGGTAGCCCTGGGAAACTATTGTTTCTTGAGCCAGTCCTGCTTGAGGCGCGCGAGAGGGGCCATTCGTGGGTCCGTCGCGTGGGTCTCACAGCGGCACTCTTCGTGGTTCAGGTTCGCGCCGCAATTCGGGCACAGCCCCCGGCAGTCACTCTGGCAAATCACTTTCAACGGCAATGCCAGAAGCACCTGCTCCTTGATCACGTCGGCCAGGAAGAGTCCAGGGCCTTCGTAAAATCCAATTTCTGTGTCGTCGTCCTTCAGCCGGTCGATGGTCGGCTTTTCATCCTTCGGCACCGGCGCGTAAAACAGGTCGAAGATGCGGCTGACGTCTTCGACGACCGGTTCGAGGCAGCGCGCGCACACCAGTTCGATCTTCGTTTCGAGGTTGCCCTCGATGCGAATCTGCGACTCCAGCAACTCTGCCGTGGCGGTCACTTCGAGCGGCTCGATCTGCTTGATTTCCGCCGAATGAAAATCGATGCTGCCCGGGGCATAGGTCTTCCGGATGCGCAGTTTGCGGACGGCTAATTCCTTAACGTCAAGGAACATGTCTTCAGCGCCTCCGGCGCGTACGCTCATGCTTTACCATTATTGAGTCGAGTACCCGCCAAGTCAAGGAAGGGGCCCTGGTTCCTTCCCGTTTTTGCACCGTGTTCGTCATCAGTCCGGTCTAGTACCCATTGTTTGAGTTAGACACACATAGTTTCTGGTTTGGTACTCACTTCGTGGCCGAGCGAGTCCTCGTCGCGATGCTTTGCGCTCTTGCATTTAGAGAGTTAGCCGAGCGGTGAGTCGATGGCTGTGAACCGCCTTAACGGCTCCACGAGCTGTGTCTCCCGGAGCCTCTCAGACCCTGTGTCTCAACAACGGGCCGGCCCGATCCGGAGCAATTCTCAATCTGCAACCTGCGTTGAGAAAGATTCAGAGGTCGGAAGCTGACCCCGGAAGGTGAGCGTCGAACTTCCCAGAGTAGAGCTTGTAAGGCATTTGTATTCAATAGATTAGAAGGAAGAAGCGGAAGGTTACTTCTATGAAAAATAAGCCTTCGCGGACGACAGCAATGGGCAAATACATGCAGCGTATTGAAGGATATAGTTGTGCGATCCGGGGGTGTTTGCACTCCAAGCCTCGCACCATCCGAGCTCTCAAGGGAAAAACATGGCTAGACAGCATACTTACAAAAACTCCCTGGGAACCTTCTGCTTTTGCGTGCTCTTGCTCTCGTGTGCGGCGGCACCGGGACAGGGGCAGGAGAATAACGCTCGCAAAGTGGTCAAGAAGGCGCCTGTCGCGTATCCTACGATTCTTAAATCCAAGGGGATTGGCGGAGTCGTCCGGTTGAGGGTGTTTGTGAAGCCCGATGGCACGGTAAGAGACACCGAAGTGGTTGGCGGCAATCCCATTCTGGTGGAGAGCGCGCAGAAGTCGGTGATGCAGTGGAAGTTCTCGACGGGGAGTTCGGAAACGGTCATGGAAATATCCGTGGTTTTTGATCCGCACGAATCAGGTAGCTAGAAGAGTTCGACCAGTCGCAAGAGACTTTCAGAGGACAGGCAGCAATCGCAGATTCCAAGATTGAAGAAAGAAAAGGGGAGGCCGAAAACGGCCTCCCCTTTTTGCATTGTTGGATGCGGTTTGGCTTAGAACTCGTAGCGAAGCGCCACTTGCAGGACGCGCGGAGTGCTGGCCGTAGAAGTGACGATTCCGAACTGGCTAGTGTCGAAGATAGTAGCCGATGATGGTCCGTTGAAAACCGGGTGATTGAAAGTATTGAACGTATCCAAGCGGAGGATGAACTGCTGACGCTCCGACTTCGGAACTTTGAAAGACTTCCATAGCCCCATGTCCACGGAAGAGAAACCGGGGCCGCGAACGGCGTTGCGGGTCCCTGTGCCACCGGCGAAGGGAAATCCTACCGAGGAGATGGCCGTGGACTGGCTGGCGAAGTACTGCAAAGCCCCGCCCGAATCCGTATGGATTCCGGGTTTCAGCCCTGCGGGATTGAGCAGAACGGCAGGAGCGTCCAATGTGAATGCGGTTGGGAAAGAGCCCGTGCGGATGGTGAACGGATAGCCGGTTCTCCAGGTGACGATGCTAGAGGTGCTCCACCCGCCCAGAATCGCATCAGCCCATCCTGATGCATCATGCAGGAAATGCTTGCCGTGGCCGAAAGGCAGGTCATAGATATAGTTGGCGTTGATGGTGTGACGCGCATCGAAATCGGAACTCGCGCGGCAGGTGCGGGGATTATCGAGTTCGCAGACCAGGCCCGCGCCGGTTCCTGTGTACTGAACATAGCTATTGGTAATGTCAGACACATTGTCGATGGAATGGGAAAGCGTGTAGTTAAAGGTGAATTGCAAGCCGTGGGAGGCCTGCTTACGCAGTGTGAAAAGCAGAGCGTTATAGTCGGAGGAGGCATAGTTGCCGATGTAACCATTGGCGGACGTCTGGGCTGGGAGAGCGACGTTGGGAAAGAGAAGTCCATTCTCTTCGAGAATCAGAACGACGCTGGACAGATCCCCTCGGTTAATAAATGGGGAAAGGGCTGCTTCGAGCAGAGTGGAACAATTCGGTGTTCCAAAGATGTTCGTACAGTTCGCGCCAGGCCCGACCTCGGCCGCTAGAACATTATTGATCTGATTCTCGAACCAAGGAATCGCTGAAGCCATGCCAGTGGAATTGAAAGTGGGAAGCTCTTGCTGCAATTGTCCAAAGGCAGGGCGAAGGAATTGGCCGGAGGCGGTGTCCTTGAAGTTTGTAGTGGTTGCAGCATCGCCGACGGCGAGCAGTCTGCGCCCCATGCGATTCACGTAGGTGGCTTCCAGCAGCAAATTCCCCGGGAGCTCACGCTGAATGCCAAAGTTAAGAAGGATGGCATAAGGATTCTTGGTGTTGCGGTCAAATTGGAAGAACGCGGGAAAACCACCAAATACCGCGGTTCCGATGGGATTGCCGCTGGAATCCAGATTGGGAGTTACTGGCGCCTTTGTACTTGGGGCCGTTGCAAACGGCGGCAAGTTGCTGTTGATCCCGTTAAACCTGGGGTCGAGCAGCAAAGAGTCGAATCCGTCGAATGGTATTCCGAAGGGGTTGTTGGCCTGCGAATCGAATAGAAAGGTGTTCTGATCAAGACCGAAGCTAGCACCGCCGCTGATGCGATCGTGGAGGATAGCTGCGCCGGCACGAATGGTAGTTCTGCGCTCGCCAAGAACGCTGCCCAGCACACCGCCGCGGAATCCCGGGTTGTAGGCAATACCAATGCGTGGGCCAAAATCGGCGTGATCCGGCTTGTAATAGCCAGGGGCGTTGTTCGCCGCACCACCCAGGCTGTAGCTCATTAGAGGAACGGCACTGTTTCCACTTACGCCCTGCGCGGCCGCGGCGAGCCGCGCCGAGAGATAGGCATTTTCGTTGACCGAGGGAGCAGATTGAAAGCCGTTCACCTCATAGGGCACGCTATGGAGCAGATAACGCAGTCCGTAGGTCACCGTCAGATCGGAGCGCACTTTCCAGGAGTCCTGGGCATAGAATTCCCACTCGTTATAGTTGAAGTCGCGCTTTTTTCCGGTGCCGTTGGGAAACACGTTGCCAGATTTGTCGTAGTTGAAATTGCTAAACACGCCAGAATAACGGCCGAGGAGGAAGGGGAAGAAATTATCCCAGTTTGTAATGGGGGAAGAGTCCTGATTGATGTCAGAGGGCCGCAGAGTGCTGTCGAGCGACAGAAGATTTCCGCCGAGTCCAACACCGATAAAATTAAAGTCGTTTTTGAGCGCGCTGATTTGCCGGATGAGCTTGAAGTCCGTGCCGAAATCCATGGTGTGCTTGCCCTTGATCCAGGTCAAACCTTCTCGGAATTCGGGCACAGGCACGTTGCGGGACTGCGACGCGGACCCGAGGTAAGGGCTCGAAATGTCAGGACTGAAGGAGACGGAGTTCGGAAAGGTGGGCGCCTGCCGTGATGGAAAATCCAGGATAGAGCGGATAAGGCCAACGGAAACCTGGTTAATCATGTTTGTGGTAGCGGTCCAGGTCCAGCCCAAGGAGAATGCGTAATTGTTGAAGGTGTCGCGGGAGTTCGGAGCGGGATCCCCGGCAAATTGAACGATGTCAGTATTAAAATTATCATCGACACCCTGGCGATCCACGATCCCGAGCAGGAAGAGCTTGTGCTTGGACGTGAGATTGTAATCGATGCGCCCGGTGTAAACATTCTGGGTTTGATGAGCCGGTACGGTGAAGATATACCCGGCAGTGTTGATGCCGTCACCGAAGCCCGACGGGTCGTTTATGGTGCTGGGATAGCGACCATTGACGAAGCTCAGGAGCGCCGCATTGTCGCCAACTCCCTGGGGATCAAGCGCAGCCACTTGGGAGGACGAAAGGTAGGTAATGCAGTTCGGCTTGGTGGTGAAGCGAGCGGTGCCGTCGCAACCTGCGTTGCTGTTGATATAGCCGAGTTCGCCGGCCCGGAATTGAGCAGTGGGAACTGCACGTTCGATCTGACTGCCGGAAGACCGGCGGAGACCTTCGTAGTCAAAGAAAAAGAAAACCTTATCCTTCTTGACAGGACCACCGAGATTGGCGCCAAACTGGTTGCGAATGAGCGGCGGACGCGCCACGCCGCTGCGATTGTTGAACCAATCGTTGGCGGCGAAAAGAGTATTTCTATTGTATTCACGCAGTTTACCGTGCCAGTTGTTTGTGCCGCTTTTGGTCACCAGATTGATGCTGCCGCCGCTGCTGCGCCCATAGTCGGCGGTCTCGCCTGCGGTCACGGTGCGAATTTCCTGGAGGGCATCGATGGAGACTGAAATCGTCGAGGCGAAGGCCTGCCCGGTGGCTTGATCGTTGATGTCCAGACCGTCTAGCGTAATGTTGCCCTGATCAGTTCGCGCACCGGTGATGGAGCCTTGGTCGTTCACACCAGCCTGGAGTCCCATTAGATTCGCAGCATTCAAGCGGAATTGGATCGGTAACTCACTCACTGACCTGGCGTCAACCACGTTTCCCACGGTGGCGTCCGTAGTGTTCAAGGTAGCTTCGCCCGCCGCCTCGACTTGGATGGATTGGGTCACCGCCCCAAGTTCAAGCGTGACGTTGCGGGTTTCTGTGGAGCTAACTCCCAGCGTGACGTTACTCACGACCAGTTTCGAAAAGCCATCCTTTGTGAAAGTCAGTGAGTAACCCTCGCTCGGCGCCTGACGGAGAAATTGATAAAAGCCGAGGTCGTTCGTGGTCGTGCTCTTGTGCAAGCCTAGTTGGGCATTAGCGAGTTCAACGGTGACGCCGGATATGACGCCTCCGGACTTGTCAGAAACAACGCCGTTAACGGCGGAAACCTGTTGAGCCTGCAATGGTAAGGAGACAAACAACAAGGAAACCAGGACAACTAGAGTGAAACCGCACAGCTTCTTCATATGCACCCCCGTACATTAGAGAGAAACTTAGACCACAGTTTGAGAAAATCTAGAATGAGTTGAATGCAAGACAATGGCCAGAGAAACTTTCTTACTTTGTGTCTAATTTGAACAGGAATAAGTACTTAGAGCTGGGGCGGAGAGGCTCGATGCCCGCGCGGCAGGATTGGCTCTAGCAATTTGTAACTAATACGGAGATATGGATTCATTAGAAAAAATCTCTCAACACACTTGAGGGACGCAGCTCAGCCGTTTCGACGGAGGACCAGGCAGCCTGCAAGCATGTCGTGCAAGGCCTGCTTTTTGGCGGTGAATCCGGCCATGATGTACCCGAGGAAGGCGGGGATCATGTTCGTGAGTATTTTGCCGAAGTGCCTTCCCGTGGCCCGGCCGAAGCTGACGCGCTGCCCGGTCATATCGGTCACAACCAGACCGAGGGCCTTCTTGCCGAGCGTGGCCTGCCACTCCGAGCACTCCAACAGGGCGTGGTACAGCCACGTCAAAACCAAAGCACCCGTGGCCACGAGAAAAAAGAATACGATGAGCGTGAAGATGCCGACATCGTTTATGCCCTCATTGGGATGGAAATTGTCGAGGAATGTGCGCAAACCAGTGAGAAAAATCAGCGGGATCAATACCAGGACAAAGCCCAACCCCAACACCACATTGTCGATCACCAGGGCAACAAGACGCAGCCAGAAGCCTGCATACTCCACGCGCGGCAGGGCGGCGGACGCGGGGTACTCGGGAATGGCCCCCGCACCTCCGGCCGTCGGCGCTACAACCGAAGGAGTCGACATCGGCGCGCGCGGCGCTACGGCGCCGAGCGAAAAAGCTTGCCCGCAATTCGAGCAAAAGGCTGCACCATCCGCCATGGCTCCGCCACACTTGGAACAGTACACAGTGTCTCCTCTAGATCCGCTGACCGCGTCGTGAACTTACAAAAATGGCAGCCAAATCCTACTTGCAACATGGCGTTGGGTCAATCGAGTGTGGTCAGTTCCTTTTTTCTCGATTCCCCCTTGGCGAGCAAAAATTTCTCGGGCCCAGTACCCTCCCTAAAGCAGCGCTGATCTCCTTCCTCCAGTGTAACTTCCTGATTCCGCATGCATTAGGCCGCCCTGTGGATATTCCTGGGGCTTTGGCTCAGTTCGTGCCCTCAGCAAGGTCCCGGTCCAAATCGAATTGGAGGAAACTCAATGCGATTCCGGACTGCACTCTGCC
>JBGPIX010000233.1:0-8658 GCA_041485085.1 Candidatus Acidiferrum sp.
AATGCTCGCGGCGGCGAGAGCGGCGGTACGAACTACAAATCTAGAATTCACTTTTTTCTCCTTGTTATGGTCCGCCACGGAATTACCGGGACGAACCCGCGCCAAGTCAGCTTGGCTTAAGACTGATTCCGCTCCCAGCGGGAATTGCGAGCGTATTGCAAACTTGAAAGTATAGCTGACGCGGTTTGCTTCCCGCAATCAGAAAGCTGGGCCTCCCGATGCTGAAATGAGACCCGAATTTTTCCTTCCGCCCCCGGCAAAGTCTCCCGCCCCGTCAGTTCGGCATGGGGAACAGCAAAACGCGATTGTTGGCCTGATCCACGAGGACCGCCAGATTGGTGAACTGGTCGACGGCGACCCCGAAAGTCGGAGAACCGGGAATGCCGAAGGTTTGGCGCGTCTTGAGCGGATTCGAAAGCGTATCCACGATGGAAATCGTGTTGCTGGCGGAGTTGGAAGTGAGAATCCCGCCAGTTTGCGGATTCACGGCCAGCGAGGTCGGATTAATACCCACGTTAACGGTGTTGCCGCTGCCGGTGTCCGGATTGAAAGCGGTGATGACGTTGGAACCGCTGGAATTGGCGTAGAACACGCCGTTGTTGGCGGTGCCCGTGAAAACAAACGGATCGTAAACGATGCCGGTGGGCGTAGCCGTCACCGTGCCGGAGGGAATGGTGGTGCTCAGAATCGGAGTTTGAAGACCGATCTCCACGACGGCGAGGGCTCCCAGCGGCGCTTGGCCGCTGAGCAACTGCAACGAGGTGACAACGGCGATGCCCTGATGGTTAGTGCCGCGATCAGGATCAATGGCCACAGCGATGGGAGACTGAATGCCGCCGATGCTTGTGGGAGTCAAGGTAGTAGGCGGAGTGGTGCCGGCCGCAGGAAAGAGCAAGCCCAGATCCAGCATGGTAATGGTGTTGGAACCGGTGTTGGCAACGATGGCGGCGCCAGTGGCTTCGTTGATGGCGACACCAGCGGGATTCGTGCCGGTCGCCACGTCGGGAACTTTTTGCACCACGGGACTGGCAGTGAGGTCGATGACGGAGGCAGTGGCGCTGCCATTGTTAGCGATCACGGCCAGGCCGTAGCGCTGGCTGATGGCGATGCCCTCGGGATGCGTTCCAACGCCGAGGGATTTGACAATAAATTGGCCGAAAGTAGGATTGCGCGTGACCACTCCCGCTAACGTAATCGTGGGATTGATGTCGATGACCGAGATGCTGTTGCAACCGGTGTTGGAAACGACAGCAACGGGAGAGAAAGGCCCATTGGCGAGCTGGTCGGCGATGGCGACCGAAGACGGCTGCGTGTTGGTGGGATTGCCATTCGTATCGGTGCAAATCGTGGACATGTCCACGGCCTGGACAACGTAGAAGTCCGCCGCGTTGGATTGCGCGTTTGGCCCGCTGCCGCCGGAGGTGAGTACGTCGAGGGCATATTTGTGCGGCGCAGTCAAAAACGATTGCGGAATGGTGACGGTGAGCTGCCGCGGACTGACCACGGTCACGTTCGCGGCGGGAATCGGAACACTATCCAGCCGCACTTGCGTGGAGCCGCTGCCACCGCTCAAGAAGCCGGAGCCAAAAATTTGCACGCCGCAAAGGTCGGTAGCCGAAGTCAGAGTTCCCTGCGGGAAAACGCTGTTGGGAATGCCAGTGACAATCGGATTGCCCGGCGTGGGCTGCGGACACCCCGCAGGAGGTGCACTCGGAACAATCAGTTCATGGATGTGCGTCGTCTTGATGGGTGCTTTTGTGAAGACGCTACCCAAATCCACGATGTCGATGGTGCCACTCCCGGATTTGACGACGAAAGCCTGGTTGGTCGACGGATCAACAGCCAGGCCTCCGAAAAGAGTGAGAGAGTTTGTAACTCCATTCTGCAAAGGAGGCACGCTGCGCGAATCAAGCGTGGCCGTCCCCGTGCCGCAAAGCGTGATTGGGCTCGGGCCGGCGGGCGCGGGTGAACAGAGAGCAGGATTCTGAGTGGCGAAAGCATAACGCGTCCTGCTGACAGGATCGGAGACGGACACCTCATTGATTGTCGGATTATAGGAAACCAATGCGTTGGTATACGGCTGCCAAGCGACGTCCGTGGTGCCGAGCAGCTCTGGCGCGTTGGAGCAAGTAGTTGTAAATGCCGTGCAGGTAGCAAAGAAGGTGATGGAGGAAATCGACTGGTCCAGGGAGCTCAGCAGGTCAATCTGCGGACCATTGGTGCCGATGGCGTTGGCGTCGGCGATGGCAGCGGTGTTGGTGATGGGGTTAATGGCAACGCCCTGGGCCGTTGAGGAGATGGCGAAAATGGAATCGGGGCTGCTGTAAAAGGCGGTCCCGCCGGTGCCTGAATCACTGACGGTGGAATTTACAACATAGGTGAAAGTCGTGCTGCTGGTGACGCTGACCGAGAAAACACCGTTGAAGAACGCGTTGTTTGCGGCGTTCCCCGGCTTCACTCCGGCGATCAGCACGGAGCCCGCATTGCCGGGGACCAGCGACAACGTCTGGCCGCTGTTGGAGCCAGTGGTGTCAATGGTTACGGTGACGAGACCAGCCGTGAGCGTGGAAGTGGCGAGCACATTCTGTGTGGAAGGCTTGGTTACATTCACGCCGCGAACTACACCCGCCCCTCCAGGAGTAACCAGAGCCGTATGCCCGTGTCTGGACATGGCGATCTGCGGGTAGGTGCCGGTATTCAGAGTAACCTGCGAAAAGAGGCACTGGCCAGCCTTTGTGGAGCCTGAATTGATGGCGTGGTCGAGCGCACAGCCATACGGGTTGGAGCTCGGATTGGTGTCCGGATTCAGATTCACAATGAAGCCAAGGTTGGCGAAGGAAGATACGGATGTTGAAGAGTAAGCTACGACAGCGAGATTGGAATCCGGATCAACACCAATGGAGTAGGGCATGGGAGCCGGGGTAACGGCGCCTTGGAGCGCGTTAGAAATATCAACGAAGAAAGGCGTAATGGGCGTCGGGGAGCCGGGAATGTTCAGGACGGTGACACTCTGGCCGGTGATGGTGGCCTTGCCACTGTTGTCGATCGTCTGGCTGCCATAGTTCACAACGGCCACGGTGTGATTGGTGCCGTTCACGGAAAGGCCAGTCGGAAAGTTAAGAGGCGCCTGAGCGGTGCTCGCAACGGTGCTCAACAACGTGAGCGTAGCAGCAGTGGTTGACGTTGGAGGAACGATTGAAAAGAATCGCACGGTGCTCGAGCCGGGGTCAGCAACGGCCAGGACGCCAAGAGTGGGATCGATATCGATGGCACTGGGGTTGGTGCCGGCGGGAATTCCTGGAGATGAGGTGACAACGCTAGGCGACGTAACGGAATAGTCAGGGAAAACAGCGATGTTGGTGACCGCATCATTGTTGATGAAGGGGGCAGGCGTTGCCCTGTTGGAGACCGACAGCGGGTAAAGGCCCGGAACTGTACCGGATGCATTGATCAGCGTAGCTGGAAGCAAGGTGTTCAACTGGCGGGCGGTCGAGGTGGTGCCATTCTTGGCGATGGAAGTACCTTGAAAAAAGACGTCGGTGAGGTTTTGCGCCCCGGGGCCAAAATAACCGCCATCAACGATGACCTGGGTATCCTGAGAAGCCTTGCCCTGGATGACGTCGTCTGGAACAGAGGCAATGGAAGTAGGCCGCACCGGGATGTACCGAAAGGTGTACGGATTTGCGGTAAGAACCGGCTTGGTAGGCGGCGCCGGAGTAACGGTTTGCCCCGGATCGGTGACACTCACATAGACGGATGCAGCCCCGATGGTGGGAGGAATGACCAAGTCGGTGGAGAAAAGGCGTAGACGCGCGCCCGTGGACTGCGGATTAGTGATGGTGGTGACACCGTTCGTAGTGGTACTGATGGGAATCTGAAAAAGCACTTTGACCTGTCCGCTTGTCGAATCAAAAGTCTTTGAACCGATGAAATTGGCGGGATTGTTGCTGTCCTGAAAATTCAACGTAATTTTCGAGGCCGAGGAAATATTCGGAGCATCGAGATAGATGTCCCAGAAAGCGGCGCCTTGCGGAGCGATAGTGGGAGTGATGCCATTAAAACTGATGGGACCGCCGGCGATGATGGTGATGGTACCGATGGCCAGCCGCGTATTGTCGGACGCGGAAGTAGCCACGATGGTGAGGTTCGCGGGCGAATTCTTGTTCGTGGAGTCGGCAGGGGTAATGCTGGTGGGCACGGTAGCGGGAGCAGTATAGATGGCGACGTTGGGGTTATTGGAATCGGGAGTAACGGTGCCGCAGGTCGGGCTGCACGTCTTGAGTTGGGGGTAAGGAATCGACGCAGTGGGAACCTGCTGAGTGACCAACCAGGTCACACCTTTGCCCTGAAGGTCGTTGGTAAGCGCAACGCTGAATTGCTGTGGCTCGCTAGTGGGAACGGTAGCGGTGTTAGGAGTGAGGACGACGCTGACGCCGGAGTCCAGGATAATCGTAGACGTGCCGGATTTCTTGGTGTCGGACTGAGACTGTGCGGTGAAGATGATCTGCAGGCCGGGGAAGGTGGTCTGATCCGGAATCTTACTGGGCGCCGTGTAAGTCGCGGTCCCGGTGGCCTGAATATTAGTTAATTTTCCAAATGAACCGTCAGTATTATTGGGGCAAGGTTTCGCAGCCGCGGTGGTGGACTTGCCGGTTGAGTCGGTGGTGGTAGTGGTGTATGTGCACGGTGTCCCATCCGGTTGACCCGGCTCCCAGTTGACATTGGTATTGGTCGCGCCATTCACCGTGGCCGTGAGCGTGGTGGACTGGCCGAGGATGAGGACCGAGCCCACGGACGAACTTACCGTGACGGTAACGACGTTGGCGGTGTTACTGCTGCTGCCGCAGCCGCCCATCGACAAAAGGCAAATGGCGGCCAGCCAAGGGCCACTAAGACTGGACAACCTCCATACTTTCGTTCCCACGATTTCCCCCACACAATCGCGCCGCGGATCTTCCGCTGGCGTTGGCGTTACTATCTTTTGCAAAAACCCTGTCCCCAAGTTTGATAATCGCTCCGCAACACGCAGCCCTCAGAACGTCCGGCTGACGGTGAAGCGGAAAGTCGTCTTCGGCTCGAAATAGTTCAATCGCCCAGGATTGTTCCTAATGAAATCGAGCTGCGGCTGGATCTGGAGCGGATAGATCGTCGGATCCAAGGAATCGAACTGAGTCTTCAGACTGGCTATTTCGCCGGGTTCTATATAAGGCGCCTTGGCCACCAACTGATCGTGAAGCCGGTTCACGTTATAAGCATAATAAATGCGGAAGGGCGCCTGAATGATCGGAAGTTGCACGACAAACTCGATTCCGGTGGAAGCGCGCAAGCGGAAATTCGTTCCCGGTGCGAGAGAAAGCTGTTGGGTCAGGCCATTCAGTTTTACGGCGTTGGGAAACTGGCCACCCGGGCCCACTAGACTCTGAAAGCCCTCCGAACTGAGCTGCAGCGCACTGCGGCGAAGCGCGCCGTCAGTTCCAGCATCGACGAACAGCCCCGCCGTAACCATCGACCCCACGATCGGGATGCGGTATTCGAAGTTTCCGAATGTTTGCAAGTCCCCACCCGGCAGCGTGGCAACGTAACTTAGGACCGGCACGGTGAACGAACGCACGGCGCCACCTGAGGTAGGGTCATGATAGGAAATCGGCTGTGCGGTGGCCTGGGGAATAAAAGTAACGGGCGAAATGGAGCGGATATCGAAGCCCCGGATGTCGCTCTCTCCACCCATGTAGAGCCGGCTGAAGGGCGGGATCGCGTTCGGAGTCGATTCCGGAGTACATGCCGGTGCAGTGACCACGGCCGTCGAACAGGTGGAAGTGTTGCTCCCATAGGCGGTGATATAGGCGGCTGAGAAATGCACGCCAATTACGTTCCTTCGCTTGTGAACTGGATGGAAGTACTTCACGTCAAATATGTTGCTGATAGTCTTCACATTGCCGCCGATACCGGATACCGGCAGGGAGTAATAGAAACTCTTGCCGCGTGTCGAATTGACTGGGTTGTCGATCGAGCTGTAAGTGACCGAGGGGGTGATGGTGCTGGATACGATGCCGTTGAGCGCGCTGGGACCCGTGAGGCTGCTAAATTGAATGGACTCGAACAACAGCGTCGAGGCGGCGTTGAAAGACTTGATGTTGGTGCGGGTCAGACCGTACTGAAGCCCGAAGCGGGCGAACGAAAAGCGCCGCGCCGGGTAGCTGGCGAAAAGCGTGAAACCGGTGCTATTTTGCGTGTAGTTCTGGATGTATTGCGGGTTGATGCTGACGGACTGCTGGGTGAAGAGCGCTTCCTGCTTGGCCTGATCAAAGTTGTAGCGGCTGGAAAAGAGCGTGAAACCTGAAGAGATCGGACGATCAAAGAGATAAGGCTCGGTAAACCCAAACATGAAGCTGCGCGAGAGATCGCCAAACTGCGCCGAAAAAGTCAAAGTCTCGCCGAGTCCGAGGAAATTGTTGGTCTGATACGTAAGGCCGATGAAGCTGCCGGCCAAACCGCTGACGCCGCCCTGCAAACCGATCGACTGTTTGCCTTTTTCCTTGAGTTTGAGGTTAATGTCGACAGTGCCTTCTTTATTGTTGCGCTTGATCTCCGCGGCTTTGTCCGCTTCGATCTTGTCGAAGTAGTCGAGCTGATTGAGACGCAGGACGCTCATCTCCCACAAACGTTTGTTGAAGAGCTGGCCTTCATCAATGGCCAATTCGCGGCGAATGACTTTGTCCCGCGTGGTGGTGTTGCCGCTGAAGTCGATGCGGCGGATGAAATACTGCTTCTGCTCGTCAAACCGCAGCGTCAAGTTAATGATTTTGTTGGCGTCATCGACTTCCGTGTCCGGCTCGGGAGTGAAATCGATGAACCCGTATTCGCCGTAAATCTTGCCGTAAGTCTCCAGGGCCTTGCGAACTTTTTCAGTAGAAAAGAGGTCACCTTGCTTGAGCGGGAAAGCGGCCTTGAGGGCATCGACTTTAAGGGACAAGGCTTTGTCCGGATCGGAGCTTACGATCTTGAGGGTACCCATGCGGAAGCGCTCGCCCTCTTCAATGGGAATGGTGATGTTAACGGCCTTGCCGTGGCTGCGGCCCATGACGAGCGGAACACCCAAGCGGTAATTCTGGGTGTCAATATTATCGAGAACGGGGTCGCCAACAGTAGCCTTAAAATAGCCGCTGTCCCTGTAAAGTCCACGAACGCCGACTTCCAGATCCTCGCTTAACTTTTCGCGGTCGTATGTTTTCGAGAGTACGGCGATATCCCAAAAGTACAGAGGCACGGAGTAAGGGCGGTCGTGGCGCATGGCGCGGATCAACTTGCGATCGCTGAAAGCGTGGTTGCCTGTAAATTTGATTTTGCCGACTTTGACTTTGGGGCCTTCCTCGATCTTGAAGACGAGAATGACGGCGTTGCTGGAAGCAATGCGCTCGTACTGCGGAGTGACTTTGGCAAACTGGCGGCCGTGCTCGCCCAGCAATTCCTTCAAGACGACTTCCGCTTTCTTGATTTTCGTGGGATCGAACTGGCTTTCGACGCTCAGACCGACCTTGCGTTCCTTGAAGCGGTCGAGAATGTCCGATTCAGAAACGGAGTGGATGCCATCGTAGCGGATGCGGCGGATCTGCGGGCGCTCTTTCACATCAAAGACAATGATTTTGCCGTTGGGGTTGTTTGGCGAATCCTCGACACGGAGCTTCACGTCTTCAAAAAACTGGGTGTTCCAGAGGGCCTGAAAATCGCGGCGCAGAGTCTCTTCGTTGTACACGTCGCCTTTGCGGCTGAAGATGCGCGCGTTCAGCGTGTCGCTGCGCACGCGGCGATTGCCGATGAAATCGATACGGTCGATGACAACCTGCGGCTGCTGCGCGGCGGCCTGCGGATCGGCGGAGGAATTGTCAGCTATGACGTCCTTACCGGTAGCGTAATCGAAGGAAGCGGAGAAAAGGTAGGAATGCGCGGACCCGTCCGCATGGGAATTATCGCGCGGCGCCGCCGGTGACGAGATCGCAAAAAGAAATACAAGAGCGATCGTGCAGGTCACTCGAGCCGCAAAAAACCCAAACGGCGAACAAACTCTTCTTTGAGCGGCCGATGAGGTCGTCAAGGCCGCGCCCCCAAACTCAAGTTGTTATTCTCCCGCCGGACCCGGTGTGGGCCAGCCGTGCGTTAGTCCCGACCCGGTCGGGACCATCCTTGCGTTGTGTCAGATTCGCTAGTGGACGACCGGGGTTGCCTCGCCGACCGGACGGAACTGCAGGCCTTCCCCTGCGACGTAAATCTGCAATGTCGCCGGCCTTTGAATTCCACCCTGGATCAGCGCCTCGGAGAGCGGGTCCTCGACATACTTCTGCAAGGCCCGGCGTAGCGGACGCGCCCCATAACTGCGATCCGCACACGTTTTCTCGAGAATCCACTGTCTTGCTTCCGGCGAGACGACGATCTGCACCTGCCGGTGAATCAGCGTGTCGTTCAGCTGGCCCACGAGCAAATCGATAATGCGGAGCAAATCTTCGTCGCCGAGCGGATTGAAAATAATCACTTCGTCCAGCCGGTTCAAAAACTCCGGATTGAACGCCCGCTTTACTTCGGTCATCACCATATCTTCCATGCTTTTCTGCCCGGCTTCATCCGCGCCGGACTGGAAGCCCATCGAGGTGCGCTTTTGCAAAT
>JBGPIX010000234.1:0-8625 GCA_041485085.1 Candidatus Acidiferrum sp.
CTGGCGGAGTATCCGTCCGGCATGAGCAGGCGATGGAAAGAGACCGCCAGGCGGTTCTGCCCGAAGTTTTCCACTTTGCGGGTTTCGCCGAGAAGTTTCGAACCTGCGGGAATCAGAAGGTGCTGGCGGTCGTGGGAATACACGTCATTTGTGAGAAGACACTCGACGGGCCCGGCCATCTGCCCGTCGAGACGGTTGATTAGAACGGTTTCGAGAACGGTTCCTTCAAAAACTACGAAGGTGTTGCCCGTCGCCGCGGCCGGTGCGCGGGCCGTCGCGGCGGCCGGGCTCTTGGAGTCCTCCTTTCGGTCACTTCCCGCAGCGGAATCTTTGGTGGATGCGGCATTGGGAGCCGGCATCGGCACTTGCATCTGAAGTGGCTTCAGCAACTCAGCGAGCTGCGCGGCATTGAGTTCGGTCGCCGGTGGAGCGGTCACGGAAGGCAGTTCCCCGTCACGCGATGGCATGGACGGCGAAGGCTTGCGGTAGGTCAACGCCACATTCGAGGAAAACAACGAGAGGTAATTGCGCTTCTTTCGTTCCTCCCGTATCGAATCCTCCGCCCGCTCAGGCGAGGCATTGCCTGTCGAGCCGGAACTCGGCAGCGGCTGCGGGTCCTGGTTTCCGCCTGCGAGAATATGACTCTGCTGCGCCAAAGCGTTCTGCGCGAGAATCTGCTGGCGCTGTAATTCCTGAATGCGATTCTGCAAGTCCACGATCTTGGCTTCGTTGACTTCGAGAGGCGCCTGGACGGCGGGCGCCGTGGGAATCGCGCGCGCTGGCGCGGCGGGCTTCTTTCCACCGGTGAGCCACATGATGACGATCATGAGGACAGCCAGGCCGGCGAGCAGCCAGGACTGCACGTTCTTGGGCAGCAGGCCGGGAGGCTTGGGCTCTTTGTCCTGAATCGCAGATGGAGAGGTCATGGGTTCTCCCTCACTTCGCCGGAACTTGGCGGGTAAAGTTCAGTTTTTTCTTGCCGACCGCGAGATAACCGGAGTCGACGATTTTGGGAACGATATAGACGCCGTTCTCCAACTGGAAGGAGACGAGATTCGGCTTCCCGTCCTTGATCTCATACAGCGCGGGTTTTTCTCGTGCGCCACAGCGGATATACGTGAAACTGTCATCGTGGTAGATGGCTGAAACGAGGAACGGTTCTCGCGCGGATTTGGCATCGAGGATGTAGTCGAACCGGAGTTTGGTCGCGTAGCTGGAGCGAAACTGGTTGACCTCTTCGGCGGCATGCGATTGGGCCGCGCGAATCTGTTCGGCGGTTTGGCTGTGTACGGCGTCGAGTTCCTTCTTGTAGGCTTCGGCATCGGCGGCGCGAACGTAGCCGCGCAGCATACTGCCGGATGCGGAGCCTTCCTTGGGTTCAACGAATAGTTTCAAGTCGGGCTGGGCGTTCGGGTCGCTGCTGATTTCCGTCAAAAGAAACGAATAGACGTGCCCGCTCGCGGTGATGAGATTGAGGTTGCTGCGGATGCCGGCTTGCGCCGGGTGGACATAGCACAGATTGTGCGAGCCGTTGATGATCCAGAATTCGCGATCGCCGGTGGTGAAATCCAATATCTCTTCTTCATCGGGCAGAACGATCAGGGTGGAAAACCGGAGCTTGGCATGAACGGGTACGATGTCCTCCTTTCCGTATTTCACGACACGCGCGCCATCGGCGGCAGCTGACGGCTGCCACAGAATGCCGGCCAACAATGTGGCGACTACGGCGAGCGCTCCCACGAAATGACTTCTTGCGACCTTCGAAAACAGAGACTTCATCGGCATTTCTCCTTTGCTGGAAACAGCTTTCTCCTAAGACTTTCGGTCGTCGAACCACCGCAGGATCGAAGGAAGGACGAGCACAATCGCTGTGAGCACCGCGGCGAGCGCGACCGGCACAAGCGCGGCACTCACCCCGAACTTCTGCGCCAACTCCGGAAGGCCCGGGATCATGGGGAGACTCCCGCCAGGACATCGAGTCCCTTTTCGAACCCATAGGCCTCGAACGCTTCTCTTCGTTTCTGGTTGTCGTACGGGTCGTTTGTGTAGAGCCAATAGCTGCGGCGATCAACGTTGAGATTGGCGACTTTGGCGAGTTCGGGAGTCTTGATAAGAAACTGGCGCTTCGGCAAGAGCGAAGCGATCCACTCCACTTCGGTATCGTTCAAATGAAACTGGCGGCGGTACAAGTCCTGATCCATATCGGGATTGGCGAGGAAGATCTTGGTGGCGCAGCTTTCGACGATGACGTCGAGAAGTTCCGAACGCTTCAATTCGTCGAGCGATTGCGTGGAGAGGATCATCGCCGCGTTGTGCTTGCGCCAGGTTTTCAGGGCTTCGGTGACGTACTGCTGGATGCTGGGATTCCGGAGAAAGACCCAAGCCTCATCGATGAAAAAGGCTTTGAATGTGGAGGAGATGTCGCGGTTGGCGATGACATCATTTGCGCGATGTAGGATGTAGAACAGCAGCGGTTCGAGAAGTTCAGGATACCGGCTCATCTGCTGGAAATCGAAGCATTGGAAGCGGGAGAGCGAGATCGTGTCTTCAGGGTTGTCGAAGAGAAAACCGAACTGACCGCCGCGCATCCACTTGGCGAGGGCGTCGGACAAGTGGCGCGGGAGGGTGTTCGCCAGAACATCCAGGGTGCGCAGCGCGGGATCGAGGGAGTACAGGTTCTCTATCTGTTCGTAGAGCGCCCGGTCGGTCGCCGCATCAAGCCGGCCCACGATGCTGCCCAGGAGGACTTTGACGAAGAGCGCGAGGAAGTCGAGGTTCGCCTTGGTGGGCGCAAGGCAGAATGGGTTGATCGTAAAGTCGGTGGATTCGAGCCCGACGCGGAGGTAGGAACCTCCGAACAAACGCGTCAGACTCTCAAAACTCCCGCCCAAGTCGAAGATGAACGTGAACGGATCGTATTTCTGGAGGTTCGTTATCAGGAAATTCAGTAGAAAGGACTTTCCGCTGCCCGTCCGGCCGAGGATCATGGTATGGGCCACATCCCGGTAGTGGAGGTTCAAGAAGTACGGCGTGCCGTGATTGGTTTCGAGCACGGCCAGGTATTCCTGCCGGAGCTGGTGATTGCGCGTGTCCCCCGAATGCAGGGTGAAGAGAAATGACAGATCGGCGTAGTTGTTGTTGAGCAGATAAAGGTAGCGGAGATTAAAAGCGTGGTTGCCGGGGACCGCGGCCAGGAATGCGTTGAGCAGGTTGTAGCGTTCGTCAAAGAGCTGGGCGTCGTGAACGCTGAATACTTTGTAAAAGTCCGTGGCCGCGCGTTCGACGGCCGCGAGGTCGCGATCGTAGATGACGACCGTGAGCGAGAAAAGACCGAAGTAGTTGCCGTGCAGCTCGATCTCTTCAATTCCTTTTCCCAATTCCCTGACTTGCGACTCTTTTGCGTCATCGAGCAGCGCATCCTGCGCTGGCGCGTCGTTCAGATTGACCTGGCTGAAGAAGGAACGTTTCGTGTTGTGGAAGTGCCGGCGTTTCGCCTGGATGCTACGGCGCGTCTTGCCCGGCTCTTCTTTCTTCCATTCGGTGACGACGTGATAGTTGGCGCGGATGTCGAGGAGGCCTTTAAGCAGCAAGGGGAACGTATGGGCGGACGGCTCCTTCAGTGTGAGCACTTTGACGTATTCTTCGTCCACGCGGAGATAGCCGCGGTGGCATTCGAGATGCGATTCGCAAAGGTAGTAGTCGAGAAAGGTGTCGTGCTTCAGTTTCGCGGCTGCAAGCTTGAGAGGGTCAAAATTCAACGTCCGCTTCAGAACGGTGAACGCTTCCTCTTTCGCGAGGATTCTCGAACCCACGAAGTCGCTGATGTGCGTCCGGAAGCTCTCGACCTTCTGGCGAAGGACGGATTCCGTCCGTTCGATCTCGCGTTGATCGAGCCGCACGCAGGCGGTGGACGACAATCGGGCGCGGAGATTGGCGAGCGATTTGCGCGGATTCTCGGGAAACTCGAGGAGCGTGTTGGCGAGCGAGCGGCGCGCCGAAAGAGCGGGACAGAGCACGACAAAATAGATGGACAACGAAAACAGGTCGTCCGCTTTTCCCGCAAAGTAGGCGATGCGTTCGCGTATCGCGGCGTCGACGATCGGCTTCCCGCAGAAGGAGTGCGGGATGGGCTGCCGATTCCGTTTGAAGAGCATCTGATAGACGCGATAGTTCTCATCAAAGAGCCGCAGCGCGGACTCCAAGCGTTTGGTGAGTCCGTCGAGCGTCGGCGTGTCCAGGCATTCGTAATCAACGCCGTGGAGTTCTAGGACGAGGCCGGCGTCTCCGGATTTCGTAAGAAACACTTCCGGGCCGACGAAGCCGAAGAGGTTGACCATCGCGTTGAGCGAGCCCGTCTCTTCATAGTTCTTGAAGACACGCTTTAGATTCAGCATGGACCTACCCTGACCACGAGAACGGGCGTCCACTTCGCGGGGTCGTATTGGCTGCGAACTCTTGCAGCGCGAATGAGCAGCCGCAGAATCTGCGGGTCGGTTGCCGTCGCCCAGCGGGCGACGAAGTACAGAAGCAAGAAGATGAGAAGGCCGCCCATGAGACTGCCGAGCAAATTGAACGTGGCGGCGCCGAGGCACATCGCGAAGAAGAACAGCTTCCGCTCCGCGCCCAGGATGGTGAGCGGGCGCGAGAGCGAGCGTTGTACGGGGTTGATTCGCCGTTGGTACGTCATGGCGTTCTCCTGGTTTCGGCCAGGGCTCACGGGAAGAGCCACGCGAGGAAGTTAACGGCGGCGATGGCCATGCCGACGCCAAAGAGCACGCCCGCGAGGACGCGTTTCGAGCCACCCTCACCGAACGCAAAAGTAAGGCCGGAGACAACAATCGCGACGAGCGAGAGCCCGCGGGCGATGGTGCTTGTGAAAGCCTGTTGGAGAACGCCCACGGCGTTCTCCCAGGGAGAGTTGGCTTGAGCGAACGCGGGCACAGCGAGGAACAGAGCCACCAGAGAGGCGAAGACGACTCGGGTGGAGCGAAGCCAGCCATGAACGAGCATCCAACGTCTTTTCATTTCCACACCTCGGTAAGAGATTCGAATCGCAATTCGCGGTACGGAAGGAAGTCCGCACTTTCCCTGAAAGCTGGTCGTCACGGCCGGAACGCACTGGTCCGCAGACACGCTAGGCCTGTCCCCGAAACATCCCGCCCGTTGCGTCTTGACGCCGTGCGACACCGAAAGGGGCTATCCAGCGCGAACTTCCCTCTATCTACCTATTCAGTGTTTGGAAAGAAAAATGTGTCGCGGGAAAATGAAAATAGTTTGCGGGGGCTGCGGGCAGCAGCATGTTGTCCGTACATCAGGACAAACCTTTCGTACCTGGATGTGAGAATTCATTGCGCCAAGCGACGTAGCTTCGTGAGCAGCCGCTTGAGCTTTTGACGGACGGCATTCGATGAGGTTCCGTTGGGTTCCCCGAGTTGGTTGCCGTTGTTTCCGTCCAGCTTGAATTGAATCAAGAGATCCAATTCCAAGTCGCTGAGCAGGCCTTTGGTCACGCATCGATGCAAGAAGTGACGGAGAAGGGCGTACCGTTCAAACGGCTCTTCAACCACCAAGGCGGACAGGAGTTCACCGTTTCCGTGGTTCATCACTCCATTCTGTCCACTCTCGCGGTTGGCCCACTCGAACACCTGGCGTTTGACCGCCCGTGAAATCGCAAAGGCGAAGTGCGATTGCCGCGCCCGGAGTTCATCGGAACGAAGGAACTGCAGCAGGACAGTTAGGCTTTGTTGCGTAATGTCCTCCGCCAAGAGCCCGGGTTGATGCGTTGCCACGCGGCGAATGGTGCCATGGAGCATGGGAAGAAACGCGAGAACCAGAAGACTCTCGACGAACACTGGATGGATCGTGCGCGCCGCGAAGAGTTCCTGAAGCAACTCGTCGGACCGCGTGTCCGCAGGCGCGGTCTTCAAATATGAGAGCAGGTTGGGAACGGACGGAAATTCTCGCAAACCATTCGAAACGGAGAGCAACTCCTGAAATACGCCATTTTCTGCAAGCGTCAATTCGGCGAGCAAACACACTTCGATATGGCACAGCGAGCAGTTGCACGTGGCTCCCAAAGGCACAGCCATACTCCCCTCATTCCCAGTGGCAGACTGGGCGAAACGGGAGAGCGGGGACGTGCTCTCAGCAGCGTCTGAGCGACAAAGAAACATCCATCGGTTGCGGGGATCAACCGGCGTTGGATCTCCACTGACTCATTAGCGCCAGCGGTGGAGACGTATCCTCCGCAATTCAGGAGACCAACGATCAAATTTGTTTTTCCTGGCCGGAATGCAGGACAAACAAAAAGGCCCTCCGGCCTAAGCCGGAGGGCCTTCGCTCGCCGCGATCAGTACGGCGCGTCGGTTGACTCAGCACCAACTTCGGTGCTGGGCGCTGCCGTTGGCACTTCCGCTTCCGCGCGGCTGAGCCTGCGAACGGAGTTGGCGCGAACGCTCCAGAAGACGGTGACTTTCGCAGCCTTGGCCTTCTTGGACTTGCCATTCTCGCGCTCGTATTTCGAGCTAACGAGCAGGCCGTCCACGAGGACATGGTCGCCCTTGTGGAGCGATTCAGCGATGGACTCGCCGAGGCGGTTAAAAGCCACGACGCGGTGCCACTCGGTTTTCGACTGCCACTCGTCCTTCGAGTCCTTCCACGACTGCTGCGTGGCGACGGACAGCACGGTGAAGTTCGTGCCGTTGCCGCGGACTTGCCGCTTCTCCGGGTCTTTCCCGAGGAAGCCGATGAGTTGGACGTGATTGAGATACATGATTTGTTTCTCCTTTTTCTGCCCCATTTCGTTGGGGCACCCGAGGGCGGAGTGGATACTGCTCCCAAGGCGAGCGGCTGCATTCTGGGAGGGAACCAAAGCAGTTGAGGGAGGAACCGGGAAAGCAGAAGACGCGAAGCTGCCGGGCGCAGGAATTATCCCGAAGCCGTGCCCAAGGAAAGGAGCGGCGGAAATGAAGCATGTATCCAAGCACTATGCTCAGCGGAGCTCGCTTGAAAGGCGAGGTGGCGTCAGCGAACTCAGGGCTATGATCGGCAGGGCTAGCAGCAGTAGGAAACAGTTTCCTCGCTACAGATGAGCAGTTGACTCGTGGCAGGTGGCTAGCAACGAAATCTGGCGGGATGTGTAACTACCGATTCTCCCGCTCCTCGTGGTATCTTGCGCGTTGACTTATGACTAACCACCAAGACCACGCAAACCTCATCTGGCAGATCGCCGATTTGCTGCGTGGGCCTTACCGTCCGCCGCAGTATGAGCGCGTCATGCTGCCCATGACTGTGCTGCGTCGCTTCGACTGCGTGCTCGCGCCCAGCAAGACCACAGTGCTTCGCAAGTACGAACAGGTGAAAGACAAGTACAAGGACGAAGCTCTCGACAAAGTGCTGAACAAGGCAGCCGGACAGCGTTTCCACAATCACTCACCGCTGACGTTTGAAAAGCTCAAGGGCGACCCGGACAATATCGAGAAGCACCTCGTCAGCTACATTAAGGGATTTTCAGCGAATGCTCGCACCATCTTCGATTTCTTCGAATTCGAGTCCGAGATCGAGAAGATGCGTGAGGCCAACATCCTCTACCTCGTCGTCTCCAAGTTCTGCGATGTAGACCTGCACCCCGATTCTGTGCCAAACGACGAGATGGGGATGATTTTTGAAAATCTCATCCGTCGTTTCAACGAACTGGCGAACGAGACCGCTGGCGACCATTTCACGCCGCGCGAGGTCATCCGGCTGATGGTGAACGTATTGTTCATCCATGACGATAAGCTCCTGGCCACGCCCGGCACCGTTCGCAAGATGCTAGATCCCGCGTGCGGCACAGGTGGCATGCTAGCTGAGTCGCAGAACTACCTACGCGAGCACCACTCGGCGGCCAAACTCTACGCGTACGGACAGGACTACAACAAACGCGCTTTCGCCACGGCCGCATCCGACATGCTAATGAAGCAGGTGGACCACAACGGCACTGGCGATAACGTCCGCTTCGGCGACACCTTCACAGACGATCAATTCGAAGGGGAAACCTTCGATTACCTGCTCTCCAATCCACCTTTCGGTGTTGACTGGAAGAAGCAACAGAAAGAGATCCAGCAGGAACACGATAAGCGAGGATTCGACGGACGCTTCGGCGCGGGTCTGCCGCGTATCAACGATGGAGCCCTGCTCTTTCTGCAGCATATGATCAGTAAATTTGAACGAGTAGCGCCCGAACAGCAGAAATATGGCTCACGCTTGGCGATTGTTTTCAGCGGTTCACCCCTTTTTACTGGCGGCGCTGGCTCTGGCGAGAGCGACATCCGCAAGTGGATAATAGAGAACGACTGGTTGGAAGCGACTATCGCTCTGCCTGAGCAGATGTTCTACAACACAGGCATTGGCACTTACATCTGGATTGTCGCTAACCGCAAAGAGAAACGCCGTAAGGGCAAGATTCAACTGGTTGATGCCCGCGAGAAATGGCAGCCAGGGGGAAGTGAGGAGTCCAAACGGAGCCTCGGCGACAAACGTCGGCACATGTCGAGCGCCGACATTACTGAGATCGTCCAACTCTACGGCCACTTTGGCGACAATGACACCTCCAAGACCTTCGACAACGCCGACTTCGGCTACACC
>JBGPIX010000235.1:0-8592 GCA_041485085.1 Candidatus Acidiferrum sp.
CCCATGATGCATAAAGGAAAAGTGATCGGCGTGCTGGATTTGGAGAGTCCACAGCCGAATTATTTTACTGAGGATCATGTGCAGACGCTTTCGATCCTGGCCTCGAACCTCGCGGTTTCGCTGGAAAATGCGCGGCTTTACGAACAATTGGCGCGCGACGAGGCACGGCTGGAGCGGGATTTGCAGGCAGCGAAGAGAATTCAGGGAGCGCTCTTGCGTCCGGTTCCGACGGAAGATTTTGGTTTGGAGATGGCGGCACGGTATCTGTCGGCGAGGGAAGTGTGCGGCGATCTCTATGAGTTTCTACGTTATGGGCCGCAGCAATTGGGGATTGCGCTGGGAGACGTGAGCGGCAAGGGAACGGCAGCGGCGCTCTATGGAGCGGTGGCCATCGGAATCATGCGGAGTCTGGCGCCGCAAAAGCTGCAACCGGCGGAAATGCTGAAGCAGATGAACCAGCTGGTGGGCGAACGGAAGATCGAGGGGCGTTTCATGACCGCATGCTTCGCCACCTGGCAAAAAGGGCGGCAAAAGCTGCGGGTGGCGAATGCGGGGCAATCGCAGCCACTCCTGTATAAAGAGGGACGCTGCGGCAAGATTGAATTGACGGGATTTCCGCTAGGGATATTCGAAGACGTGACTTATGACGAATGGTCGGTCACGCTCGAGGCGGGAAACATACTGGTATTTCATTCGGACGGAATTGCGGAAACGATGAACGGCGAAGGCCAGTTTTTCGGAACGACGCGGCTGATGAGGTTGATCGAGCAGCACCATGAAGCGTCGGCGACGGAAATTGCGGACGTTATTTTGCGCGAGGTGGATTGGTTCACGCAGAGCGCGCCGCTTGCGGATGACCGGACGTTGGTGGTCGCGAAAGTCCGATGAGTCATTCGAACGAATCTCCTGCACGCAAGCTTAAGTACGTAGATCCTGTTTCATTCACACCGCAATTCGAATGGGAGAAGAGTGCCACTCGGGATGCGGGCGGCGAGGAAGTAGTGTGCGAGAGGGTGGCGCTGGAATCGGTGGCGCAAAAATTTGGCACGCCAACCTACGTATACAGCCGGGCTGCCATTGATAGTGCCTACCAGGAGCTGCACAAGGGACTTGGGGCACTGCCGCATACTTTGTGTTTTGCCGTGAAGTCCAACGGAAATCTGTCCATCCTGAAGCATCTGGCCGAGATGGGAAGCGGCTTTGACATTGTGTCTGGCGGGGAACTGGACCACTTGAAGCGCATCGGGGTGCGCGGAGATCGGATTGTCTTTTCGGGAGTGGGCAAGGACCGGCACGAAATTCGTGAAGCGCTGAACTATCGGGCGCGTGGACGGGGCGAACGCACGGGAATATTGCTTTTCAACGCTGAATCCGAGGCGGAGCTGGAGATTTTGGTCGAAGAGGCGGCGCGGCTGGTTGGACGGGGGAGCAAGCTACCGGCGGTGGCGATTCGAGTGAATCCCGATGTGCAAGCCGGAGGGCACCCGCACATTGCAACTGGGCGTCACGAGCACAAATTTGGGCTGGATTGGGCTGAGGCGAAACGGCTCTACCTGGCGCATCGAGATTCGAAATGGATCCGGTGGCAGGGAATCAGCGCGCATATTGGGTCGCAGATCACGACGCTGGTTCCGTTTCGGCGCGCGCTGGGACGGCTGGCGGGATTTGTGGGAGAGCTGCGGCACGGGGGAGTCGATCTGCGCTACCTGGATGTTGGAGGCGGGCTGGGAGTGCGGTACTCGGACCAGAAGCCGCCGACACGCACGGAGTACGCGCGGCTGGTGTCGAAGATGGTGCGCAAACTTGGCGTGCATCTTTTGCTGGAGCCTGGGCGTTCGATCATCGCTCCCGCTGGTGTGCTCTTGACGCGCGTGGTCTATACGAAAACGAATCGGGGCAAGACGTTTGTGGTGGTGGATTCGGCGATGAACGATTTGATGCGCCCGGCGCTTTACGGGGCGATCCACCCGATTACGAAAACTGCGCGGGTGGGGAAAGAAACTGACGCGCGGCGCCGGCGAGTCGATATTGTTGGGCCGGTATGCGAGACGGGGGATTGTTTCTTGCGGGATTGGCCGCTGGGGGAAGTGCAGGCGGGCGACCTGCTGGCGATTTGGGTGGCCGGTGCGTATGGAATGTCGCAAGCGTCTAATTACAATGCGCGATGCCGTCCCGCGGAAGTTATGGTCGAAGGGAAGCGCGCTCGGCTGATTCGGCGGCGCGAAACACAGAAGGATTTACTGCGCACGGATGTGCTCGGCTAATTTTGCCCTGCTTCGTAAACGATCTTTCCACCCACAATTGTCCAGCGTACGGCGGCGTCCTTGATTTTTTCCGGGGCGATTGAAAATAGATCCGTGTCCAGGATTACCACATCGGCGAGTTTGCCTGGCGTGAGCGAACCCTTTTCCTTCTCGCGGAATTCTGCGTAGGCTGAGCCCATGGTGTAGGCCTCGATGGCTTCTTTTAGGGTTAATTTTTGTTCGGGGAACCAGCCATTGGGATTCTTGCCGTCGAGAGTGGCGCGCGTGACGGCGGCGTAAAGGCCGAGCATGGGATTTAGCGGTGCGACGGTCCAGTCGCTTCCGAAAGCGAGACGCACGTTATGGTCGAGGAGCGTTCGAAAGGCGTAAGTCGTCTTGCAACGCTCGCGGCCAATGCGCTTTTCGGCCCAGCGGCCGTCGTCGATGGCGTGATAGGGCTGGACGGAAGCGATTACGCCGAGCGATGCAAATCGCCCGAAGTCATCGGGACGAAGATGTTGCGCGTGCTCGATGCGCCAGCGGCGGTCATCGCGTGGGCCATTCTGCTTCGCGACTTCGGTGTAGATATCCAGCATGATCCGGTTTGCCTTGTCGCCGATGGCATGGACGGCAAGCTGCAGACCGGCTTTATCGGCGCCGAGCGCCATCTTCAGCATGTTGCCTTCGGGGAGCATCATTTCATTGGGTAGGCCGGAGGTTTCGGGCGCGTCGGTGAAGGGTTGTTCGAAGAGCGCGGTCGTCGAACCCAACGAGCCGTCAGCGAAGCCTTTCAGCGCGCCGAGGTGAATCCAGTCGTTGCCGAAGCCGGCGCGGATGCCAGTGGTGGCCGGCGCTTGCCATTGGGGGAGCGGAGTGATGCAGTAGATGCGCAGCGTTAGTTCGCCGCGCGCAGCGAGCGTCTGGTAGGCGCGCACATCTTCGGTGCTGCTGATGTCGTGGACGCCGGTTACGCCGAAGCGGCGCGCTTCGTTCATGCCGGCGCGAATCATGCGGAGGAGGCGTTCATCGGATGGCGGGGGCACGACGCGGTCAACGAGATCCATGGCCGCGTCCTTCAGAAGACCGGTGGGATTTCCGTCTTTGTCGCGAACGATGGTGCCGCCGGGAGGATCTTTTGTTTCGCGGGTAATGCCCGCGAGGCGAATCGCGAGGCCATTGGCAAGGGCCATATGGCCGTCGTAGCGAGTGACAAGAACCGGAGTATCCGGCGTTAGGGCATCAATCCAATCGTGCGAGGGGAGAGGTGTGCCGCCCCAGAGTTCGTGGTCCCACGTTCCACCCAGAATCCATTCACCTTTGGGGAGTTTCTTGGCGTGCTCACCGATGCGGCGCGAAAATTCCTGTGGTGTGGCGGCATCGCGCAGATGGACGCTGCTGATTTCGCCGCCGCCGCTGCTGAAGTGGACATGAGCGTCAATAAAACCGGGGAGGACGCTTTTTCCTTGCGCATCGATCTTCTTGGTTCGCGGGCCAACCCACTTGGTGATTTCGGCGTCGGTGCCTATGGCCACGATGCGATTGCCGTGGATTGCTACCGCTTCCGCTTGCGGGTGGGACTGATCTACGGTCCAGACGTGGCCATGCTGGATCACGAGGTCGGCTGTGACGGCTTGCTGGGCTCTTGCACTTGAGATGGCGAGCAGCAAGAAAGCAGAGGATAAGAGGATGCGTTTCATCTGGTTCTCCGGATCAAGGATAAAGAACTAAATTGAATTGGCGGCGCTGGTTGCGGACGGGAAAGCTGGAGCCCTTCGTCTTCGCTCAGAACAAGCTAGCCCCCGCACTCCAAAGTGCTACGCTTCGCCCCATTTCAATTTGTTGCGCAGAATCTCGAAATAGGATTTCTTGGGCGGCTGGATGAGCTTCAGGAGTTCTTTCGCTCGGGTGGCGCGGACAAGATCCGTGGGCTGCAGAGGTATACCGCGCTGCCCATCAAGAGTAAGGAAAACGGACTGGGTGTTGCCGGAGAGTCTCATCTCGATGCAAGACGAGTCGCGAACTACAAGGGGCCGGTCGCTCAGCATGTGCGGGCAGATAGGAGTGATCACGAAAGATTCCACGGCGGGGTGCACGATGGGTCCGCCGGCGGAGAGGGAATAGGCAGTGGAACCGGTAGGCGTGGCTACGATCAAACCATCGGCGCGGTAGCGACAGACAAAACCGCCGTCAATGTTTAGTTCAAGCTCGATCATGCGCGCGAGTGCGCCCTTATTAATCACCGCCTCGTTGAGCACCCGTTGGGTATCAATTACTTTGCCAGCGCGTACGAGGTCCACGCTGATCATGACGCGTTCGCTTAGCGAGAAACGGCCCTCAAGAGTGTCATCGAGGGCCGGATGAAGCTCTTGCAGAGTGAAATTGGTAAGGAAGCCCAGGCTGCCCATGTTGATGGGCAGGATTGGAATACCGCGCGGGGCGGCAAGACGTGCCGCGGCTAGCAGGGTGCCGTCACCCCCGAGCACGAGCAGAAGTTGGGACGAGTCCGCCACATGCTGGCGAGGGTGACCTTTCATGCCGTCCGGCAAACCGTCGGCTGTTTCTTCGTCAATGAAAGTCTGGATGCCGCGCGCTTCCAGCCATTTCAGCAACGGGGGAACAACGACGGCGAGATCCGAACGGCGAGGGCGGGAAATGATGCCTATGGATTGAAAGGATTGTCCGGGGTGCATGTCCGTCTGCGATTCTACCCCATGGTCTTTTTGCGTGCGTGGAGAAAATACTCCTGATTGCCTTCGGCACCCAGGAGGTGACTGGGGCGGAGTCCGAGGTAGTCGAGCCCGGCAGATTCAAGGCATTCACGCACAGATCGAATTGCTTGATCGTGGAGGGTTTGGTCTTTGACGATTCCACCGGGACCAATCTCTTCGCGGCGCAATTCGAATTGTGGCTTGATGAGGATGAGAAAGGCCGCGCCGGGTTTTGCCAATTCGACCGCGGGAGGGATCACTTTCCGGACCGAGATGAAGGAAACGTCAATCACCACAAGGTCGACAGGTTCTGGGAGGTCATCCGGGCGAAGTTCGCGCGCGTTTCGCTTGATAGGTACGACGCGAGAGTCCTTCGTGAGCTTCCAGTCAAGCTGTTCAACGTTTACGTCCAGGGCGTAAACGCGAGCTGCGCCGTGTTGGAGGAGGCAATCCGTGAAGCCGCCATTCGAAGCGCCGATATCCAGGCAAGTCCAGCCGGCCGGATCGATCGCAAAATCTTCGAGCGCGCCTTCGAGTTTTGTTCCACCTCGGCTCGAGAATTTCTGCAGCCGGCTGGTGATTTGGATGCGCGCGTCTTCCGCAACGGGGGTACCGGCCTTATCGGTTGGTTGGCCGTCCACTTGAACTTCACCGGCGAGAATCATGGCGCTGGCTTTCTGAAGTGAATCGGCGATGCCTCGCTCGAAGAGAAGAAGATCGAGCCGTTTGCGGCCTGCTTTTGGTTTCATGAGGCGTTCGAACGATCAGGCGCGGCGAAGCACTAGGAATTCGGCGATCTCACGGAGGCGCGCGGCACGATCCGCGTAGGGAGTGAGTTCAGCAATGGCTTTGGTCGCAAGTTCGTTCGCAATCTGGTGAGAACGCTCGAGGCCGTAAACTGCGGGATAGGTTGCTTTTTGCTGCGCCAGGTCCTTTCCAGCAGTCTTGCCAAGCGCGGCGGAGGATTCTTCGACGTCAAGAATGTCGTCGGTGACCTGGAAGGCCCAGCCGATGGTGTCACCGAATCGCCGCAGGCGGACGACATCTTCGGAACTGGCTCCGGCGCACAAGGCACCAGCTGTGATGGAAGCACGGATCAGCGCCGCGGTCTTCGAGCGATGAATGTATTCCAACATTTGAGGATCGACGGGTTTGCCTTCGGCTTCGATGTCAGCGACCTGGCCACCGACCATTCCATTGATGGTGCCGGCGGCGGATGCAATTTCCGTGAGAATGGCGGCGCGGCGGTCCGCGGCTGCGGGTGTCGCGCCGATGGTTTCGAACGCCAGCGTTAGGAGCGCATCGCCGGCGAGGATAGCGATGGCTTCGCCGAATTTTTTGTGGCAAGTCGGTTTGCCGCGGCGGAGGTCATCGTTGTCTAGCGCGGGGAGATCGTCGTGGATCAAGGAATAGGTGTGGATAAATTCCATGGCGCAGGCGGGATGAAGTGCGGGCGTGACATCGGCGGCAAAAATGCGCGCAGTCTCGAGACAGAGAATGGGGCGAATGCGCTTTCCGCCGGCGAAGACGCTGTAACGCATTGCCGTATGAATGGAAGAAGGCTGTGCGGTTCCGGCCGGCAGCAGCCGCTCGAGAGCGGCATCGACGGCGAGGCGATCTTCTTCGAAGAATGGAGGGAGTTTCATCGCAGAAAGGAATTTGCCCGGAACGAGCTGTCGCGTAGCGTCACGATTCGGGCTCTCGCTCGGGATCGAAGGGTTCGGCGGCCAGCTTGCCATCGGCTTTCTTCAGGAGAATTTCCACGCGCCCTTCGGCTTCTTCCAGTTGCTTCTGGCACTCGCGCGAAAGCGCGACGCCCTCTTCGAAGAGTTTCATGGCGTCGTCCAAAGAGAGTTGAGGGCTCTCCAGGCGGCGAACAACTTCTTCGAGACGGGCGAGCGAGCGTTCAAAATCCGGCTTTTTCGGTGGTTCAGGTTTCTTGGCAGCAGGTGAATTCACGCGATCGGCCCGTATCCTTTAGTGGCTAGTGGCGCTCAGATCTGGCAGCGCTCGCAGCAGTACGTCGAACGTCCGCTCTGCGCGATACGCTGGATCGGTTCTCCGCAGCGGCGGCATGGTTTTCCTTCGCGGCCGTAGGCGCGAAGAATTTTTTCCAACCCCTGGAACCACCACTGCGGGTCGCGAAAGTCGGGCGCCGGATGCAGACAGCATTCTAAGGCACGCGAGAGAACGGACACAATTGCTTTATGCAAGCGGCGGGCTTCTGGCGGCTTCAGGGTGTTGGCGCGGCGGCGCGGGTCAAGGCGGGCGTGCCAGAGCGATTCGCAGGAGTAGATGTTACCGATGCCGGCTACGTGCGATTGATCCAACAAGAAGTCTTTCAGGGGGCGCTTGGAAGCAGCGAGCAATTGAGCTAGACGCGCGGGAGTGAAATCGCGCGAGAGGGCGTCGATGCCTAGAACGGCGAGCCCAGGGCAATCCTCAGCGGACTCCCATGAGTGAACACGTCCGAAGTGGCGGCGGTCGACGAAGCCGAGGATACCCTTCTCCAGTTCGAGGGCGACATCGACGTGGACGCCGGTTTCGCTCTGATTGGCGCGCTTCAACAATTCTTTGGCATTTGCAAACCAGAGGAGTTGGCCGTCGAGTTTGAAATGCATGGTCAGCAGGCCGCGGTCCAGAATAAGAAGCACATATTTCCCATTGCGATCGACGCTTCGAATGCGACGGCTTTGGGCATTGCCCGCGACATGGGAAGCGAGTTGTGGCTTTGTGGCGATGGGGTGAAAGACGTGAACGCAACGGATTCGCCGGCCCCGGACGAGAGGACGGAGCGAACGGACGACAGCTTCCACTTCTGGAAGTTCAGGCATGAGCGTTGGGCAAGATCAAGAACCAGGTTTGAGCCTGAGCACGTGCTTCCGTTCTTTTTTTTCAGCAGCATCGCTGAAGGGGGCAAAAATGGGTTTGCCTTCGTACCAATAGGAGAACTGATCGGAATAGTGGCTGCTGCCGGGCTGGCCAGATTGTCCCGCGGGAATAAGCAGGATGGATTGATCCCAGTTTCCAGGGTTGCCGATAAAGCGCATCGCTGGGCCATGAGTCTTGGTGGCCGCGCGCACACTGTACAGCGTTCCCGATTGAGGCTTGTCCGTGATGCTGAGGAATTGCTTCAACATGCCCTCGCGGCCGATGGGATGGAACATGTCCAGGGAGTTGAATCGTTTCCATGCCCAGTCTTCAACGCGTTCACTCTTGCTTTGTTTGGCCAAAGTGCTCACGGCGGTATCGGCAGCAGCGGCTAGCAGTTCGTCATAGTTTTTGTAAGCAGGAGGCAGCCACTTGGCGGGCCGGTCGGTGAGGATTTTCTGTAGAAATGTGGTGCTGCGCCACTGATACAAGGTCGTTTCTTTGCCGAGGAAGGGCTCGAGAAGGATGTCGAGGGCCGCCCGGCGCGAAGCATGAAGGAAAGAAACTTCCGGAGAATCGGCATCGGCGATGCCGTTCCAATCTTTCAGGCCATCGATGAGCTTTTGAGTGCGGGGATCTTTGGGCTTCACTGTTTTCGCAGCCGCTGATAATTGATCCGCAAGGAAGGCGTGGGGAAAACTGTACGTGTCGAACTGGACTTTCAGCATGTCTTCAGGGCGCAAATCGTGGCGGTCATGCAGCAGATCGTA
>JBGPIX010000236.1:0-8579 GCA_041485085.1 Candidatus Acidiferrum sp.
AGAAGCGGCTTGGACACCTGGAATCCGATGAAATCGTGGTACTGCTGCGACGCATAACGATTCTTCGCCACCTGCACCATGTCGAATCCGAACTCCGTTTTCAAATGCGCGGTGTGGTCCTGCGCGTACCGGACGGAGTTGACGAACTACGCCCTCAGCTTGGGATATTGGATGGAAACGTATAGGTTGACTGCCGGATGGCCGGCGATATCCGAAGCATAGTGCGCCAGCGCGCCCAGCGCGAAAGCGTATTCGTTCGCATCCTGACTCTGCAGTATCAATTCGCGAACGAAGTCTCCGCTGCGAACGTAGTGCACCAGATTGCTGAATTCCACGCTGCCGAAAGGATAGTAGCCGAGGTCCTGAATGACGGCGCCGCCATACGCGTAACCGTGTGCCTCCTTGAGCTGCTCTTCCGTAAGCGCCGGAAATCGCTGAAGCAGAAGCGGTCGCAGCTCGTCCGTCCATACTAGGTCCACAATTTCCTCGTGCGTGAGCACGGAATATGCCTTGGAAACGCCGGCGCACAACAGCAAGCCGAAAACGAGTACTGCCACCCGGATGCCCCAGTGCCCCCAGTTGCGCAGCGCAAAATTCTGAGGGCCTGGTGACCTAAGTTGGTTTTCTGAGTTCATAAAAATGTTTCTTAGCTTCCTTCACTGTCTCTTTGTAGAACGGCCGAGCGCCCGTGATATTTCTAAATCCGTCCGAGGAGCACGAGAATGACGACAACGACGAGAACGAGTCCGACACCTCCCGTCGGCACATAGCCCCACTGGCGGCTGTGCGACCACCGCGGCATCGCTCCCAAAAGCGCCAGGATCAGCATCACGATCAAGATAGTTCCAAGCATTCTTTTTTCTCCTCTTTCTAAATTCTGCTACTGATATGCAGTCACCCTGGCCCAGCGGAGATCGCACTGTCTGACAAATTTACCCACTGGGCTGCGCTGGTTAAGCGCCTAGTTCAGGTAAAAGCTGATGGCAATGCGATCGCCTGGGTATCTGCGGTTGTACAAATAATATCCATCGCCGTAGTAATCCACGTACACGTCATCGCGATCGTACCAATCGTCTGACCAGTATTCCGGCCACGGGTCAACCAGACCGAACCAATACCCGCCGTACTGGAAGCGGCGATGTCCGCCAACAACCATCACTGGGAGCCGATAGATGCGAAATCCGTGATCCTGTCCGTAGTAGCTGCGGAAACGGTCATCCGGGACGCGGTAGCCTTCGTATCCGCCGCGCTGCTGCCAGTTGCGATGTTCCGACTTCCAGCTATGAGCGCGATCGCCCTGCCAAGCGACTTGCTGCACGCGTGCTTGTTCAGGGCTCCGATGCTGGGCAGACCTCTTGTCCTGCTGCTGATGCTGGGGACGCTGCTGATCCTGTTGCCCTCTGGCTTGCCGCTGCTGTTGTTTTGCAGCGTGGTCCTGCAGCTGGCGCTGTTGCCGCTGCTGATCTTGTTGCCCCTTGGCTTGCTGCTGTTGCTGTTTCGCAGAGTTGTCCTGCTGCTGCCGCTGTTTTTGCCGTTGCTGATCCTGTTGCCCCTTGGCTTGCTGCTGTTGTTGTTTTGCAGCATTGTCCTGGTGCTGCCGCTGTTGTTGCCGTTGCTGATCCTGCTGCCCTTTGGCTTGCTGTTGTTGCTTTTGTCTTTCAGGCTTAGCCTGTTGCTCCTGCTTCGCGGGCTTAGGCTTTTCTTCCTGTTTGTCCTGCCGTGCGTCAGCCGACCCGCCGATTCCGAGCAACAGGAAGAGTGCGGTCGTACTAATGATTCCAGTTCGTTTCATGGTGTTACCTCCATTGCATCTACACATGCGCCCCTCAAACATCATTTAGGGCCCGTTGACTGTCTAACCGGTGCTCACTTCGATCTGTCGCCCACGGAATCTGTTCCGTCAGCGTGTCACCCAATCCGGATTCGCGAGAGCGAATGAAAGAGTCCCGTTATGTTCATCAGCCACAACACCACCCCGATCACCACAACGGCATTCAAGATTGACTTGATACTCCCGGCCATGGGGATGAAACGATTCACCAGCCACAGCAGCACTCCAACTGCGACCAGAACCATCAAAAGTTGAATTAAAGGCATGATCTATGCACCAAATCCTTTCAACGGCAGACACCCGTCCGCACAGATTATTGACCCTTCTTTCTGTGTTGGTCCGAGTGCCCTGCGACAATGTGGAACGAAGTGGAACCTGGGTTTTTCCGGGTGGTTCAGGCTAAAGCTTGGGTCTTGTTTCTCGCTTCGGTCTTTTTGCTTCCCCACGAACCTCATGCTAGACGCTACCGCGGCGAATATCTGTCCGTTTTGAGACATATCTGTATTTTGATTGCCCCCGTTCGGCTTGTGCCAAAGTACATGCCAACCAGTAAAGGCCGATCTGAAGAAGCCGATCTTGTTAGAAGTATTGCTGATCCGGATGATTGGGGGTACCCCCGTGCCGGGCCGATAACTGCGGGGAAAGGTTAGAAGGTCACGCTACTCGCTTACGTTCCAGACATACAAGAATGTGGCGTCGCTAGCGGTCGCAACTCTACGGCTGGCTTTCCGAGTCGCACGGTTCAATGCGGAACGGACTTTTTCTTTCGATTGCACCAAGTCGGCCAACGGGACCTTGAGTGCGGAACCAGCTTTTAAGCTGTCGAGGTCCTTGAGGATGGTGGTGACAATCAGTTTGTGCTTTCCATCTCGACCTTGCGGCACATTCGCTTGAACCATGGTCTTGAAGTGCATCGGTACGGTTTTCGCCTGCATGCGCCCCATAGAGTCCTCCTTGATGATGCCACGCTAAACAAACGTGACGCTATCGTATCTCATCGTAGCGAGTCCTGCAAGTTAAAAATGCAGGGCGTAAAAACGCAGCGTCGGCCCAACTCGGAGCCCTACCCCACCCCGACTCGCCCAATGCTGCGGCTCAGCTACGGCTAACGGCACTCATCGAATGTCAAAAGATATGACCCGTACGACTTCCGGCCTGCTAGCGTCTTGGCGAACCGAAGGAGTTGCGATGCTTATGTCCAAAACGCATTTCGAACAGGTGCCACTAGAGCTAGTCAGAAAGATTGTTGAAGAACAAATCCGGCGGGAACAAGCGGCCGAACAGGCTCGCGGAACGAAGCAGGAAACGCAGGAAGAAGTTCTTGTGGAGGAGCAAGAGCAATCAACAACCAGTCTTCGCGGATTTCTCCAACTGGAGGTTTAGAAGCAATCGTGAATCCGAATAAGAAAAAAGCGAGACGGAGTTCCGGGAAAAAAGGCGAATTTGATGCCCAAGCTCTTCTTGATTCAGCGGGGGTAGCGAGAAAAGTCAAAGAGCTAAGAAGGACAGAGATTGTCTATTCTCAAGGGGATGCCGCCAAAAGCGTGATGTACATACAAGAAGGCGGAGTACAGCTCTCCATCATTAGTGCGGGCGGCAAGGAGGCGGTTGTCGGCATTCTCGGACCGGGAGACTTCTTTGGTGAAGGCTGCCTAGCAGGCCAGTCCGTGCGCATGGGGACGGCCACCGCGATTGCGCCGAGCATTGTGCTCGTCATCGAGAGAAGTGAAATGTTCAAAGTGCTTCACGAGCAACATGATCTCTCCGACCTTTTCATCGGTTTCATGCTGGCAAGGAACATTCGCATCGAAGAGGACTTGGTCGATCAGCTTTTTAATTCCAGCGAGAAACGGCTCGCCCGCACTCTTCTACTGCTTGCGCGTTACGGAAGCGAGGACAAGCCGCACGGAATGCTCCCCAAAATCTCTCAAGAAACGCTTGCGGAGATGATCGGCACAACGCGCTCACGCGTCAATTTTTTCATGAACAAATTCAGGAAGCTCGGTTTCATCAAGTATAACGGCTCGATTGAGATCAATACTTCTCTCTTAAGCGTCGTTCTACACGAGTGACTCAATCCGCGCTATATCCGACTGCTTGCTTACAGCTCGCCCTTGTTTATTGCCTTTTGAAGAAGAAATTTGCGGCTTCTTGAAGACTAGTTCATGGAAACTGGCCACTCAAACACGCGTCCTCGGGCCGGCCGATTCCTAGGTACTCCACGCCTGCCGTGCCGGCTTGCCTCATTGTGACGTTCAATCGCGATTGCAGCCAGGCACTTTGCTCGTTCAATGAATTGAACTTCTTCCGCAGAGGGGCATCGTAGAACGCCGCTGTACATTTCCAGGAATCCGAGCAATTCTTCATTTTCGGCGAAAATGCCTTCGGAACAGAAAGTATGCAAACCAAATAGCGCTGCATTCATCGCAATTGCCGCTAGTTCGCCGGCATCGTCCTCGGGCAGGGAAATTAGCGAAACCACGTCGCTAATCTGACAATCGAGGGCGTTGCAGATCTCATTCAGGACCTTTGGAAGGGGCGCACGGTTAGAAATCAATTGGAGCAGTCGTTCTTCAGCCTTCCACAGGTACTGAATCTTGTCGTCCGAATTACTCTGGGCTTTGCGTTCTTGTGACCTGCCGCGTGCGCCGGAATCGTGTTCATTCATCGGAGTCTCCCTTTTCTGTCAGTCCGTGTTCAGCTCCACTTGGGGAATCCCTAGCCCACGAAGAGTGTGCGGGAATCGCCGTAGGAGCGATGTCCGATACAGGACACTTGCTCTGACGATTCAGGTTCACTTCTGGCCGGAACAAACTCGCGCTCTCAAACACCGTTAAAGCGCTTAGGTAACCTGGCCTGCCCACGCGGCTCTTGATTGCTTCGCTTTCATCGCATAGAGCGCCCGGTCCGCCGCGTACAATAGCGTTCCGATGGTATCGGCATCCTTCGGATAACTGGCAACTCCTACGCTCACGGAAAGCACCGGTGCTTCGGCATCATTCGCAAGCAACTCGCAAATTCGCCGTGCTACCAAAGTCGCCGCGGCGGCCCCGGTCTCTGGCAGCACCAGAGCAAATTCATCCCCACCTTGCCGCGCCGCCGTATCCAGGGATCGGCAACAATCCGCCAGCGTCTGCGCCAGCCGGCAGAGCGCCCGGTTTCCCGCCAAGTGCCCTAATCGGTCGTTGATACTTTTCAATCCGTCGAGGTCCAGCAACAAGAGAGAAAATTCCCGCTCCGTGCGCTTCGTTCGGCAGATCTCCGCCTGCAATGCCTCGAAAAGCCGCCGATGATTGGCCAAGCCCGTCAGTGAGTCGCTCATTGCCTGCCGGCGCAGATGATCCTCAAGCGCTCGTTGCTCCGTGATGTCCACCGCTATGATTTCATAGCCGACAAAATCCTCACGCTCGTCAAACACGCCCCGGCCGCTGAGCTTGGCTTTCAGCGTCGTTCCGTTTTTCCGCTTCCATTCAATTTCAACCGGCTCGATTCGCACAGACTCGGGGGAACTGCCGGCCAATGGCGCCTCTTGGCCAAGATCGATGACAATTTCGGACGCACGATTCGCCGCCAACAGTTCCTCTTTGGTTTCGTAGCCAAGCATCGTTAGGAAGGCTTGGTTGACGTCGACAAACTTTCCCTCCGCATCGCACCGGCATACTCCGTACGCGGGGTTCTCCACCAGCGCCCGATACAGAGATTGCGAGTGCCGTAGGGCTTTTCCGGCCTCTTCCAGCTCCGCGCGCAGTTTCTTCTCGTTCACAGCTCGCCGAACAGCCATAGGCAGTTGCGCGAGATGCTCTTTTTCCACGTAATCGAACGCGCCTTGAGCAGTCAGTTCCGCGATGGATTCATTTCCAATTCCGGCGGTCACGAACAGAAGAGGGATCTCCTGCACCGTTTGGTGGAGGAGCTCCAATGCCTGCGGGCCTTTCCAACTCGAGCTGGGGTACTCGGCGATGACGACATCATAGGTTTGGGAGCGGAGTTGTTCCCTGCACTGTGCCAGGGTCAAGACGAAATCGGCGCTCACGATGAATTGTGCTTTCTTTAGCTCTTCCAGGCAGCCGTCTATCACCTCGGCATCCCGGTGGATGAACAGCACTCTCAGGTGACGGCGCCGGTGGGAGGGCGCACTGTCCGAGCGGAAACTGCTCAGTTCGGATCGGAATTCGTTCTGCGCCAGTCTTGCCATAGTGGCCCACACCCGGAGCCAACCAGGCTGCCCATTCAGTCAGGTGTGGGCAGCTAGGAGGTCGACCCCTTCTTACTCACCCTATGCTGGTCCGAGAACGGAGTCTGTACTGTTTTGAACACTTGTCCTGACAGCTATAAGAAGGACGCAAGGCCCGCTATCTGTCCTGACAAGCGTCGGACTCACGGCAGAAACGAGGCAATGTAATCCTGCTGTTCAATACAGGACAGACACAGAGGTTGTCCAGAGCTGAACATGATTCGGCAACACCGACGACGCATACGGAGAATCGCAATGTTGAGTTGCCCGCTTTGCCGTAGCAAAAGGATCCATCAGTCAAAACGCAAGGGAATCATTGAACAAGTCATTCTGGCCATGATTCTCGTGAGGCCGTACCGCTGTGAAAAGTGCGACTACCGATTTTTCCGACGGTCGCTCTCCGAAGATCGAAATGCTTCCCGGGCAGCAACCACGCTTTAATTCATGTCGCTCCTCGGGAGCTTGCCATTGCGGGCAAATCTGTATCTTGTATTTTCCCGCGTAACGGGGTGCTAGAATAGATGCTGCAAATCATGCCAAAGCCGATTATGGCGAGAACAAACGGGGCGACCAAGCAGGTCGCTTTTGACGCGCAGACCTTTCTCGATTCCGCCGGCATCCAGCGAAAAGTTGTCGAATATTCCAAGAAAGCCGCCATCTTCGGGCAAGGCGATGCCGCTACCCACGTCATGTACATCCAGGAGGGCGGCGTGAAACTCTCGGTCGTCAATGCCAATGGCAGAGAAGCGGTCCTGGCCAATCTCCGGCCCGGCGATTTTTTTGGCGAAGGTTGTCTTGCAGGTCAGCCCATTCGAATGGGGTCCGCCACCAGCACGGCACAGACCACCGTGCTCGTGATCGACAAGGAGGAGATGATTCGTGTGCTCCATGCCGAACATACCTTCTCCGACCGTTTCATCACCTACATGCTTTCCAGGAATATCCGGATCGAAGAGGACTTGATCGACCAGCTTTTTAACTCCACCGAAAAGCGCCTTGCTCGCACGCTTCTCTTGCTGGCTCGCTACGGTAAGAAAGATGAGCCCCAGAAAATCCTCCCCAAGATATCCCAGGAAACGCTGGCGGAAATGATCGGCACAACGCGCTCCCGCGTGAATCTCTTCATGAACAAATTCAAGAAACTGGGCTTCATTGACAATACCGATGGTCTTGAAATCAACAGCTCGCTCCTGAGCGTTGTCCTGCACGACTGAGCTACAGAGTTCATCCCTGTCCCGCGCCTCGTTTGAAAACCAAAACCCCACTCTCGACAGGTGCGTCAAGAGTGGGGCGTCCAAACCCGCTGAAATTTCTGAAACTTCAACAGACTGCCAATCAACTACTGTTTCGAAGCGACGTGTTGTTCCGATTCGTTGTGCGGTGCGCTCTTTTGCAGCGCGTTAACGAGATTCCGGCCCGTGCCGGGCACGCCTGTATGTTCGCCTCTTACGATCTGCTTTGCCTTGATGGCGTGGCCATACACCTGTTCGCTGGCCTCGTCATCCGGACGAATCGTGGAGCCTTCGAGCGAAACGCCCGCAAACAAACCGCGTGAACGTGAGTAGCTGAGAATCTCGGCTCGCATCCAGGCGTCGGTATCCGCGGAAGCATCGCGTCCCTTGGGTCCACCGGCAACGGAAGCATCGGCACCCAACTTCACCTTGCTGCTGAGAATGGACTCCATCCCTCGGTCATTCATGACCAGCAGGATCAAGTCCGTCGCTTCGCCGCCGATTTGGAAGCCGACACTGCCGCCTTCCAAAGCGTACATCGCTGGGGCTCCCCAGGGTCCGCGGAACTTTTCGCCCGTGCGGCAAACCATCGCTCCGCGTCCGTAGTCCGCGCCGATTCCCAGAGCCAGTTTCCTGACGGAAGGGATCACGATGACGCACTCGGCCTTTTCCAGTAGCTCATGCGGAATATTGTCTGGAATGTTGAGCACTTCCTGCATTACAACGCCGCATTGTTCCAGGCGTTTTTGTTCCTTGTTCAACTTCGCCGCGTACACTGCACCTGCTGCGAGCGTAAGACATGCTGCCGTTACCATGAATTTCTTCATTGCTGACCTCCACGGTCAAAACTTCTTCTGCTGACTTTTTGTTTCTTTATAGATTCTTGGCTGAAGGACTTTCAACACGTTAAAGTCTTGAGAGGGTTATGCGTTGCCCGACTCTCAGGCGGGTTACTTCCGCAGTTTCGAATTAAGAACTTTTCTTGCCCCCAACAACCAGCAAGGCAATTCCTCCGACCAGCGCCAGCCCGCCCAGTATCGGCGGAATCGAGACCCGCTCGTGATCTTCCCTGGTGGCATGGATCGGTCCAAGATCGAGTACTTTTTCTTGATGCGTGTACGTGAATCCTTGATAGGCGAGCGCCAGTCCGCCCAGAACAATTAAGACAATTCCAACCCAAATGATCGGTTTCATATACTTCCTTTTTGCAGCTAAACTACGCCCCTTTGGCCCTGGACAAAATGACTTGCCAGAAGGACCAAAGCCGCTTGATTCGCTAAAT
>JBGPIX010000237.1:0-8575 GCA_041485085.1 Candidatus Acidiferrum sp.
AAGACCGCATCTTGAAGGCGGCTTGTCCTCATCTTCGCGTGGGTATTGTGTTGCTCGTCCAAACGGGTGGAAGAACCTACACCGAAGGATTCCGGTTGCGTTGGGACCAAGTGGATTGGGAGCACCGCCTCATTCGCTTCGGAAACGACGTAAAGACTCCGGATTCTTCCGAACCCCTTCCGCTGACGGACTTGGCTTATCGTGTGTTGCGCAAATGGAAGGAAGAATCGAAGTCTGATTCTCTCTATATCTTTCCCAGTCCGCGCAAACCCGAACGGCCGATCGGCAGTGTGAAGACCGCATGGAGAGCAACGTTGAGGCGGGCAGGCGTGCCGCATTTTCCAATTTACAATTTGCGGCATGCTTTTTGTACCCGGCTAAGTTGGGTTGCGCCAGATGCTGTGATTCAACGGGCGATGCGTCACACCAGCCCCGAGACAAAGCGTCGGTATCAACTCAGCATGGTCGAGCAGGTTCGCGATGCGATGGAGAAAGCAAATCAGCAGGTGTATGGCGAGCGCCCCACGGTCCATTGAGGCGTTTTACATGACACCTACATGACACTGCGATTTTCAGAGCTGAAACGCGAGAAATGATGTTTCGTAACTTACTGAAAGAGAAGGAGAATTTGGCTCCCCGGGCTAGATTCGAACTAGCAACCCTTCGGTTAACAGCCGAATGCTCTACCGTTGAGCTACCGGGGAACCGTGCAGGCAGGTACGGTCGGATCAACTACACGAGTTAGTCTAACGAAGCGCATGCAAAAGTGTCAACGAAGCCCTCTTGCCACGTTCATTTCTAACTTCACATCGCCTTGACATACTGCCATTCGCGTTGTTAACTCGCCCTCGCGAGGAGGCCTGTCCCCATGACATCTAAAGCGCGCATCGCTGCCCTTGTGGGCGCATATTTGACCCTTGCAGCATGCCCCACTCTCCGGGCGCAAGAGGCTTCTCACAAACTCACCGCTATGGACGAGTTCCAGCTGCAGCTTCCCACCGACCCGCAGATCTCCCCAGACGGGAAGAAAATTGCTTACGTGCGCCGCTTCGCCGATCCCATGACCGACAAGCGCTATTCCAATCTTTGGATCATCAATTCCGATGGAACCGACCATCGCCCGCTCACCACCGGCAATCGCAGCGACACCTCTCCACGCTGGTCGCCCGACGGCCTGCGCCTCGCTTACCTCTCCGATGCCGATGGCAAACAGCAGCTCTACATCCGCTGGATGGACACAGGCCAGACCGCGCGCATCAGCAATCTTGAGCAAGCCCCCGACGCCATCGCCTGGTCGCCTGATGGGAAGATGCTCTCCTTCTCATCTCTCGTTCTGGGCAAGGGCCCGCATATCGCCGATCTTCCAGCTCCGCCTTCCGGCGCAAAATGGGCCGATCCTCCCACCGCCTACGATCGTTTGGTTTATCGTTTTAATGGCTCGGGCTATCTCAAGCCCGGCTACATGCAAATCTTCCTCGTAGACAGCGAAGGCGGCGCACCGCGCCAGGTCACCAACGGCAATTTTCCGAATGGCGGCAACGAATTTGGCCCCAATCGCGCTTCCTGGACGCCTGATGGCAAGTATTTGATCGCTTCCGTCAATCGCCATCCCGAGTCCGACCATGAATATTTTGATACCGAGGTTTATGAATTCAGCATCGCCGATGGCTCATTCCGCCCTCTGACCAATCGCAAAGGCCCCGACAATTCTCCCGCCGTCTCTCCCAGCGGGAAGCTCATCGCTTACACCGGCTACGATGACCGCTACCAGGGCCATCAGACCACCAAGCTCTACCTCATGAATCGCGATGGCACCAATCCGCATTCTCTCTCCGATAAGCTCGATCGTGATGTTCAGGACCCGCAATGGGCCCCTGACAACACCGGCGTCTTCTTTCGTTACGACGATCAGGGCGACTCCAAGATCGGCTTCTACTCCGTCGATGGCGCTCTCAAGAAAATTGCCGATCACATCGCTTCCACAAACGGCGCCGGCGGCAGCGGCACATTTTCCCTCGCCCACACTGGCTTGATCGCACTCACTTATGGGCGCACCGACAATCCCGGCGATATCGCCATCTCCAACAATGGAGCCTTGAAGGTTCTCACCTCGCTCAATCAGGAATTGCTCACGCAAGAAAAGCCGGGCCACGTTGAAGAGTTTTGGTTCGAATCGTCAAAAGACAATCGCAAGATCCAGGGTTGGATCGTTCACCCGCCGGATTTCGACGCTACCAAGAAATATCCTCTAGTGCTTGAAATTCACGGCGGTCCCTTCGCCGACTACGGCGACCGCTTCGATTTCGAGAAACAGGTCCTGGCGTCCAGAGGCTACGTCGTTCTGTACATCAATCCCCGGGGTAGCACCAGCTACGGCGAGGATTTTGCCAATCTGATCCATCACGCTTATCCGGGCGACGATTTTTACGACCTCAACAGCGGTGTCGACGCCGTCATCGCCAAAGGCTATATCGACACCAACAATCTCTTCGTCACCGGTGGCAGCGGCGGCGGCGTTCTCACCTGCTGGACCATCGAGCATACCGAACGCTTCCGCGCCGCGGCTTCGCTCTATCCGGTCATCAACTGGTACAGCTTTGCGCTTACCTCCGACATTCCCTTCATCACCAAATACTGGTTCCCCGGTCTTCCTTGGGATAACACTGACAACTACATGCAGCGCTCCCTCACCAATCTCGTCGCCAAAGTCAAAACGCCCACACTCGTCATGACCGGTGAGGCCGACTATCGCACTCCCATTTCCGAAGCTGAGCAATTCTACGAAGCCCTCAAACTCCTCAACGTGGAAACGGTTCTCGTCCGCGTTCCCGAAGAGCCCCACGGCATTGGCCGCCGCCCCAGCCACCACATCGCCAAAATGCTGTATATCGCCGGCTGGTTCGAACAGCACAAATCGAAGATGTAGCCAGACTCTTCGCGTTTATCTTGCGTTTATCTGCATCGCTATATAGATAGTTGGACCCAGGCTCAAGATAAGGACAGAAATTCAAAGAGAGAAAAAATCTATGAACAAACGTTTCGCGCTTCTCACCCTTCTTGGTTCACTCGCAATGGCGATCGTCTTTTCTGCTGTAGGCTTCTCGCATGCCGCAACACCGGCTTCCGCTGGCTCCGGCTATCACGTCATCAAGACGATCGCCGTCGGCGGCGACGGTGGTTGGGACTATGTCTATGTGGACAGTGAGGCCCGCCGCGTTTACGTTTCGCGCGGCACTCACACTATGGTTCTTGATGCGGACACCTACGCCGTCGTCGGCGACATCCCCGATACGCAAGGCGTCCACGGTGTCGCCATCGCTTCCGACCTCGGCCGCGGTTTCACCAGCAATGGCCGTTCGAATGATGTCACCATCTTCGACCTGAAAACGCTGAAGCCCATCGGCGCAAACGTCAAGACCGACGCCAATCCCGACGCCATCCTTTACGATTCCGTCAGCAAGCGCGTCTTCACCTTCAACGGCCGCGGCAAAAACGCCACCGCCATCAACGCCGCCGATGGCACCGTGCTCGGCAACATAGACCTGCGTGGCAAGCCGGAATTCGCCGCTGCCGATGGCAAAGGTTCTGTCTACGTAAACAACGAAGACTCTTCCGAACTCCATCATCTCGATGCGGCGACCCTCAAGGAACTCCACCACTGGCCGCTCGCACCTTGCAAGTCGCCGTCCGGTCTCGCAATGGACGTCAAGAATCGCCGCACCTTTTCCGTCTGCGACGAAAAAGTGATGGCCGTCGTGAACGTCGACACCGGCAAAGTCGTCGCCACTCCCGCAATCTGCGAGGGCCCGGATGCTGCCGGCTTCGATCCTTCCTCCGGTTACGTCTTCGCCTCCTGCGGTGACGGCAATCTCACGGTGATCCACCAGGATTCCCCGGACAAATATACCGTGGTCGAGAACGTCCCCACCAAGAAGTCTGCCCGCACCATGGGGCTCGACCTCAAAACTCACAACATCTTCCTCCCCGCAGCCGACTTTGATCCGCCGGCTCCCGGCGAACGCCGCGGCAAAATGAAGCCCGGCTCCTTCGTCATCGTTGTCGTTGGAAAGTAGTCTGAAGTCTCAAGCGCGGTGCAAGAACGCGCTTGCCAAAAACAAAAGCGCCCCGACCGGGTCGGGGCGCTTTCTGTTTGGGGATTGAGGGAACTCTTAGTGCACGACTCCGACGTTGTGCACGCCGGACACAAATGAAAAACTTGCGCCCGCCGTCTGCGGCAGCCACCACATCTTCCGCACCCAACGGTGTTGGCTGGTCATCATCTGCTTGCCCAGGAAGTCCATCACCAGCGGGCTCACCTGCGTCGCGGCATAAATGGCATTCGAATTCGCAAACGGCCGCAAGAACGGATTAGCTTCCTGGCCGTACCCGCCGGCGACCGCCCGGCGCGTGGACCACGCGTCAAACGCCGCTCCGCCGCTTCCGGCGATCGCTAGTCCATACCAAATCTTCCTCTGCCGGGGCGTCTCGCGCGGCCCGGTGAGCACTGGCTTTATCGGGTGTAGAGGCTGCGCCGCCGAGCTGAGCCCGATCGGCTCGGGGTCGGCTTTCACTTTGGGTGCCGGCGCGGAAGGCAGCGCGGCGGCAACCAATGTCGAATCTTTTGTAGCGCTATCGGAAGAAACCGCGGGAAGGTCGTTAAGCACTTTCGCCGTGTCGTCCATCTGCGGGATGGAAAACAGCAAAACTAGCGTTGCGAGGACCATTTGTCACCTCAGTATTGCCTGTGGGTCTTGCAAGTCCGTCCCCACTCGCAATGGGGAGAATATACTGTACAAAAGGACAGGCAACACTGGCCCATTGGTCACATTCTTATTAGTACCCTCCTCTGGCACCTCCGTTTCCCATTTTTAGGACGGCAGTACTAGGCCATAAATGTGAAAATATTTTTACATTTTCGCCCGTGCGGTAGCATCCGCCGCGCACGCGCGAACCGCGCATCGCGCATCGCTCGGTCCGCGACTCTGCTATAATCCGTCCGTTCGTCCCTGCTCATCAGGGACTTCACGAAACGATGCCCGGCAACGACTCCTCCGCCGCCAAACGCGCGCGCACTCCGCAGCGCACTCCCCAGCCTCCCCGCTTCATCGTCATTGAAGGCCCTCTGCGCGTCGGCAAAACCACCCTCGCCCGCATCCTTGCCGAGCGCCTCCACGCTCGCCGCATCTACGATTGCGAGGACAATCCCTTTCTCGCCGACTTTTACAACGCCAAGCCCGGCTCCGCTCTCCGTGCGCAAATGCACTTCCTCATCGAGCGCCAGAAGCGCCTCCGCGAAGCCCTCGCCGTCGAAGCCCCCGGCCCGGTCCTCTCCGATTTCCTCATGGAAAAAGACCGCATCTTCGCCAATCTCAATCTCGACGACGCCGAGCTCAAGCTCTACGAGCGCTACTACGAAGCCCTCACCGCGGATATTCCCGCTCCCGACCTGGTCATCTATCTCCAGGCCAAGCCCGAAGTCCTCCGCGCCCGCATCGCCAAAAAAGCCTCTCGCGACGAGTCCCACATCGCCCCCGAATACATCGAGGAAGTCGCTCGCGCTTACGAACATTTCTTTTTCCGCTACGCTGCTTCCGACCTTCTCGTCATCAACACCTCCGACATCGACTTCGTCGAGCGCAGCGAAGACCTCCAGCTCCTTCTTAAGCGTCTCCAGGAACCCGTCAAAGGCACCCAATACTTCCTCCCCCTCGGCGCCGAATAATCCCATTGTAGCGGCGACTTTAAGTCGCTATCTTTCGTTGGGATTTCGCTGTAGCTCAGGCCTTGAGGCCTGAGGCTTCTCGAATTTGCCTTCGTAGGGGCACCCGCGGCGGCGGGCGCCCTTTTTCACTTTGGCTATCGAGGTATCGTCCTGCGAAAGGTCTGCTCGGCCCCTATCCCCTATTTCCTATCCCCCAACCCCTACGCCCCTCGTTGCCGGCTCAATCCCGTCAACACGCGCAACTCGCCCACGATCAACATATCGATGTTCACCGGCTGCTCGTTGCGCACCAGGTGAACGTCCCGGTCGTCCCGGCTGGCGCCTGTCCGGTATCCTTCCATGTGCATCACCACGTCTTCTTCATGCTCCAGCCGCCCGGCGTTCCGCACCGTGATCAATAGCCTCTTGGAATCGTAATGCACCGTCATCTGTTTATTTCGCGCCGCGCACCAGATCCGCAGATCGCCAATCGCCGTTTCCTTGCAAACCAGCGTCTCTTCTTGCGTGATGGTGTTCCACTCGCCGCACTTCTCGAAAATCGTGTCCTTGAAGTATTTCCAAACCAGGGGTGACCGCGCGAACGCCAATGTCTTGTTCTGCGCCTCTTCGTAAAGCAGTTCTTCTTCCGTCAGCTTCGCCGCCAGGTATTCTTGCGCCGCCTGTTTTGCGCTCTCATCAATCATTTGGCCCGTCTCCCAATGACAGTAAACTATTTTACACGACCACTCTTAGCAATCCCCCACTGTTTTGGCAATGGGCGGCACACGCCGTTTTCCTCCAAGTTCCCGTCGCCACCTTTGACACGGTTGCGTCTCAGGCATTCACTAATCGACTCGCCCCCATCCTGTCCTGCCGGGCATTTTCGAACACTGCCCCCTCGTTCCATTCGCGTTCACTGCTTGCCCCGATATGATTGCCTCAAATCAATTCCAATCGGATGCCGCGGCCCCCAGCCTGTTCATTGGATGAATTCGTTTCCTTCTAAGAAGGAGTTCGCCCATGTTCAAGCGGTCTTACTCTTACGTCGAATCTCTCCGGACAAGTTTTGCTCCTCTTGCCGCCTTCACTCTCCTCGGTCTCGCCTCGGTTCCGCGCGTCGCCGCCCAGTCCCGCATCTCCGTTTCGGTCTCTCCGGCAACCGCCAGTGTCCGAGCGGGAGGCGGTACTCAACAGTTCACCGCCACCGTGAGCAATGACCGGCATCATCGCGGCGTGCGTTGGACTCTTTCCGGCGCAGGTTGCAGCGGCAGCACCTGCGGAACTCTTTCCGCCACCTCAAGCGCCTCCGGAACTCCCATCACCTATACGGCTCCTCCAAGCGCGCCAAATTCTGCCACGGTCACCCTCACCGCCACTTCCGTCTCGAACACTTTGAAAAAGGCATCAGCATCCATCACGATCACCTCCAACACCGCTCTTAGTATCACTATTTTTCCGAAGCGCGGCGGCCTCACCGTCACTCAAACGCTGCCCGTCACGGCTACCGTGCTGAACGATATCGGTGCCGCCGGCGTAACGTGGTCGGCCTCCGGCGCTGCTTGTTCCGGCGCCTCCTGCGGCACGTTCACCAATGTAACCTCCACCTCTGCCACTTACGTCGCTCCTTCCGCCGCAGGCATCTATTCCATCACCGCCACCAGCGTCGCCGACGTCACCAGAAGCGCCTCCAATTCCATCGGCGTCACCGATCTCTCCGGCGTTCTCGCTTATCACAACAACGTCTCCCGCGACGGCACGAACACTCACGAATTTGCCCTCACCGCTGCTAACGTTAACCAGTCCACCTTTGGCAAGCTTTTCTCTTGCCAGGCCGACGGCGCGATATACGCGCAACCGCTCTGGGTTCCAAATCTGACCGTCGCCGGCACGCCTCACAATGTCATCGTCGTCGCTACCCAGCACGAAAGCCTCTACGCCTTCGACGCCGATGCCGCTCCCTGCACCACGCTTTGGCACGTCAACTTGATCGACTCCGCCCACGGCGGCGCCACCGGCGAAACTTCCGTTCCTTCCTCGGGAACCGGCGCGCTCGTCGGCAGCGGCTATGGCGACATCTCGCCCGAAGTCGGTATCACCGGCACGCCCGTCATCGACCCAGCCACCAACACGCTCTATGTCGTCAGCAAGTCCGTCAACGCCAGCCTGCAATTCTTCCAGCGCCTTCACGCGATTGACGTCACCACCGGCAACGAGCGCATCGCGCCTCCGCGGAGTATCGACTCTTCCATTTCTGTTCCCGGCACCGGCGCGGGCTCCGTCTCTGGACTGGTGGCTTTTGATCCGCGCAACGAAAGCCAGCGCCCTGGCCTCGTTCTTTCCAACGGTGTGGTGTATGTCGCGTGGGCTTCGCACGAAGACCACGATCCCTACCACGGCTGGGTGATTGGTTTTAGCGCGTCTACTCTTGCGCCTGTGGCCAATGCCGCCTTCAACTCCACGCCCAATCAAGTTGGTACCCTCTCTTATTCCCGCGGAGGCATTTGGATGGGCGGCGGCGCTCCCGCCGTCGATTCTTCCGGCAATCTCTTTTTCATCACCGGCAACGGAACTTTCGACGCCAACACCGGCGGCTCGAACTATGGCGATAGCGTCATAAAGCTCGGCACTACAGGCGGTCTTTCCGTGGCCGATTACTTCACTCCTCTCGACCAGGCCTCGCTCGACGCCAATGACACCGATTTTGGTTCCGGCGCCGCAACCGTTCTCGTCGACCAGCCTTCCGGACCAGTCGCTCACCTCCTCATTGGTGGCGGCAAGCAGGGCAACCTGTTCCTTCTCAACCGCGACAACTTGGGGAAATTCAGCAGCTCCACCAACAACGTCGTCCAGGCCGTCAACCTGGGTAACTCCATC